>DATCWB010000104.1:0-3688 GCA_036566625.1 Pyrinomonadaceae bacterium
CGGCGTTACGCGAGGCGTTGACGGCGGCGGCGGGCGCGGGGGTTGCGACGGGCGCGTCGGCGATGGTCGAGGCCGAGGGGGTCTACGTCGGGCGCAGGATTTTCGATGAATTTATCCGCGCCGCGCGCGCCGAAGTGGAAGCGCACCACAAGCGCGAGCCTTTGCAGCGCGGCCTCGCGCGCGAAACTTTGCGCGAGCGTGTGTTCGCGCACGTCGCGCCGGAAATCTTTCGCGCCGTGCTTAACGAAGCCGAGCGCGCGGGGCTGCTCGTCTCGGAGCGCGACATCGTGCGCGCGGGCGGCCACACGCTCGCCCTCTCAGCCGCCGACGCCGAGTTGCACACGAGCCTCGAACGAATCTACCGCGAGGCCGCGCTCGAAGCCCCCACCTTCGACGACGCGCTGGCGCGTGCCTCGGCCGGCAAACAGACGCCGCGCGAGCACGCGCGCAAAATCCTGCAACTGTTGCTCGACTCCGGCGCGCTGGTGCGCGTCTCAAACGATCTGCTGGTTCACCGTGACGCCCTCGCACGCCTCGTCGAAACTCTCGGCGAATACGCCGCGCGCCACGAACCCGAACGCCTCATTGATGTCGCCGCCTTCAAAGATTTGACGAACGTCTCGCGCAAGTACGCCATCCCCCTGCTCGAATATCTCGACCGCGCACGCATCACGCGCCGCGCCGGAGACCGCAGGCTCATTCTCAAGGGATGAGGGCGGAGGGATGAGATGAAGGGGAAAATATTCAACGGATCGAGTGGTTTTCTTCATTCATACCCTCATCCCTCCGCCCTCATCCCTTTTTTCTATCTTGCTTCTCGCGCGCGGCGGCGGTAACATAACCGCCGTACACAAAAAGTTTCTTTGTCCGAAACGACTTTCCCGACAAAGTCTGGCGTGATTTTCGGATCATACGTTGCGATTGGTCGCCGGTTCGCTTGCCATCATTTCGATTAACAACAAACGCCGGAGGGTCAAAACATGAATCGTACGCTGGACATTGTTTACTGGGTGGTGGGTCTCATCGCCAGTGTCGGTGCTCTCTATTACTTCGTGAAATTCCTCCAATCGGAGGGGACGGAGGGAAACAAGAGTTGGCTGTGGTATGCCATCGGGCTGGCGGTTGTGGCCTGCATCTGCGCGCTGCTCTACTTCCTGCGACACGTCAACAAGGAAGAGGAAATTCACATCACTTAGCCGGGCGGTGAAGACCTGCGTCCGCGCCGCGTGAGAACTACCTGCGCGCGGGCGCTAAGTGTCTGAGCATCGGGTCGCGGACGTGAGCGCGCGTTCGATACGCGCGCTCGCGCTCACGTCTGCGACGCCGCGCCGGAAAACGCCGGACTGGAAACTGCGACGCCGTTCGCGCGCCGTGTGGCTGCTTAAGACATGCTCCGCGCGGACGGCGATTTCTTGTGCCGGTCTTGATGGACTCGAATGAGGAACTTAAACGCATGCTGATCGCTTCAACTCTCCCACTCGCGTGGGCGCAAGCCGCCGTGCCGCGCTTCGCCTCGCTCACGGTCGTCGTCTTTCTCATCCTGTTTATCGGCAGCCTGCTCGGCTGGCTCATCGCCTCCGTGCTCGGGTTCGCGCGCTCGGGCGCCTTCGGCCCGGCCACGCGCTGGTTCGCATTCGGTTGCGTCTGCCTGCTCGGTTTCAACCTGCACCTGCTGGCCGTCTCCGTGCTCGGCATGACCGAGACCGACCCGGAAAAGGTGCTCAGCTTCGGCGCGTTCGCCCCGCTGTTCCTGCTGCTCGGCAGCGTCTGCGCCATCATCGGTTTCCTTCGGCTGACCAACCCTCGCCCGTGAAACACACGCGCACTCACAAACCATTTTAGAAAGTTCTCCATCCGGCGTTGAAACAAAACTTCTTCTTTCTCGTGCTCGCGCTCGCCATGGGCGCGGCGATCATCCTGACGGTGCGCGAACCGGCCGCGCGCCCCAAAACCGTGCCCCCGCATTTCGTCACGACGAGCGGCACGCGCTTCCTGGTGGACAAACAACCGTTCCGCTTCGCGGGCGCGAACGTCGCCGTTATGTACCGCGAAGAGGATCGCGCGCGGATGCCGGAGACGCTCGCAGAGGCGCAGCAACTCGGCCTCGGCGTCCTGCGCGTGTGGGCGTACGGCGAGGGCACGGAAAAAGACGGCGTGATGAGCGTCGGCGGCGACCGCGCCGACTGGCCGCGCACGCACCCCTTCCGCCGCGCCCCCGACGATTGGAACGAAGAAGCCTTCGTCCACCTCGACCGCGTGCTGGCCGAAGCCGCGCGCCGCAAACTGCGCGTACAACTCTGCCTCGTCAACTGGTGGCGCGACACGGGCGGCGTCACGCAATACCTGCGCTGGGCGGGCATCATGGACGCGGCCGACGAGCGGCAACCCTTCGGCATCAACGTGGAACGCGCCATGCTCTTTTACACGAACCCGGAGACACGCCGCCTCTACCGCCAGCACGTCGAACGAATCGTCACGCGCCGCAACACCGTGACGGGCGTGCTCTACCGCGACGACCCGACCATCATGGCCTACGAGTTGATGAACGAAGCGCAAGCCCCGCCCGGACGCTGGCATGAGCGGCACGCATGGGTCGCGGAGATGAGCGCATACGTCAAATCGCTCGACCCGAACCACCTGTTGACGCCCGGCACCTGGGGCTATCGCTCGGCCTTTGAGCGGCGCGCGTGGCTGGACGAGCACCGTCTCCCGCACGTCGATTTCGCGGATGTGCACAACTACCCGCGCGACGATCACGACACGTTCGTCACGTCGCCCGAGGCGCTCGGCGAGTTCATCACGAACCGCGCCGCCGCCACCTTCTCGCTCAACAAGCCGCTCGTGATGGGCGAGTTCGGCATGGCGCCGGAAGGCTACGAGGGGCACACGCAGGCCGAGTGGTATCGCGCCTACTTCGAGCACTCTGCGAGAAACGGCGCGGCGGGCGCGATCTTCTGGATCATCACGCCCGACCCGCGCCGCGGCTACGGCATCACCTACACGAACACGCGCGACGAAGCCGTGCGCGCCGAGATCGCGCGCGGCGCGGCGCTCTTCGCATCGCGGCGCAACGCCTCGCCCCCCGACGACACGCTCGATGCGCGCCGCCATCTCATCCCCCGACAGTTCGCCTTCGCGCGCACGGCGGGCGACGCGGGCGCGATTCCGGACATCACGAACCCGCTCCCCGGCGGCGGCCTGCTCTATCGCTTCCGGCCGGAACAGGCCATGCGCGGTCGTTTTGAAAAGATGGGCGGCGGCGAGGGGTATGTGTGGGGTTCGGGCGTGGGCTTCTTCGAGTACGTCGTGCCGGGCAGGGAAGACTGGCGCAAGGTCGGCGAGATCATCGTGCGTGCGCACCTGCAACCCGTGCTGCCCGTCGAAGCGCAGGGTCGCTACGACGGCACGCGCGTCACGCTCTATATCAACGGGACGAACTGCGGATCGCGTCTCGTCACGGTCGAGAAATCACCGCAGGTTCTCATTCAGGAGTGGCGCGTGGACTCACTCGTCGCCCGCGCCGAGGCCGCACGCGGCCGACCGCTCTCCGTTCGCTTCGTCGTGGAAACCGACGCCGACCTCCCCTTCGGCATCAACCTCTCCAACTTCCCGACGACCGACGCCAACCGCGATGCGAAACCCGTCGAAGTCGAAGTGAGATAAATGCGGATTTCGGAATGCGGATTTC
>DATCWB010000105.1:0-18571 GCA_036566625.1 Pyrinomonadaceae bacterium
CTAGCCGCCGATGAAGCTCATCGTGCGGGCGGGCTGGCGGAAGCCGGGGTCGTTGATGTAGTGGCGCGGCTCTTTTTTGAGGACGACCGATTCGATGTACTCGACGAGTTCGGCGCGCGTCGCACCTTGGCGCAGCACGTCGCGCAGCGAGTGCTCGACGGTGGAGAAGAGGCAGGTTCTGATCTGGCCGTCGGCGGTGAGGCGTATGCGCGAGCACGCGCCGCAGAAGGGTTCGCTGACGGGCGCGATGATGCCGATCTCGCCGGGCGCGCCGTCGGCGAAACGGTAGCGCGCCGAGGTCTCCGCGCCGCGCCGCACGGGCAGCGGCGCGAGCGGGAAACGCTCCTCAATCGCGGCGCGAATTTCGCGGCCCGAGAAGACGCCCGCGCGCGACCACTCGTGGCCGGAATCCAGAGGCATGAACTCGATGAAGCGCATCGAGATGTCGTGCTCACGCGCGAATTGGGCGAAGTCCGCCACCTCCGAGTCGTTGTGCCCGCGCACGATGACGGCGTTGATCTTGATGGGCGCGAGTCCCGCGTCGCGTGCCGCCTCGATGCCTTCGAGTACGCGCGAGAGCACGTCCACGCCGGTCATGCGGCGAAACGTTTCGGGGCGCAGGGAATCGAGGCTGACGGTGATGCGGTCGAGACCGGCTGCTTTGAGCGCGGCGGCGCGGCCGGGCAGGAAGTAGCCGTTCGTGGTCAGCGCGAGATCGTGCAGGCGCGGTTTGAGCGCGGCCAGTTTGCCGATGATCGTCTCGATGTCGCGGCGCATCATCGGCTCGCCGCCGGTGAGCCGGATTTTTTCGATGCCGAGCGAGACGAAGATGTCCGAGACGTACTCGATCTCTTCGTACGAGAGCATCTGTTCTTTGGGCGCGATGGGCGGCTCGCCGTGCGGGAGGCAGTAGAAGCAACGGAAGTTGCACCTGTCGGTCAGCGACACGCGCAGGTCGCGTATCGCACGCCCGTATGAATCTTTGAGTACGGCAGTGGTCACTTAACTTGTCTTTCGCTCTCGTCTTTCACTGTGCGCGCGCCGGAGAGATTCCGGCGACGGATTTGAAAACACCATCATACGCTGGCCGGAGGGGCGTTCCAAGCCACCGTTCCGGGCGCGGGCGTAAGGTTTAGATGCCGTTGGCTGCAAACGGCGATGGACGTTCAATCGGCCGGATTTTTTTTGAGGGCGCGGGCGTTGCGTTGGAGTCCGGCGAGCTTGGCGCGTTTGATGGGGCTGCGGCGAAAGCGCGCGGCATAAGTGTCGGGCGTGAGTTCGAGCAAGGCGGCGAGGTCGGCGGAAACCTGGCCTTCGCGCGGTTCGAAGCGCGTCTCCGTGGTCGGCTGCTCGAAGCGATTCCAGGGGCACACGTCCTGGCAGATGTCGCAGCCGTAGAGCCAGCCGTCGAGTTTGCCCGCAACTTCGGCGGGGATGTCGGGCGCGCGCAGTTCGATGGTGGCGTAAGAGATGCAGCGGTTCGAATCGACGACGTAAGGCTCCGTGATCGCGCCCGTGGGGCACGCCTCGATGCAGAGCGTACATGTGCCGCAGTGATCCTCTGACGTGTCTGTGTCGTAGTCGAGTTCGAGATTGAGGAGGAGTTCGCCGAGGAAGACCCACGAGCCGTATTCGCGCGTGATGAGATTCGTGTGCTTGCCGATCCAGCCGAGGCCCGCGCGCACAGCCCAGGCCTTATCCATCAGCGGTTGAATGTCCACGCATGCCTTGCCCTCGGCCTCGGGACATTCCGCTTTAATCCACGCGAGCAGTTCCTTGAGCTTGTCGCCGACGACATCGTGATAATCGTCGCCCCAGGCGTAGCGTGAGATTTTGCCGGCGGCCGGGTCTGGCGGGTGCTCGTGCGGAGTGAAGTAGTTGAGCGCGACGACGACGACGGAGCGCGCGCCCGGCATGACCTCGCGCGGGTCTGTGCGCCGCTCCGGGTCGCGCGCCATCCAACTCATCTCGCCGTGGTAGCCGCGCCGCAGCCACTCTTCCAGCCGCGCCCGCTCGTCTGCGAGCGGCGCGGCCGGCACGACGCCGACCTTGTGGAAGCCCAAAGCGAGCGCACGCTCCCGTATGCGCGCCGTGAGCGCGGCGGCGGGTGATGCTGATAGTGAAAGCTCTCCGGCGACCATAGGGCGAGTATAACAAAGCGTGTCGGCCGATTCCCGCCGCCGTCGTGCGTTTTGCATGTCTTCGCGCCGGATGCCTTGCGCGTTCGCGCGTCGAACCTTTAAGCTTGAGCGAAAGGAAAATTCGACTGAAACGATGACCGAAACTACAAGGGGACAGAGCGAGACCGACGAGATCAGGCGCAAGGCCGGGCGACTTTTGTTCGTCGGCCTGCCGGGGACGCGCCTGGATAAACGTTTGCGCGAGATGTTGCGCGAGATACAGCCGGGCGGCGTCATCCTGTTCGGGCGCAACGTCGAATCGGCGGAGCAGGTCGCGCTCCTGAACGCGCAGATACGCGATGCGCTCGGCGGGCGCGTCATCATCGGCGTGGATCAGGAGGGCGGACTCGTGGATCGCTTCCGCGACATCTGCGAGCCGATGCCCCCGGCCAAAGCCGTGCGCCTCGCCGGTCGCATGGAACTCGCGCGCCGGTTCGGCGAACTCTCGGCGCGCGCTCTGCGCCTGCTCGGCTTCAACATGAACTTCGCGCCCGTCCTCGATCTTCATGGCGGCAACGAGGAGAACGGTTTGCGCGGCCGCACGTTCGGCGAAAAGCCGGAGGAAGTTGCGCGGCTCGCGGGCGCATATCTCGACGGCTTGCAGGCGCACAAGATCATCGGCTGCGGCAAGCACTTCCCCGGCCTCGGCGGTTCGCAGGTTGACTCGCACCGCCGCCTGCCCGTCGTCACGCATTCGTGGCCGGAGATTCTCGAACACGACCTCGTGCCCTTTCTCGACCTGATGTTCCACCGCCCCGGCGAGCGACTTCATTCGGTGATGGTGAGCCACGCCGCCTTCCCCGAAGTGTCGGAATTTTTGCAGGCGTGGTTTCGGCGCACGGCGGAACTGCCCTCGCTCGAAGACTTCGCGCAAATCCCGGCGACGATCAGCAACAACGTCGTGATGCGAATGCTGCGCACCGCCTTCAAGTACGACGGCCTCGTCATCACGGACGACATGGAGATGGGCGCGGTCGTGCAGACGCTCTCGGTGGCCGAGGCCAGTTTGCGCGCCATCGAAACGGGGTCGGACATGATCCTCATCTGCGAGCAGGAGGCAAACTTCAAGGCCGCGAGCGATCTCATCTGCGGTGCGGTCGCGGAGGGGCGCATCGGCGTGGAAGTGCTCGACAAGGCGAACCGGCGCATAGACCGCGTGCTCGACCTCGCGGGCAGCTACGAACACTTCGACGCCGACGAGTTCAACGCCGTCTCGCGCGAGTTCGCCGAACTCAAACGCGCCCTCCAGGCCGCCGAAAATGAAGAAGCATACACGCCCCTCTACGGCACGCCCGAAGACCTCGAACGCCGCTCGTCGAATTTCTAAGAAAGATAAAAAGACGTAAATCGTCAGTCGTCAATCGTGAATAGAAAGAAGACTGTTCTTCTCTATTCACGATTGACGACTGACGATTTACGTCTTTTGACGATCTACGCCCACACGCCGGGAATCAGCGTCGCGCACGCGGGGCACTTCCCATCCGGCGTCACTTTCATACGCTTGATGATGTAGCCGTAGCGCTCGATCAACAGTTCGTCGCACGCGGGGCAGTAGGTGTTCTCGTAGCGGCCGACGCGTCCCGGCAAATTTCCCGCGTAGACGAAACGCAAGCCCGCCGCACGCCCCGTCTCGCAGGCGCGGACAAGTTGTTCGGCCGTCGTGTTGGCGTTCTCCTGCATGCGGTAGTCCTGATGAAAGGCCGTGACGTGCCAGGGGATGTCCGGCGAGACCGACGCGATAAACGCGGCCGCGCGTTTGATCTCGTCCTCCGAATCGTTGAAGCCGGGGATGAGGAGCGTCACGATCTCAGACCAGAAGCCGCGCTCCTTGACCATCCGCACGGTGTCGAGAATGTTATCCACCACGCCGCCGAGTTGCCGGTAGTTGCGGTCGTTCATGGACTTCAAATCGATCTTGTAGCAATCCGTCCACGGCCGCAGGTAGTCCAACACCTGCGGCGTCGCGTTGCCGTTCGAGATGAATGCCGTCTTGAACCCCTGGGGCTTCGCGCGACGGAAAACTTCCACCGCCCACTCGGCCGTGATCAGCGGCTCGTTATAACTCGACCCCACCATAGAAGCCCCGTAAGCCTTCGCCAGCGCGACGAGGCGATCCGCCGAGACGACCTGCGGCTCGGTGCCCGCCGCGTCGTCGCGCAACGCCTGAGAAGTCAGCCAGTTCTGGCAATAGCCGCAGTGGAGGTCGCAGCCGAGCATGCCGAAGGTGAGCGTGTCCGAGCCGGGCAGGGCGTGGAAGAAGGGCTTTTTCTCCGTCGGGTCGCAGGCGAGCGCGGCGACATAATTCGAGGGGGCGAGCAGCCGCCCCCCTTCGTTGAAGCGCACTTTGCAGATGCCGCGCTTGCCTTCCCTGATCAGACAGCGGTGGCCGCAGGCATAGCAGCGCAGGTCGTTATTCTCTAAGTGTTCGGTCAACTCCGGCGCGGCTTCGGCCGTCAACTCGTCGAGCACCCCGGCGAGCGAAGTTGATTTCTTACCAAGTGGCATGGGTCGTAAAACCTCTGATGAAAAGTCGTCTGTTAGTAGATTCCTGAGGGGCGGTTTATACTTCTTTTAGATGCAATTTCCGCGTCAATTTATGCCTCGAAGGTTCTCTCGGATGATTATCGAAACGATCACGGTCACGGCGTTTCAACAGCAGACGCGCATACTCGGTTGCGAGCAGACGCGGCGCGCGGTCTGTGTCGATCCCGGCGATGACGCCGAACAAATCGTCGGCGCGCTCGAACGGCACGGCCTCGACTTGCAGGCCATCGCGGTGACGCACGCGCACATGGATCACGTCGGGGGAGTCGCGGCGTTGAAGAGTTTGCGCCCCCGTGCCGAAGTCATCCTGCACGCGGCCGACGAACCGCTCTACCGGCAGTTGCCCGAGCAGCCCGCCCTGCTCGGCATCCCGCGCTCGCAGTGGGGCGCGCTCGGCTTCGACTATGCCGCGCCGCCCGCGCCTGATCGTTACTGGACGGACGGGGAACATTACGAGGTGGGCGCGCTCGCCTTTCAGGTGCTGCATTGTCCGGGGCATACGCCCGGCCACGTCGTTCTGTTCGAGGCGCGCGAGCGAAAAGTGTTTGTGGGAGATTGCCTGTTCGCGGGGTCAATCGGGAGGACGGATTTGCCGGGCGGCTCTTACGACCAGTTGATGGATTCGCTCTTGAATAAGATCGTGCCGCTCGGCGACGACGTTACGGTCTACTCCGGCCACGGCCCCGACACCACCATCGGGCGCGAGCGACTCACCAACCCATTTCTCACAGGCGTCTACACGCCGGGCAGACACTTCTAAAACAGTGACAAGTGACGAGTGACGGGTGACAAGTTAGAAAGCCACGCTGTTTTAACTTGTCACCCGTCACTCGTCACTTGAGTTTGCTGTCTTTCAATTCGTTCCACTTGTCGCGGATGTCGCCGGTGAGGTCGCTGGGGAGGGTTTCGACGGGCACGTCGTGTTCGGCGCAGAAGGTGCGCCAGAGGAGAAATCGCGCGTCGAATTGTCCCGTCTCGTCTGTAATCGTGTTCATCACGGCATCGTTGTCGGAGCGTTTTTTGTCAGCCACTGTCCGTCCCTCTCATCCCTTGAAATTTCGCGCGCCAGCGCAGCCGGAAATACTATAGCAAGTTTTTCACGCGGAGTTGATGGGCGCGACTCAACTGCCGCGATGCGGCAATCAGGAAGCGGAACTTTTCAGGTACATCTCGCCGGTCGGTGCGCTCGTGCCGCCCGCGGGTTCGAGGGTGACGGCGAAGATGGCGGCGTTGCGCCCTTCGGGCGGAATGGTCTCGTGCATTTCGGCGTGGCCGCGTGCGTCGGGCTGGAAGACGCTGCCGGGCATCGGTGGTTTGCCTTCGGCAATAAACCAGAGCTGGTAGGCTTTACCGGCGGGCGCGGGCGGCAGGTCGGCGGCCGTCAGCATGGCGCGCCCGGTCTGCGCGTCGAAGGTCAGACGGGCGTGCGCCCGCTCGGCCACTTTCGTGCCGGAGAGCGTGGCGGTGTGGGCATCGGGGGCGGCGAGCAGTTCGCGGTCGGCGCGCGTGTGTGCGAGTTCCTGTTGCGTCCGGCTGACGGTTTCGGAGAGCCGCGCAAGTTCGCCTTGCAGCCGCGCGTTGCGCTGCCATGTGAGCGCAAGCGTGACGAGGAGCGCGGCGAGGGCAAGCGAAGCGGCCAGTGAACCGGCCATGAAGAGGCGACGGCCGATTCTGACATCGCGCGCCTCGCGTCGCCGCTCGAATTCTTCGGGCAGACTGACGTTGGAAGTTTGCGAAGCGGTGGCCGCGTCGCCGCCGGCGTGCGCGCGGCGCGCGTCCTGCGGGTGTGATTTGATGGCCGTCAGAATGCGGGCGCGAAGCTCGGGCGCGGGCGATTGCGGCAGCGCGACCGTATAGACGAGAGAGGCCGCCGCATCGCTCAGGACTCGCAATTCCGCGCGGCAGTCGGCGCACCCGGCGAGATGCGCGTCGAGGGCGCGACGCTGCTGCCCGTCGCCCCTGTCGAGGGCGTCGAGCGCGTCGAGCGCGATCATCTCTTTGTAGTCTTCGTGCGTCATCTAAACTTCCGGATACGGCGAACCTTAAAAATTCGAGTTCGCGCCGCGTCCCAACTTCTCGCCTAACAATTCGCGCAGCTTGCCCATGCCGCTGCGCATACGCGTCTTGACCGTGCCGAGCGGCTGACCGAGACGGGCGGCGATTTCCGATTGGGTCAACCCTTCAAAGTACGCGAGCAACAGCGCGCGGCTTTGTTCTTCCGGAATCTCGGCGAGCGCGGCGCGCACTATTTCTCGCTGCTCGGCGTGGTACGCGTCGTCGCTGGCGTCGCCGATGGCCTCGGGCGCGTCGCGCAGCGACGTATCGTCTGCGCGCTGGCGCGATTGCAGCGAACGCAATCGATCAATGGCGCGCGAGCGCGCCAGCGTCACCATCCACGTAAAACCGCGCCCGCGCGCCTCGTCGAAATTGGCCGCGCGCTGCCAGATTTGGAGGAAGACTTCCTGTAACACGTCTTCCGCCTCGGCGCGGCTGTGTAATATACGGAGCAGAAGACCCAAGAGGATGGAGTGGTAACGATCATACAGCGCGGCGAGGGCGGATTCGTCTCCGCGCGCGACGGCGTGGAGGAGTTCCGCATCGGGAGACGTTTTTTGCGGGGCTGCTTCGACCATCAACTCTCAGACGGGAAAAGAAGGTAAACGATGAAGTAGGAACGCGGAAGGATGAAGTTAAACAACTCGTCTTTACTTCATCCTTCCGCGTTCCGCATTCGACATCGACTTAGGCGACGGTGATCTCTTCGGAGAGATACACATCCTGAATCGCGTTCAGGAGCGCCGCGCCTTCTTCGATAGGACGTTGGAAGGCTTTACGGCCGGAGATGAGTCCCATGCCGCCGCCGCGCTTGTTGATGACGGCGGTGCGCACGGCTTCTTGCAGGTCAGTCTGACCCTTCGATTCGCCGCCCGAATTGATCAGGCCGCAACGCCCCATGTAGCAGTTGGCGACCTGATAGCGCACGAGGTCAATGGGGTTGTCGGTGGTGAGTTCCTCGTAAATCTTCTTGCTCGTCTTGCCGTAGGTTGAGCCTTCCATGTTGAGCACGTTGTAGCCGCCGTTACGTTCGGGCAGCTTCTGCTTGATGATGTCGGCCTGAATGGTCACGCCGAGGTGGTTGGCCTGCCCCGTCAGGTCTGCCGCCGTGTGCATGTCGCCGCCCCCGGTCTTGAATTTGTTGTTGCGCAAATAGCACCAGAGGATGGTCGCCATGCCGAGTTCGTGCGCGTAGGCAAAGGCTTCGCTGATCTCCGTGATCTGGCGCGTGGATTCTTCGGAGGCGAAATAGATGGTCGCGCCGATGGCGACCGCCCCCATGTCGTGCGCCTGATCCACCGTGCCGAAGAGAACCTGATCGAAGCGGTTCGGGTAGGTCAGCAGTTCGTTGTGGTTGACCTTGACGACGAACGGAATCTTGTGCGCGTAGCGACGCGCGACCATGCCGAGCACGCCGAAGGTCGAGGCGACGGCGTTGCAGCCGCCTTCGATGGCGAGGCGCACGATGTTTTCCGGGTCGAAGTACATCGGGTTAGGCGCGAAGCTTGAGCCGGCGGAGTGCTCGATACCCTGATCGACGGGCAGGATCGACAGGTAGCCCGTGCCCGCCAGGCGGCCGTTGTCGAAGAGCGTCTGGAGCGAACGCATGACGCGCGGGCTGCGGTCGGACGACGACCAGACGCGGTCCACGAAATCCGGGCCGGGCAATTGCAGTTGATCTTTGGAGATGGTCTGCGAGCTATAGTCGAGCAGCGTGCGTGCCTCCGCGCCGAGCAGTTCTTCGATTTTACCGATGGTCGCGTCTCCGCGTTTGAGTTCGGTCGCCATAAACTCCAATCCTCCTGAGGGAAATATAAACTCGCTAAATTCTGCCGCTGGTATGGGGCAAAGAGGCACAAATTATAGCACAGGACTGAGTGGTCATCGCGCACCCGCTCGCCTCGCGAAGCGCGTCCCGGCGCGCCCATCCCGCGAGCGAGCGCGCCTCGCCGGTAATTGCACGGCGCGGGTCGGCGCGGGCTGCGACCCGAATCGACTCGAAGATTTTTCGTCGGCGGCGTCGGGAAATTGCGAATTCGCGCTTGTCCGCGACAAATGACTTGCGCTACTATCCCCGCGCCGCCCCGAACGGCTCTCAAACGGCTTCTCACTGTCTGAGCAGGCTCGTCTTCAACTTTAGTCCGGCGCGCCGCTCGCTATCCACTCCGAAAATTGAAAGGCTCGTCCGTTATGTGTAACCGCCCTCGCCTCCTGCCCTCCATCTGTTTCTCGCTCGTCCTGTTGCTCGCGGCTGCGGTGGCCGCCCCGGTCTTCGCTTTCGGCGATCAGGATTGGAAGCCGATTGACCCGGCGCACCTCGCGCTCAAAGCGCCCGTGGTGGAGAAGGATGCCGACGCCGAAGCCATCTTCTGGGAAGTGCGCGTTGACGACGGCGACGAATCCGATCTGGTCTTCACCAACTACATCCGCATCAAAATCTTCACCGAGCGCGGGCGCGAGTCGCAGAGCAAAATCGACCTCATCCCGTTTCGCCCGAATGCCAGGATCAAGGACGTGGCCGGGCGCACCATCAAGGCCGACGGCCAGATCGTCGAACTGAAGAAGGAAGACGTGTTCGAGAAGATCATCGCCAGGTCGGGCAAGCTGAAACTGCAAGCCAAGACCTTCGCCATGCCGAGCGTCGAGCCGGGCGCGCTCATCGAGTACCGCTGGCGCGAAGTTTATGCGGGCAGTTCGGCCAATCGCACGCGGCTTTATTTCCAGCGCGACATCCCCGTCCAGACCGTGACCTATTACCTGAAGCCCGCGACGAACATCGTCGGCGCGGAGTCGCTGCGCTTCATGCCGTTCCACATGGATACGCCGAAGTTCGAGAAGGCCAAGAACGGCTTCTACAGCACGACGGTCGTGAACGTTCCCGCCTACCATGAAGAACCGCGCATGCCGCCCGAGGACGAGGTGCGCAAGTGGATGCTGCTCTACTACACGGCGGAGCGGGAGATCGTGCCGGAGAAATACTGGAACAAATTCGGCAAAATCGTCTACGAAGCGTTCAAATCAAACATGAAGGTCAACGACGACGTGCGCAAGAAATCGGCCGAGATCATCGGCGATGCCGCGACGCCCGAACAGAAACTCGAACGCCTCTACGAGTTCTGCCGCACCAAGATCAAGAATCTGGACGACGACGCCCTGAACCTGCCCCCCGAGCAACGTGCCAAACTCAAGGACGAATCAACCTCCGGCACGCTCAAGAAGATGGAGGGTCGGAGCGGCGACATCAGCGGCCTCTTCGCCGCGCTCGCCATCGCCGCCGGTTTCGAGGCGCGCCCCGCGCTCCTCGCCGACCGCAGCGACATCTTCTTCGACCCCCGTTTCGCCGATCCTTACTTCATGGATATGATCGTCGTGGCCGTGAAGGTGAATGATGCGTGGCGTTTCTACGACCCGTCGGAGATGTACATGCCCTTCGGGATGCTGACGTGGCAGGCCGAGATGCAGGACGCGCTCATCAGCGACCCGAAAGAGCCGACCTTCGTCCAGACGCCGCTCTCACCGCCCGACAAGTCCGTGGAACGGCGCACGGCGAAACTCACGCTCGACGCCGAGGGCACGCTCGAAGGCGACGTGCGCATCGAGTACACGGGGCATCTCGGCAAGGATAAGAAGGAGTATAACGACGACGACACTCCCGCGCAGCGCGAGGAGACTTTGCGTAACATGCTCAAAGCCAAGATGAGCACGGCCGAAGTTTCCAACATTAAAGTCGAAAACGTGACCGATCCCGATAAGCCTTTCACCTACGCCTATCACATCCGCGTGCCCGGTTACGCGCAACGCACGGGCAAGCGTCTGTTCCTGCAACCGGGCTTCTTCCAGCGCGGCGTGAACCCGCTCTTCCCGACGACGCAGCGGCACAACAGCGTCTATTTCCACTACCCCTGGTCGGAGCAGGACGAGGTTTCAATCGATCTGCCCGCCGGTTACTCGCTCGACAACGCCGACGCGCCCGCCGCCATCAACGCGGGGCAGACCGGCAGGTATGACATCAATATTGGCGTCACGAAAGACGGGCGCACGCTCGTTTTCAATCGCAAATTCTACTTCGGCAACAAGACCGGCCTGCTGTTCCCAGTCGCCTCTTACGCTCAACTCAAAACGCTGTTCGACGAAGTGCACAAGCGGGACAATCACATGATCACGCTCAAGCAGGCTGCGACCACTGCCTCTGCCGGAACGCCTTCGAACTAAGCGCGACCCGGCGTGACGAAGGCGGCTTCACTTACGCCGCGAGGCTGACAAGGGAAATCGAGGTTTTAAAGAAATGCTGACAAGAATTTTCGGGCTTTGCTTTGCGCTCGTCCTCATGTCCGGCGCGCCCGCGCTGGCCGCCGCCGGTGACGAAACGCCCGCGTGGCTCACGCAGGCAGCCGCGGCGTCCGCCCCGCCTTACGCGAAAGACGTGCCGGCCGTCGTCCTCCACGACGAGGGGCAGATGACCATCGGCAACGACGGAAAGATCGTCACCGTCTCGACCCTCGCCGTGCGTATCCTGACGCGTGTGGGGAGGGGTTCGGCGCAGGCCGTGGCCGGTTACTCGACCGACACGGGCAAGGTGCGCGAGATGCGCGCGTGGCTGATTCGTCCCGGCGGGCAGACGAAACGTTACGGCAAGGACGAAACTCTCGACCTTGCCGGCGATCTCAACGACGTTTACAACCAGTATCGCATCAAGAAGATTGACGCGACGGACGAGGCCGACGCCGGGATGGTCTTCGGCTACCAGATCATCACGGAGGAACGCGCCATGTTCCCGCACACGGTCTGGAGTTTTCAGGAGCGTCTGCCCGTGCTGATGTCGCGCTGCACGCTCACGCTCCCGGCGGGTTGGAGCGCGACGGGCATCACGTTCAACCACGCGAAAGTCGAACCCGTCGTGAGCGGCACGAGCTACACCTGGGAGTTGCGCAATCTCCCGCCCATCGAGCCGGAGATCGCAAGCCCCGAGGTGACGAGCCTCGCCCCGCGCCTCGCCATCAGCTACACGCCCGCCGAGAGCAGCGCGGGCACGGCGACCATCATGGGCGCGCGCAGCTTCGCCTCATGGACAGACGTGTCGCGCTGGTATAGCGAACTGAGCGACCCACAGAGCGCGCCCGACGACGCCATCGCCCTCAAAGCGCGCGAACTGACGGCCACGGCCAAAACCGAATTCGACAAGATTCGCGCCATCGGCCGCTACGTGCAGGACATCCAGTACATCTCGATCCAGATCGGCGTCGGGCGTTACCGCCCGCACCCGGCGACGGAAGTTTTCGCCAAACGCTACGGCGACTGCAAAGACAAGGCCAACCTCATGCGCGCCATGCTGCGCGCCCTCAAGATCGAGGCTTACCCGGTCTTGATCTTTTCGGGCGACGCCACCTTCGTGCGCGCTGAGTGGGCTTCGCCGAGCCAGTTCAACCACTGCATCATCGCCGTCCGCGTGAGCGACGAGACGCAAGCTCCCACCGTCATCCAGCACGCCACGCTCGGCCGTCTACTCATCTTCGACGCCACGGACGAGAACACGCCCGTCGGCGATCTGCCCGACCACGAACAGAACAGCTACGCGCTCATCGCCGCCGGGCCGGACGGCGCGCTCGTGCGGATGCCCGTCACGCCGCCCGAAGCCAATCAACTCGAACGCGAAGCCGAGATCAATCTCGCGGCCGACGGCTCGATCACGGCAAACATCCGCGAGCGTTCCAGGGGGCAGTCGGCGGTCGGCGAGCGTCGTCTCTTTCGCGGCCTCGCGCGCCCCGAATACGCCCGCGCCGTCGAGGACTGGATCACGCGCGGCGCGACGGGCGCGAAAGTCGTCAAGGTCGAACCCGCAGACAATCACGCCGACGGCCGCTTCGCTCTCGACGTGGATTTCACCGCCGCGAACTACGGCCAGGTCATGCAGCAACGCCTCCTCGTCTTCAAGCCCGCCATCCTCTCGCGCCGCGAGTCTGTCTTCCTGACGAACGCCTCGCGCAAGCATGCCGTCGTGCTCGAATCCGAGGCTTACACCGAGTCGGTCAACATCAAACTCCCCGCCGGCTTCGACGTGGACGAACTGCCCGACCCCGTCAAACTCGACACGGCCTTCGGCAGTTACTCGACCTCCTACGCCGTCCACGACGGCCAACTCCGTTTCAAGCGCGCGTTCACGCAACGCGCCGCCACCATCCCGCCCGCCGATTATGCGGCCGTTCGCGGCTTCTTCGAGCGCATCCGCGCCGCCGAGCAATCGCCCGTCGTGCTGGCGAAGAAGTAACGGCCTTCAAGGAATGACGGGTCGAACGCGCGAAACTTCCGGCGTTTCTATCTCTCTTCCCCGCCGTGCAGCGTGAGTTGCCGGAACGCCTCGCGCAGGCGCACGGCGACGCTTCCCGCCGAGACCGTGTAGCGGTGGAAGTCGTAGGTAGTCACCAGCCCGATGCCGTGCGCGGCCGAGGTGAGGAATATCTCGTCCGCGTCGCCGAGGTGTGAAGTGTCATACGTGCCTTCGACGAGCGGCAGGGCGAGTTCTTCCGCAAGGGCGATGATGCGGGCGCGCGTCGTACCGGCGAGCGCGCCGGTGATGAGGGCGGGCGTGTGAATCGTGCCGCGCGTTACCCAGAAGATGTTCGCCATCGTTGCCGAAGCGATCTCGCCGCGCTCGTTCAAGACGACCGCCTCGTGAAAGTCGCGGGCGTGTGCCTCTTCCCACCCGATGACGTGTTCGAGATAATTGACGCTCTTAACGCCCGTCAGGGGCGAGAACGTGTTGAGACGGTAGGGCGAGAGCGTCAGGGCCAGACCTTCTTCGGGCGCGGGGCGCGCGTCGCCCGTCATGATCAGCAGGTCTGTTTCGAGTCCGCCCGCGCCCCTGTCCCGCCACACGCCGCGCACCGCGCGCACGAGCAGCGTGATGCGCGCACGCCCCTCTCCAACCCCGTTCTCTTTGATCAACCTGACGAGCGCGCCGCCCACCGTCTCCTGATCAAAATGGCCGGTGCGCACGCCGCAGCGCTCCGCGTGCGAGACGAGACGCGCCCAGTGTTCAGGCCAGAGGAACGGCTGGCCGCGATACACGGCGAGCGTCGTGAAGACGCCGCGCCCGTAGAGCATCGCGGAAGAGAGCGCGGGCAGCCGCGCCTTCGCCGGTTCGATCAGGCGTTCGTTATGAATAATTCGTGCGTGCATGTTTCGCTCAAAGGGAATTGCGTGTCCGCGTCGGAGAGAGACTACGGCGAGGGTTGCCGCGCGAGGATACATGAAAACGGCTGCGCGTCGCGCTAAATTTTACGTCTGCTAAATTTTGCGGCGCGCTAATTTTTACCGCCGCCCTCGCCCGCCCGCGCGCCGAGCGCATTGAGCAGCGCGCGCGCCTTGACGAGCGACTCTTCGTATTCCGCCTCCGGGTCGCTCTCGGCCACGATGCCGCCGCCGACGTTGAAGCGCGCCCGGCCGGCGCGCACGGTCATCGTGCGAATCGCCACGCTCAGATCAATACGGCCGTCGAAAGAGAAGTAGCCGACCGCGCCCATCGAGAGGCCGCGCGGCGCGCGTTCGCAGTTGTCGATGATCTCCATCGCACGCAGTTTCGGCGCGCCCGTGATCGAGCCGCACGGGAAAGTGGCGCGCAAAAGTTCGCCCGCCGTCACCTCCGCGCGCAACTGGCCGCGTACTTTAGAGACGAGGTGAAAGAGCGTCGGGTGCTCCTGCACTTCGCAGAGCGCACTGACTTCCACCGTCCCGTAACGGCACACGCGCCCCAGATCATTGCGCGACAGATCGACGATCATCACGTTCTCGGCCGCGTCTTTCGCGCTTCGCTGCAACTCTTCCCTGAGCCGCGCGTCCTCTTCCGCCGACGCGCCGCGCGCACGCGTGCCCTTGATCGGCCACGCCTCCACGCGACGCGCCCCCTCTCCTTCGTCGTGCGAGACGCGCAGGAAACGTTCGGGCGATGCGCTGATCACCGTGTCCGCGCGGCGGCGCAGGAAGGCCGCGAAAGAGGCCGGGTGCTCGCGCCTGAGTCGCAGGAAGACGCGCTCCGCGCTGTCGCCCACGGATAAAGGGCAGGTGAATTGCTGTGTCAGGTTCGCCTGATAAATGTCGCCCGCGTAGATGTGTTCCCTGATGCGCCGGACGGCGGCGACGTACTCCGCGCGCGAGAAGTTCGACGCCGCCAACGTGCCGCTCTCAAGACCATTCTCCCTGTCATCGAAGCCTGTGGACCGGCGCGCTTCGTCGAGCGCGGCGCGGGCGCGCTCTAGTTGTCCCTCTCCGGCAAGGCTCGTGAGATAGGTGAACCCGCCGGCGTAGTCGTGTATGACGAGCGTGTCGTGGAAGGCGAGCGTGGCATCGGGTTCGGGCGCGGCAAGACTCGCGGGGGCGACGCTTCGCAGGCGTTCAAATTGCCGCGCGAGATCGTAAGCGAAACTCGCGATGCACGCCCCCCCGGCGGACGGCAATTGAGACGCCTCCTCCGGCTGAGCCCCGCGTGGCACGCGGTAACGCGCGAGCCGCTCATCGAGCAGCGACAGGAGCGAGCCGCGTTCGACACGCACGCCGGTCTCCCCCCGCCGCTCTATCAACAACTCTTCGCCCCGCGCCTCGACCGTCTCGAAAGGGTCGAACGCGGCGATCATAAAACGCGCCTCGTCCGCGCCGCGCGCGCCGCCGCTATCGAGAATCTGCGCGCGACACTCGGGCGCGAGTCCGAGCAGGGCGCGCAAAAGTTCGTCGGCGGAAATCTCGTATTCGCGCACGAGCGGCGCGGCAAGCCGGCCGATCTCGCCGTGGTGTGCGTCGGTCACAAGTTTACTCGGCCGCTGCGGCCAGCGCTTCCGCCTGGAGTTTGCTGCCGAGCGAGGTGCGCCAGTGAGTTTCGAGTTCGTTGACGTTTTGCGAGACGGCGGGCCGGCCGTCAACGTTGATGCGAAGCTCCGCCCCGCCGACGCGCCCGATAATCGAGAGCGGGCAACCCAGCCCGGACGCGATCTCTTCGACGCGCGCCCGCGCCGTTTCAGCGAAGCTGACGACGATGCGCGAGGGCGTCTCGGCGAAGAGCTGGGCGGCGGGCGTGTGCGCGCCCGGAAGCTCGACCGTCGCGCCGATTGAGGGACGGTTGAGAGTGGAGAAACAGCTTTCGGCGAGCGCGACTGAGAGGCCGCCGTCCGAAGCGTCGTGCGCGGAGCGCAGCAAGCCCTCTTCTGAGGCTTGCAGGCAGGCGGCCTGCACGGCCTGTTCGAGTTTGAGATCGATGCGAGCAAGGCGTCCCGTCCTGAGCATCTCGACGGTGGTGCACCCCTCGACGGTGGCTGCGTATTCGCTGATGCCGAGGTCGTCGTGCGTCTCGCCAAAGAGCGCGATCAGATCGCCCTCGGTTTTGAAGCCGGGTTGGATGATGCGGCGCACGTCTTCGATGATGCCGACCATGCCGATGACGGGCGTCGGGAGAATGCCGCGCCCTTCGGTCTCGTTATAGAAGGAGACGTTGCCGGAGATGACGGGCGTGTCGAAGGCGAGGCAGGCTTCCGCCATGCCGTCAATCGTCTCGGAGAATGCCCACATCACTTCGGGGCGTTCGGGCGAGGGGAAGTTGAGACAGTTGGTGACGGCGAGCGGCCTCGCGCCGACGCACACGACGTTGCGCGCCGCCTCTGCGACGATCTGGCGCGCGCCCTCGCGCGGGTCTGCGGACGAGTAGCGGCCGTTGCCGTCGAGACACATGGCGAGCGCGCGGCGCGTCTCCTTGATGCGCACGATGGCGGCGTCCGCGCCGGGCAGCACGGCCGTGTTCGTCCGCACCATGTGGTCGTACTGGCGATAGACCCACTCCTTCGAGGCGATGTTCGGCGCGGCGAGCAGACGGCGTAAAGACTCGTTGTGATCAGCATCGGACGCGGCAACGGACGACTGCGACGCCGACGCGGTGACGGACGGCTGCGACGCCGAGAGGATCGAGTCGAGTTCCTCCGAACCCTCGACCGTCTCCTCCAACGAAGGAGTCTCCGGCGCAGGCGAAACGTCGTCGGCTTCATTAACGGAGGCGGCTTCATTGCCGTGGGCGGCTTTTTCATCCCTCATCCCTCCGCCCTCATCCCCCGCTTCGGGCGCGCTCATCGGCCGCTCGTAGACGGGCGCTTCGTCCGTCAGGTAGCCGACGGGGATGTCCGCGACCGTGCCTTCGTGGTGCATGATCTGGACGTGCCCCGTGTCCGTGACGCGACCGATCACCACGGCGTCGAGTTCCCAGTGCTTGAAGATGTCCACCACCTGACGCTCGCGCCCCTTGTGCGCGACGATCAGCATGCGCTCCTGCGACTCGGACAACATGATCTCGTAAGCCGACATGCCCTCTTCGCGTTGCGGCACGAGCGTCAGGTCGATTTCGAGTCCCGTCCCGGCGCGCGCCGCCATCTCGCACGAAGACGACGTGAGACCGGCCGCGCCCATGTCCTGAATCCCTGCGACCGCGCCGCTGCGCATCACTTCGAGGCAGGCTTCGAGCAGCAGTTTTTCGAGGAACGGATCGCCCACCTGCACGGTCGGGCGTTTCTCCAGAGCCTCGTCGTCAAACTCTGCGGAGGCCATCGTCGCGCCGTGGATGCCGTCGCGCCCCGTCTTCGCGCCGACGTACAGGACGGGATTGCCGACCCCGACAGCGCGCCCGTAGAAGATTTGATCGTGGCGGACGAGGCCGAGCGCGAAAGCGTTGACGAGCGGGTTCAGCGCGTAGGCGTCGTCGAAAGCGACTTCGCCGCCGATGGTCGGCACGCCGAAGGCATTTCCGTAATGCGCGATCCCCGCGACGACCCCGGCGACGAGGGCGCGGTTGCGCCGCCCGTTTCGTTCATCGTCGAGCGTGCCGAAGCGGATGCTGTTCATGGCCGCGATGGGGCGCGCGCCCATCGTGAAGATGTCTCGCAGGATGCCGCCGACGCCCGTGGCCGCCCCCTGAAACGGCTCGATGAAAGAGGGGTGATTGTGCGACTCGACTTTGAAGGCCGCGCACCAGCCGTCGCCCACGTCAACCACGCCCGCGTTCTCGCCCGGCGGCACGACGACGCGCTCGTTTCTCGTCGGCAGCCGCTTCAAGTGCACGCGCGAGGATTTGTAGGAACAGTGCTCCGACCACATCACCGAAAAAATTCCGAGTTCCACGAACGTCGGCTCGCGCCCCATCAATTCCACAATGCGCGCGTACTCTTCCGGGGTCAGGTTGTGTGCGGAGATAACTTCAGGTGTGATTAGGCTCATAATTCAGGTGACGGGTGACAGGTGACAGGTGACAGGAAAGAACAAGGTTTTAACTTGTCACCTGTCAGCTGTCACTACTTTCTCTATTTCCGCGCGAAGTTTCCGGGCGTCTATGATGCCGAAGTGCCTGTAGGCGAGTTTGCCTTGCCGGTCGAAGAGGAAAGTGGCGGGGAGTTCGCCGCCCCACGCCGGGTCAACCTGCGCGATGGCCGCTTGCGTGTCGGTCGCGTTCAACAGGTAGGCGGGCATCGACGCGGCGCGCATCTCGCGCAGGAACTTCGGGACGGTGGTCTTGATCTCCGACACGTCGTCGGCCGAGACGAGGGCAAACTCAATCCCGCGCCCGCGATATTCCGCGTCGATTTTAACGAGGTCGGGAAATTCCTTGCGGCAGGGAACGCACCACGTCGCCCAGAAATTGACGAGCAAAGGGCGCGCCTCCTGCGCCTCGCTGCGCTGCAAAAGTTTGCTGAGACCGTCGGCATCAATCTCCTTCACCGGCGCGAGCGCGGCCTCGTTCGCGCCGTCGCGTCTCCCCTTCGCCGCCGTGC
>DATCWB010000106.1:0-6251 GCA_036566625.1 Pyrinomonadaceae bacterium
TCGCCCCTTCCGTGTCGGCGGCGCGCACGGCGTAGCCGTCCATCAAGGCGCGGTCGAAGGGCGGCAAGTCCGTGTCGGCCACAACGTCTTCGGCCAGCACGCGCCCGCGCGCCCCGGCAAGCGCGACTTCTTCGGCGGGCAGGCGCGGCGTCTGCTCCTCGACGATACGGATGGCTTCGGCGACTGGAATCATGCGTGCGTTGCGAACTAAACCGACGAACGAAAATTAAGAATTGAAGTCATGTACAAAAATCAGGAACACAGTCGCGCACAAAAAAATCCGCCGCGTACTCTGTCACCCGCCGCACTCACCCGGCGACCGACACGCATCGGCGGGCGCGCTCGCCCGGCCGGGTTGCACGGATTACCCGTCACTCTCACAGGGCGTCTATCGCACGTCGCCGGAAGGCTGCTGCTTGTCGCCGGACGATTTCCGCTTATCGCCCGAAGCATCGAGTTTATAACCGTCAAAGAGAAAACCGCCGAAGGGCGCGAGCACGTCTTCAACCAGTGCGACGACCTTGCGCGAACGCTTTTCGACGAACAGGGTCTCGAACGCCTCTCGGAAGCGCGCGGCGAAAGGCGCGTCAACTTCGCGCAGGCGACGCGGGATAGCTTTGCCCTTAGCCGACCAGTGGCCGCGCGAGCGCAGGTAGAAGTCGGCCGCCATATCGTACATCTGCGCGCCGGTTGCGACGAGTTCGGCGTCGCCGCGCGGGTGGCGCATGTCTTCGACGTGGTCGGTCAGAAAGTAGCGTCGGCTTCGCAACTCTTCATCGCACAGGGCAGGTGGCCCGGCGGCGAGCAGTTCGGCGGCCGCCCGCTTCAACGATTGCGACAACTCGCACGGCGCGGGTATCTCGCGCCCTTCGAGCACCATGTTCGCCATCGAGGGGAAACCACTTTCGGCATCGAACTCCAAAAAATAGCCGAGCGTCTCCGTGTCGTGGACGAAGGTTTCGACCGGCCAGCCACGGTGGATGAACGACTCGCGGTAGGCGTTGGGTAAGTGTTCGTAAACTACGACGAGGTCGAGGTCGGACGACGGCGTGCCTTCGCCGCGCATGACGGAACCGGCGAGAAAGAGCAGGCGCGCCCCGGCGTGCCGCGCGTGGAAAATTTCCAGCGCGGCCTCAACCGGCGGGATGCGTTCGTCGTTCAAAATTTCCGGCGTCCTCCTTCGAGTGGGGCAAGCGGCGCAAAAGTTATACGCGCGAAAAGCAAAAGCGGTTGCCTCTTGAGTTCATCAAAAGACAACCGCTCTCGGGTTTGAAGTGGCGGAGCCGACGGGACTCGAACCCGCGACCTCCGACGTGACAGGCCGGCGTTCTAACCAACTGAACTACGACTCCGCGAAAACTTCAAAACTTGAACCGTGGCGGGCGGTGACTCTCTCTCGACGGCCGTCCCGTCGCTAATGGTAGGCACGGTGGGACTCGAACCCACAACCCCCGCCTTGTAAGGGCGGTCGTCTACCATTGACAGTACGTGCCTCTAGTGAAGACGCGCCTGACAACAGCCGTGCTTCAAACTCTTCTCACGCCCGCTTCAAAGACCTCAGCCCCGACCACGAAACAGACTCGACATTCGTTGCGGCCAAAGCGAGACTCATCCTAAAAGATGCCCTGCACGGTGTCAAGCAGCGTCAGAGTCCCGCCGCGCGCCGGTTGCGGGGGACGATGTTTGGGAACCGCAGCAAATAACTAGAGTGTGATGACCCCTGTGTTCCCGGCGCGCCGGCCGTCGTTCACAGCAGCCAGACGGGCAACGGGGAATCGGCTTCACGTTTCTCCCTCTCGGAGTCGGCGTCGTCGCGTTCTTCGGAGACGGTGGGCGTAATCGCTGTCGGTTCGCGCTCGGCCTCGTCGGCCGTCGGCCGCCTGAGCGGGTTGATCAGTATGGCTTCGACCTGATCGTCGAGTCTTCCGATGACGGGCATCGTGTCGCTCCTTTCAGTCATCAAGGGTTTGCGGCTATATTTAACGCCGCCGATTTTTCCGTGTGAAGATGTAAGTCTATGTCGAAGTATCCCTCAAAGCAAAAACGCGCGCGGCTGGCGGCGACTGTCTCGCTGCTCCTGCTCCTGACCTGCGGCGCCGGACAACTCCGAACCTCTCTCTCTCAGACGCTGCTGCCGGTGCAGGACACTCCGCGACAACGGCCGCGCCGCGTCGGTTCGACGACGCCGGCGCAACAGACGCCGCGCGCAACGCCGACCCCTGCGCCCGCCGCCGAAGAAGTTGACGAAGACGACGTGGTGCGCGTCGAGACGCAACTCGTCACCGTGCCCGTGACCGTGACGGATCGCACGGGGCGCACGCTCACCAACCTGCGCGCCGAAAATTTCGCCCTCTACGAGGACGGGCGTCCGCAGCGCGTCGCCAACTTCATCGCCACCGACGCCCCCTTCGAGGTCGCGCTCCTCCTGGACACTTCCGGCTCGACGCGCGCCGAGGTCGGCCTCATCCGTCGCGCCGCCAACGCCTTCATTGACGCCCTGCGCCCCGGCGACCGCATCAGTATCGTCGCCTTCAACTCGCAGCAGGAGGGCGGGACGAAACTCGCCACCGTCGAACTGTTGACGCACCTGACCGACAACCGCGACGCCCTCCAGCAGGCCATCGAAAACATCGGCGCGAGCAACGGCACGCCCTTCTACGACGCCCTCGAACGGGTCGCGAAGGAAGTCTTCCGCGCGCCCGCGCGCCCGGAGTTGCGAGGCCGCCGCGCACTCGTCGCCCTCACCGACGGAGTTGATTCGACGAGCGAGGCCGACTTTGCGGAGGCGCGCGCGCGCCTGCAACAGGCGGGCACGCTCGCCTATTTCATACAGGTTAACACCGAGGATTTCGTCGAAGAGCGTTTGATGAAAGACTGTCAGGACGACGGCCGCCTCAGCCTCTCGCGCGTGCAACTGCAACGCTACCGCAAAATCTTCGACCCGCGCGCCGAAGCGGCCGACTACATGAACTTCTGCCGGATGGGGCCGTTCGAGCGCATGCAGATCAGCCGCTCGCTCTACCAACTCGCCCGCCGCGAGATGCAGGAACTCGCGCGCGACTCCGGCGGCAAGACCTTCAACGCCGCCGACCTGCGTGAAGCGCGCGCCGCCTTCGCCGAGGTCGCCTCGGAGATCGGCAAGCAGTACAGCCTCGGCTACTACTCGACCAACAAGGCGCGCGACGGCGGCTTCCGCCAGATACGCGTCGAAGTGCGCGGCCTGCCGGGCGCGCAGGTCTCCGCCCGCGAAGGCTATCAAGCGCCGAAGAGTTGAAACATTTCTACCCAGAGGAAATTGATCTTCATGCCCAATGACAACCCGTTTGATCGCATCGTCTTAATCGTCCTCGACAGTCTCGGCATGGGCGAGATGCCGGACGCCGCGGCGTGGGGCGACGCCGGTTCGGACACGCTCGGGCACATCTGCGCGTCGCGCGAGGTGCGCCTGCCCAATCTGCAATCGCTCGGACTCGGCAACGTGCGCCCGCTCGAACACGTGCCGCCCGCCGCCAGTCCGCGCGGCTCATACGGCCGCTGCGCCTTGCAGTCGAACGGCAAGGACACAACCACGGGACACTGGGAGATGGCCGGGATCATTCTTGACGAGGCGTTCCCCACCTACCCGGAGGGCTTCCCCGCGGATGTGGTGGCGCGCTTCGTCGCGGAGACGGGCGTGCCCGGCGTGCTCGGCAATTGCCCCGCATCGGGCACGGAGATCATCAAGGAACTCGGCGCGGAACACGTGCGGACGGGTAAGCCCATCGTCTACACCTCGGCCGATTCCGTCTTTCAGATCGCGGCGCACGAAGAGGTGATCCCGGTCGAACGTCTCTACGAGATTTGCCTGACGGCGCGGCGGATACTTCGGGGCGAACACGAAGTCGGGCGCGTCATCGCGCGTCCGTTCACGGGTGCGCCCGGCGCGTTTCAGAGAACCGAGAACCGGCACGACTACGCCGTGCCGCCGCCGCGCGAAAATTTGCTCGTCGCCCTGAGCGACGCAGGGCTAGACGTGGTCTGCATCGGCAAGATCGCCTCCATCTACGATTCGCTCGGCGCGACCCGTGACCTGAAAGCCAAGAACAACGACCAGTCAATCGACCAGACCATCCGCGCCCTCCGAGACGACGGCACGCGCGGTCTCATCTTCGCCAACCTCGTCGATTTCGACATGCTCTACGGCCACCGCCGCGACGTGGAAGGCTACGCCCGCGCCCTCGAACACTTCGACGCGCGCCTACCCGAAATCGAAGCCGCGATGAACGAACGCGACCTTTTCATCCTCACCGCCGACCACGGCAACGACCCGACCTATCGCGGCACGGATCACACGCGCGAATACGTTCCGCTCATCACCTATGGACGGCGCGCCCGCGCGGGCCAGAGCCTCGGCACGCGCCGCTCGCTCGCCGACATGGGGCAGACCGTCGCCGAAAACTTCAATTTGAAATTAGCGGCGGGCGAGAGTTTTCTGTCTGAGATAGCAGGCTGAAGATTTCTCGGCCGGCGCGGCGGGGTCTTTCCGGTGAGTCCTGACAGGCGGCAACATCGCGGCGCGCACCCGGCCGACCGGCAGTTGTTCGCGTTGGAGCGGCTGGCGGATTTGCGCGCCGCCGTCGCGGAGTTGTCGTGGCTGCTCACGCGCGGCTACGCGTCGAAGTCCGCGCTCAAACTCGTCGGCGACCGCTATGAGTTGACCGAGCGGCAACGCATCTGCGTCTCGCGCGCGGCCTGCTCCGACGCGAGCTTCGCAGGCCGCGACGCGCGCCGTCTGCCGCCCGGCGAAGTTAAAGGCGGCCAGCTGATCATTGACGGCTTCAACCTCATCATCACGGCGGAGGCCGCGCTCGGCGGCGGCGTCCTCGTGCTGTGCCGCGACGGCTGCCTGCGCGATCTGTCGAGCGTCCACGGCTCTTACCGCGCGGTATCGGAAACCGAACGCGCTCTTGCTTTGATCGGCGACGCGTTGGCGACCCTCGAACCCGCGGCGGTCTGTTGGTTGTTGGACAAGCCCGTCTCGAACAGCGGGCGGCTTGCGGAGAGGATTCGGAATTTAGCCGTCGAGCGCGGTTGGCCGTGGCGTGTTGAACTCGTCTTCAACCCCGACGCGGAGATCGCCCGTTCCGCTTCAATCGCCGTCACCTCCGACTCTGACATTCTGGACAGAGCGACGCGCTGGGTTAATCTCGGCCGCCATCTGATCGAAGCGCGGCTGCCGCAGTCGTGGGTGATTGATTTGAGACCGGACGCGGGCGGCCACGTCGCGCCCTAGTCGCGCGTGGGGTCTTTGATGACTGCGATGTAGGGCAGGTTGCGGTAGCGTTCGGCGAAGTCGAGGCCGTAGCCGACGACGAAAGCGTCGGGGATGGTGAAGCCCAGATAGTCAATCGGCACTTCGCGCAGACGCCGCTCCTGCTTGTTGAGAAGGGCGGCCAGTTTGACGCTCGACGCGCCGCGCGAATGCAGGTTCGCCATGAGGTATGAGAGCGTCAGCCCCGTGTCCACGATGTCTTCGACGATGAGGATGTCGCGTCCCTCAATCGGCACGTCGAGGTCTTTCACGATCTTGACCTCGCCCGACGAGCGCGTGGACGCGCCGTAACTTGAGATCGCCATGAACTCCACGCCGACCCGCATGTCAATGGCGCGCATCAGATCGCTCAGGAAGATGAACGCGCCTTTGAGGACGCCGAGCAGCAGCGGGTTGCGTCCCGCGTAATCGCGCGCGATCTCCGCGCCGAGTTCCGCGATGCGCGTCTGAATCTGTTCCGCGCTGAACATCGGTTCGAGGTTGTCGTTGGTGAATTCGCTGGGGACGGGAGCGGCTGAAGCTGACAAGGGCGGCCTCCTCTTGACTGCGTATAAAGCGAAAATGTCGGAGCTTGAAAGTGTGAATCTGGGGGCGAGGCGATTTGCGCACGCCCCTCCTGGTGCGACATACTAAAGTAGCTGCTCGCACCGGTCAATGAAGTCAAGCCGTCAGCTATCGGCAAGCGGCCGACCTGAGTTGGTGAACGGCGCTAATCCAAATTACTTTAAAAGCTGACGGCTGATGCTGACGGCCAACTCTTATGCCCGAAGAACAATCCACACGCGACCGCGTCCGCGCCCTCGTGCGCGAGGTGCTCAATAACGCGCTGCCCGAAGAAGAGGGCGACGACGCATCTCAAACCGCGTCGCCTTCATCTTCGAGCGCCCCCACTGCCGCCGCGCCGCCGCACGCGAAAGCGACGGCCGCCACCCCGCCACCG
>DATCWB010000107.1:0-6672 GCA_036566625.1 Pyrinomonadaceae bacterium
GGCGGGAGTTATCCGCCCGCCGGTTCGAGTCAGAAACTCCGGCGGCGAACTCTACAGCCACACGCTCATTCGAGGGCGGCCACTCGCAGGCCGCCCTTTTCTTTGCCGCCGAGTCTTGCATTGCGCGTGCGAGAACGGCTATCTTTCGTGTCACCGTTTAAGCCAAGCCAGTCAAAATTCGGTTCGCTAGAGGAAGGCAGGCGTAGAGAATGTCGGGCAAAGTGAAACTGCGCAATGATCCGCTCTGGTTCAAGGACGCCGTGTTTTACGAAATTTACGTGCGCGGATTTTACGATTCAAACGGCGACGGCATCGGCGACTTTCCCGGTCTGACCGAGAAACTCGACTACCTCCAATGGCTCGGCGTGGATTGCATCTGGCTGCTCCCGATGTACGCCTCCCCCTTGCGCGACGGCGGCTATGACATCGCCGACTTCTACGCGATGCTCCCCGAATACGGCACGGTCGAAGACTTCAAGACGTTCCTCGAAGAGTCGCACGCGCGCGGCATCCGCGTCATCACAGACCTCGTCGTCAATCACACTTCCGACAGCCACGCGTGGTTTCAGGAGGCGCGGCGCTCGCCCTCGTCGCCCAAGCGCGACTGGTACGTGTGGAGCGACGACCCGCACAGGTATGCGCAGGCGCGCATCATCTTCACGGACACGGAACACTCGAACTGGACCTGGGACGAAGAGGCGCAGGCGTTCTACTGGCATCGCTTTTTCAGCCACCAGCCCGACCTCAACTACGACAACCCGGAAGTGAGACAGGCGCTGCTCGACGTGGTCTCCTTCTGGCTCGACCTCGGCATAGACGGCTTCCGCGTGGACGCCGTGCCCTACCTCATCGAGCGCGAGGGGACGAACTGCGAGAATTTGCCCGAGACGCACGAGGTGCTGAAACAGTTGCGCGCGCACGTCGAGGCCAACTACCCGAACGTGCTCCTGCTCGGCGAGGCGAACCAGTGGCCGGAGGACGTGGTGGAGTATTTCGGCGACGGCGGCGAGTTTCACATGAACTACCACTTCCCGATCATGCCGCGCCTCTTCATGGCCTTGCGTCAGGAAGACCGCCGCCCCATCGTGGAAATCTTAGAGCGCACGCCCGACATCCCCGAGAATTGCCAGTGGGGGATGTTTCTGCGCAATCACGACGAACTCACCCTTGAGATGGTGACGGACGAGGAGCGGGATTACCTCTATAACGAATACGCGAAGGACAGGCGGATGCGTCTGAACGTCGGCATCCGTCGTCGCCTCGCGCCGCTGATGGATAACAGTCGCCGCCGGATCGAGTTGTTGCACGCGCTGCTCCTGAGTCTGCCCGGCTCGCCCTTTCTCTACTACGGCGACGAGATCGGCATGGGCGATAACATCTACCTCGGCGACCGCGACGGCGTGCGCACGCCCATGCAGTGGTCTGCGGATCGCAACGCCGGTTTCTCGCGCGCCGATTTCGAGCGTCTCTATTTCCCCGTCATCAGTAATCCCGTCTACGGTTATCAATCGGTGAACGTCGAAGCGCAGCAGCGTTACGATACGTCGCTGCTGAACTGGATGCGCCTGATGATCAGGCTGCGCAAGGAGCACCGTCTGTTCGGGCGCGGGCGGATGGAGATCATCCGTCCGGAGAACCGGAAGATTTTCGCCTTCACGCGCGAGTACGAAGGCGAGACCGCGCTGTGCGTCTTCAACCTCTCGCATGTGGCGCAGCCGCTGGAACTCGATCTGGCGCGTTACGCCGGGCGCACGCCCGTCGAGATGTTAGGGCGCACGCCGTTTCCGCAAGTGACGGAACGCACTTACCAACTCGCGCTCGCGCCCTTCGGCTTCTACTGGTTCATGCTCGAAGAGACCGCGCCGGAGGCATAACAGGCAATCCGAGGCTAAAGAGACCTGGGTTGAATTAGTCGCATACGAACAAGGGGCAACTATGTCAGCAAACGAAAACACGGACGGGCGTCTCGTCGTCGTCTCGAACCGCCTGCCGTTCACTTTGAAGCGCGCGGGCGACTCGGCATGGCGCACGGACAGGAGCACGGGCGGACTGGCGACGGCGATGGGGCCGATCCTCAAGCGCACGGGCGGCATCTGGATCGGCTGGTCGGGCGATTCTTCCGACCCGCAGGACGAGCGGCGGCAAAAGACGCTCAGGCGTTGGGCCGAGCGCGAGCGTTACTTCGCCGTGGACATCCCCTCGGAAGTTGCCGAAGGCTTTTACGAGGGCTACGCCAACCAGACGCTCTGGCCGCTCTTTCACCAGTTCCCTTCGCTCCTGAACTTCAAGCCCGAAGACTGGCAGGCTTACCGCGAGGCCAACCGGCTCTTCCGCGATGTGGTGCTCGAACACCTGCGCCCCGACGACATCGTCTGGGTACACGACTACCAGTTGATGCTGCTGCCTGAGCTTTTGCGCGAGGCCGTGCCCGACGCGCGCATCGGCTTCTTCCTGCACATCCCATTTCCCTCTTCCCCGATCTTCCGGCTGCTGCCGCGCCGCGAGGAACTCTTGCAGGGCTTGCTCGGCGCGGATTACATCGCCTTTCACACCTACAGCTACCTGCAACACTTCCGCGCTTCGACCCTGCGCATCCTCGGCCTCGACAGCCGGATGGACAGGCTGGAAGTCGGCGGCCGCTCCGTGCGTCTGGACGCCCTGCCCATCGGCATCGCGCCGCGCGAGTTTACGGAACGGCTCGCGCACGACGCCGACACCATCAAACGCCGCGAGGAACTGCGCACACGCTTCGACGGGCGGCGCGTCCTGCTCGGCGTTGACCGGCTCGATTACACGAAGGGCATCCCCGAACGCCTGCGCACCTTCCGCCGTCTGCTCAGGCAGTCGCCGGCTTTGCGCGGCCAGGTCGTGCTCATACAGGTGGCCGTGCCTTCGCGCGAAGTGATCCCGATGTACAAGGAACTGCGGCAGGAGGTGGACGAACTCGTCGGCAAGATCAACGGCGAATTTTCGACGCCCGACTGGACGCCCATCACCTACATCCGGCGCGGCATCCCGCCCACCGAACTCGCCGCGCTCTACGCCCTCGCAGACCTCGCGTGGGTCACCCCTTTGCGCGACGGGCTGAACCTCGTCGCCAAGGAGTACGTCGCATGCCAAGAGGACGGCGCGGGCGCGCTGATCTTGAGCGAGTTCGCGGGCGCGGCCTCCGAGATGGGCGAGGCGTTTCTCGTCAACCCCTACGACGAGGAGCGCACGGCCGAAACCATCGAACGCGCGCTACAGCTTCCGGCGGACGAGCGGCGCGAACGCATGAGCGCGCTTCACAAGCGCGTGGTGCGAAACAACGTCTTCGCGTGGGGCGACCGCTTCCTCTCGAACCTGCGCGAGGCGGCGGGTTCGCGCGCCGGTAATTTCTCGGAGAAGCCGCAGGAGTTGCCCGTCGAAGATGCGGTCACGGCGTTTCAAGAGGCCACGGGTCGTCGCCTGTTGCTCGACTACGACGGGACGCTCGTGCCTTACGCCAATCGCCCGCAGGACGCCGTGCCACCCGCCGAACTGGCCGAGTTGCTCGCCGCGCTCGCCGCCGACCCTGCGACGAGCGTCACGGTCGTCTCCGGCCGCTCGCGCCACGATCTCGAAAGATGGTTCGGCAACGTGAAAGGCTTGTGGCTCGCGGCCGAGCACGGCGCGATCCTGCGCTCGCCCGAGACCATGCAGTGGGAGGCCTATCGCCCCGACTACACGAGCGACTGGAAGGAGCAGGTCTTCCCCGTCCTCGAACATTTCATGGATCGCACGCCCGGCAGTCTCATCGAGGAGAAAGAGTTTTCCCTCGTGTGGCACTACCGCATGGCCGACCCGGAGTTCGGCGAATGGCTCGCCAACGAACTCGTCTCGAACCTCGAACAGATGCTGGCCGACACCGAACTGCGCGCTCACCGTGGGCAGAAGATCGTGGAGGTGAAACCGGGGTGGGCGAACAAGGGCGAGGTGCTCGCGCGTCTGTCGGAGTCGGCCACGAACGCCGAATTTTGTCTCGCGGCGGGCGACGACCGCACGGACGAAGACCTCTTCGCGCGCCTTCCCGAAGACGCGTGGACAATTCACATCGGCGACCGCCGCACGCGCGCCAAATACTGTCTCGCCGATTCGCACAAACTGCGCCACCTGCTCAGACGCTTCGCCGCCGCCGGGCGCACCGAGAGTCGCGCGGCCGGTTGAAAAGGCGTTGGTATGTTTGCGGAGGCGTAGTTAGAACGGCTTTCAAACGCCGGTCAGGAAAAGTGCCTGGAGGGGCAGGGACAAGCTCTGCCCGCTCGCTTTCATCGTTCGATCCAAGATTCGCCGTTCAGGCGATAAATTCATCCACGTCTCTGATCGGGTGAGGCGTCGTCAAGTCCCGGAGCGCGGCGGCCTCGCGGATGCTGCGCGCGTAATAGTCGCTCTCGTTGCGCGCGTCGAATCGAGAGGCCAGAGTTTCGCACTGTTCCAGAAACCACGCGGCCAGATGCGCGACCCCGTACGTCCCGCTCTCTTCGTAGACGGGGAGCGAGCGCGGCACATGCCGGAGCTTCAAAGTCGCACGCCCGCGCTCGCCCAATTGTTCGAGCAGGAACCAGGACGCGAGGTAATAGTCGAACTTCGATGCCGCGTCGGCGACCGAGTAAGCGTCTGCGAGGTGCTTCTCGAAAATCCTGACGGCGCGGTCGAAGTTCTCCGTCACGACGAGAAAGTCGAGATGTTCGGCCGCGCTGGAGAGAGAGCCTTTGGCGGCGAGCGCGACGAGGCGATAGCCCTCCCGGTGCAAACTCACGGCCTCGTCCATCCGGCCGAGACGCACGAGCGGCAGCAGCAGGTTGGCGAACGTGATCTTTGGGATCGAGGCGCAGCGCATACGACCCTCAATGATGGGAGAGGCCAGTTCGACCGCCCGCGCGTCGTCGCCTTCGAGCAGGGCGAAGCCGACCTCGTCGTTGAGTTCACACGTGCGGCAATCGCTCATATCGTCGCGCGGCGTCTCGTGGCCTTTGTGGAAATAGCGCGCGGCCTCGGCCTCGTCCCAGAATTTACAGAGGCGGTAGCGCATCAGGTAGTTCGGGCGCAAAGAATACCCGCCGCGCCGGTAGCGCGCGGCCATGTCGTCGAGCATCTCCAGAATTTGCGTCTTGCCGATCTGCGGGAAGTTCGCGATGCTGTCTAAAATCCACTTGTACTGCCACAGCACGGTCGCCTCGTTGACATCCTCAACGCGACGGTCGTACTGCGCGAGCGACCACGAGAAGGCGACGAGGGCCTTCTCGGGCGCGCCGCCGAAGGTGGCCGCGTGGACGAGATGTTCACGCGCGTCGGAGGCGAGTTTCAGGTCGCCGCAGATGTCGGCGAGGCGCGCGGCCTCTTCCAGCAGCGCGATCTTCGCGTCGCCGTCCGCCATGCGGTAAGCCTCCAGGATGAGTTCCCAGGCCTGTTCCGAGGTCGCTTCCATCATTGCACCCAGCCTCCTTCCACCTCCACACCCCATTCGAGCAGGCCGAGCAGGCCGCCGTTCAAGAGCGCCATCTCCTTCACGTTGAGCGGGCGGTGGCTGAGCAGGAGCGACTGCACGTAGAGCATCTGGATCGAGAAGCGCAGGAACGTCTCGTCGCGCATGCGGCTCAACTTGTAGACGAGCGGGTTGTCGTAGTTGAAGCAGAGCGAGGCGAAGGCTTCGGCGGGCGGCGCGCCGCCGAGGTTGCCAAGCACGCCCGACCAGAGCGCGTCCGACATTTCGCGCGCCTGTTCGACCGTGCGGTGGAAGTTGACCTCGCTCGACGCGTTGTAGAGCGCGGGCAGCTCGCGCGGCAGAAACTTTCGCACCTCCACGGCGCAACTGAATGGGCGCAGCACGCCACTAGCGAAGCGCACGAAATCTGCCGCCCCGTCCTGCTCGTCGAGCGTCAGGTACTCGAAGCTGTGCATGAGGCGCGTCGAATCAAGCACCTCGACCGGTGTTGCCGGGAACACGTCGGCGTGCTTCGAGAGCAACTCCGCGTCGTGGACGTAGCCCGCGTTGATCACCGTGAGCGACTGCGAGGCAGCGACGGGCGCGATCTGCCGAAACTGATCGAGGTCGGGCACGTAGCGCAGCGTGCCGTTCTGCCGCTTGTATTCGCCGAGCGTCATCTGCCCCGCGCTCGTCTCGAAGGGCAGCCAGTCGATGAAGAGCCGGTAAAACTCGTCGTCGTCCACGGCCAGCGCTTTGATCGAGAGGTAGTGCAGAGAGATCAATTTTTGCAGCCGCTGCGGCTGCTCGTCCGCCAGCCCGACGAGGTATTCGCGCAGCGAGCGGCCGAGCGCGGCGCGCGTTAAAGTCAACGCCTCGTCTTCGTAGAAACTCTCGCGCGAGGCGGTGGGCCTGAGATCGTTAGCGTTGACGACGCACTTGACGAAGAAAGCCCAATCGGGCAGCAAGCCCTCGGCATTCTCGGAGACGAGCATGTTCTTGAGATAAACCTTGTGCGTCTTCTTCATCGCGAGGCTCGGCGAGAACGGCAGGACGTAAGCCGCGCCCTGCACATCGCCCACACGCGAGCGCAGCGGGATGTAGTCGAAGAATTCCATCTCGAAAGTCTCGCGCCCGTAGTCGAGATAAGCCTGTCGCTCGTCCAGCGAGTCGGTGAAAGTTTGTTTCCACGGCGGCGGCTCCTCGTTGATGCGCACGGCGGGCGCGCC
>DATCWB010000108.1:0-3092 GCA_036566625.1 Pyrinomonadaceae bacterium
TTGTCCGGCGAGGCCGTCGAGCAGGAGTTCCGCTTCCTTCTCGGACTTGGCTTGCGCCGTCAGATGAATTTCGATTTCGCTGCGATTGAAGAGGATCGTCGTCTGCGGATTTTTATACTGCGTATAGACCGGCGCGATGCGTTCGTCAACCGCCGACTCGCCGAGTCCCGACACGCGCAACACGCGCCGCGCGACCCTCACGTCGCCGGCTTTCGCCGTGAGCTTCCCGCCCACGTGCGTTTCGTACATCGGGCGCATCTCGCGCGGCGGGCCGGGCAAGAGGATGACGGCGCGCCCTTCGTGTTCGAGGTACATGCCGGGGGCCGAGCCGTGCGGGTTCTCCAACACCTCCGCGCCTTCGATGATCATCGCCTGCCGCGCGTTGATCTCCGGCATCTTGCGCCCCCAGCGCATAAACTTCTCGCGAATCGCGTCGAGCACCGCTTCGTTCAACACGAGGCGACGACCCATGGCGCGCGCAGCGATCTTGCGCGTGATGTCGTCTTCGGTCGGCCCCAGACCGCCCGTGGTGATGACGACGCGCGAGCGGCGCAGCGCGTCTTTGATCGTCTCTTCGAGACGCGCGTCGTCGTCGCCGACGATGGTCTTGAGTTTGACTTCGATGCCGATGGCGTTGAGTTTCCCGGTCAGCCACAGGCTGTTCGTGTCCGCGCGATCCGGCGTCAACAACTCCGAGCCGATGGCGATGATTTCAGCAGTGAGCATGGTTTTTATCAGGAATATCTAAAACGCGCCCTCTTCCTCACGTCGCTTTTTTGCCTGTGAAATGTTCGAGGAAGTTCTTCAAATCCGTCGACACCATTTCGAGCGCGGCCTCCACGCCGGGGGCGATGAACGCCTCGTGCATCAGCGAGGAGACCTTGCCACGGGCGATGCCGCGATGAACCATAAGCAAGTCGTCGCAGACGTGTTCGGGCTGACCGTTCTCATCCATCGGCGAAGTTGGGGTGAGCCGGAACATCTCAAGTTCCCAGACCCGGCAGCGAAATTGATCTTCCCTTTCCGTGTCCTGAAACAACTCGATGCGGGTCGTCCAACCGTTCTCGCCGAATTGAAGATCGAGTTCGAGAGTTCTCACCAATTGGAAGACAGGGCTGGCGACGGCGGGGTGTGTGATCTTCATTTTATCTCTCGCTACTCCGAGGCCGCGCCGAATAACTTCACCTCACGCACCCACATCACGAACGGGCGGCCACGCGGCCCCTGTTGCGCGGGCTGGAGGAGGCGAACGCGGTTTGTCGAGACGGGCGCGAACTCGAAGGCCGTGCGGTCGTAATTGTTGCCGGGTTCGATGACCGAGATCGTCTGCCACTCGCCGCGCTCGTCGGGCGTTTGCAGTTCGACGCGGCGCGATGCGTTAAAGTGATTGCGGTCGAAACCCCAGTAGATGTAGACGGCGGAGACGCGCGCCGGTTCACGCAGTTGGAGTTCGATCCAGTGTGGTTCGTGCGTCTCGGCGGAAGCCCAGTTGCCCTCGTTGTAGCGCATGGCGGAGATGCGTTTCACGTCGAGCACGCCGTCGGTCAGGGGTTTCGACGTGTAGCCGTCGTAGCTGGAATCGACCGCGACGCGCGACACGTTCAACTCCAGCAGCGTGGGCGGAGTTCCCGGCGTCGCCGTGGCCTGCGGCGCGGGAATTCGGGGGGCGTTGGCTTCGGCGGCACGCGCCGCCTGCGCGCGGCGCTCGCCTTCGCGCGTGAAGCGCAGGTAGATGAGCACGCCGCTCAGAAGCGCGAGGGCGACGAGGGCGGCGACCACCCATTTGCCGCGCGCGTTCGCGCGGGTGTGGCCGCGATAGGGCTGCGCGGTCTTCGCCCGCTGCTGGTGCGCGAGTTTGGTGGTGGCGGGCGATGCGCCGAGTTCCGCGCCGCAGGTGCGGCATAGCTCCTCATCCTCTTCCGCCTCCGTGCCGCACGCAGGGCACGCGCCGCTGCGGATGGGTTGCGTGATGTAATCGTGCCGCACGGTGTCGTCGGCGATCTCGTGCAGTTCGTGCGTGCCGACGGGGCGGTAGGCTTTCGGCGGCGTGTCGCCCGCTTCGACGACATCGCCCGCGTCGCGCTCGCGCGCAGTCCTGATCGCGCGCAGAAAGTCGGCCGCCGTCGCGTAACGCCCTGCGGGGTCTTTTTCGAGCGAGCGCAAGATGATGTCTTCGACTTCGAGCGGGATGAGCGGGTTGATCTCGGTCGGGAGCGAGGGCGGTTCTTCGACGTGGGCGCGTAAAATCTCCGTGCGCGTCAGCGGCGCGCGTTCGTTGCCGAAGGGCGGCGCGCCCGTCAGCATCTCGTAGAGGATGACGCCTAAGCTATAGATGTCCGAACGCTGGTCAACTTCCAGCCCTTCGGCCTGTTCGGGTGAGACGTAGCGCGGCGAGCCGTAGGCCGCGCCGAAGGTGTCGGTCGTCTCCGCGCCGACGACTTTGACGATGCCGAAATCGGTGATTTTGATCTTGTCGTCGGGCGTGACGAGGATGTTCGGCGGCTTGAGGTCGCGGTGAATGATGCCGCGGTGAGTGCCGCCGTCCCGATCCTGATAGGTGAAGGTGTGCGCGTAGACGACGGCCGTGAGGATTTGATCGAAGAGGTTGAGCGCGCGTTCGGTCGTCAGTGGGCCGCCCTCCTGCTTGAGCAACTGCGCGAGCGAACGCCCCTCGACGTACTCCATCACGATGTAGTAAGTCTGCTCGGCGACGATGTAGTCGTAAATTTTGACGATGCCCGGATGATCCAGTTGCGACTGAATGTAAGCCTCGCGCTCGAAGCGGTGGCGAAGGCTACGCAGGTCGTGATCTCCGGCGCGCGGGTTGATGGACTTGATCGCGACCTCGCGCGGGAGTTTCGTGTGCTGCCCGCGATAGACGACGCCCATCCCGCCGCGCCCGATGCGTTCCTCGATGCGATAGCTGCCGATGATCGTCTCAGTCGCCATAGATTACTGAAAACCCATCAATCGCCCGTGCCCGTTTGTCCGTGGCCGTTTGTCGGTCGCGTGCAGCAATCACGCGAGTTACTTAAGACAGACTTGAACGATTAGCAACAGACAAAGAACAACCGACCACGGACAGATGTTCA
>DATCWB010000109.1:0-3596 GCA_036566625.1 Pyrinomonadaceae bacterium
ATCTTGTCACCTGTCACCTGTCACTTGTCACTGATTTTACGGCGTCCGCGATGCGCGCGGTCTCGACGGCGGCGCGCACATCGTGGACGCGGACGATATGCGCGCCGCCGAGGATCGCCGCCGTCACCGAGGCCATCGTGCCGTGCAGGCGTCGCTCGGGCGGCGCGTCGCCGAGCAGACGCCCGATGAAGGACTTGCGCGACGTGCCGACGAGCAGCGGAAAGTCCGTGAACCGGGCGGCCAGCGCGTCGAGTTTGGCGAGCAATTCAAGGTTCTGCCCCTGACTCTTGCCGAACCCGATGCCGGGATCAATCGCAATCCGGGCGTGCTCTACGCCGTGTTGTTCAGCTAGGGCGAGGCTGCGGCTCAGGCTCTCGGTCACTTCCTGCATGATGTCCGCGACGGGGGGCAGCGTGTGGAGCGTCGAGGGCGTGCCGCGCGAGTGCATGAGCACGAGTCCCGCGCCCGTGCGCGCCACAACGTCTGCGACGCGCTCGTCGAAACGCAGCGCGGAGATGTCGTTGACGATCTCAGCCCCGGCGTCGAGCGCACGGCGCGCCACCTCGGCCTTCGTCGTGTCAACCGAGATGATCGCGCCGGGCAGTTGCGCGCGGAGGCGTTCAACGACGGGTACGATGCGCCGCAACTCTTCTTCTGCTGTGACGTGCGCTCCGCCGGGTCGCGTCGATTCGCCGCCGATGTCTATGATGTCTGCGCCATCGTCGAGCATCTCTGCGGCGCGCGCGGCGGCGCGTTCCGGGTCGAAGAATTGGCCGCCGTCGCTGAAGCTGTCGGGCGTCACGTTCAAGACGCCCATGATGAGCGTGCGCCCGCCGAGCGCGAGCGTGCGGCGTGCGAGTTTCCATTCGCGGAGTAGTGGCATCGAGAAATTTTACGGCGACGCGCCCGGCGTCTCAAGGGCGAATAAGAGTCGCATCCGGCAAAGAAAAAGGGGAAGAGGTTTTAGCCCCTTCCCCTTTAACCTCTACCCGTTCACCTTCCTCAAGCCGTAGCCGGGCCGGTGATGGGCGGCAGGATCGGCTTGAGCGGTGTGGTCGTAGGCTCTTTCAGTTGCGGGCGCTCCCCGTCGTCTTTCGACGCCGGAGGCGGCTCCTCGTCGAGCGGGAGTCCGGCCACGATGCGACGAATCTGCACGCCGTCGAGCGATTCGCGTTCGAGCAGCGTCTCGGAGAGCCGGATCATGATTTCGCGGTTCTCGGTGATGATGTTGCGCGCGCGCTCGTACTGGTCGGAGACGATCTTCCTGACTTCCTGATCGATCTTGATGGCCGTGTCTTCCGAGAAGTCGCGGTGCTGCGAAATCTCACGGCCGAGGAAAATCTGCTCCTCTTTCTTGCCGTAAGTGAGCGGGCCGAGGTCGGACATGCCGTATTCGCAGACCATCGCGCGGGCGAGTTCCGTGGCGCGCTCGATGTCGTTCGACGCGCCCGTCGTGATGTCGTTCAGGAAAATCTCTTCGGCGAGCCGGCCGCCCATCATGATGGCGATCTGGCCGAGCAGGTATTCGCGCGTCGCGCTGTAGCGGTCGCCTTCCGGCAACTGCTGCGTGAGACCGAGAGCCATGCCGCGCGGAATGATCGTGACCTTATGCACGGGGTCTGCGTTCGGCACTTTGAGGCCGACGAGCGTGTGCCCGGCCTCGTGATAGGCGGTGATGCGCTTCTCCTCGTTGGAGATGACCATGCTTTTACGCTCCGCGCCCATCAAGACCTTGTCCTTCGCCAACTCGAAGTCAACCTGCATGACGATCTTCTTGTTGTAACGCGCCGCGTTCAGCGCGGCCTCGTTGACGAGGTTGGCGAGGTCTGCGCCCGTGAAGCCGGGTGTGCCGCGCGCGAGGATGGAGATGTCTACGTCTTCGCCGAGCGGAATCTTGCGCGTGTGAACTTTGAGAATGCCTTCGCGCCCGCGCACGTCGGGGCGCGAGACGACCACGCGACGGTCGAATCTACCGGGGCGAAGCAGAGCGGGATCGAGCACGTCCGGCCTATTTGTAGAGGCCATCAGGATCACGCCGTCGTTCGACTCGAAGCCGTCCATCTCGACGAGCAACTGGTTCAAAGTCTGTTCGCGCTCATCGTGACCGCCGCCGAGACCCGCGCCGCGATGACGGCCCACGGCGTCGATCTCGTCAATGAAGATGATGCACGGCGCGTTCTTCTTGCCCTGCTCGAACAGGTCGCGCACGCGCGATGCGCCGACGCCGACGAACATCTCTACAAAGTCGGAACCGGAGATCGAGAAGAACGGCACGTTGGCCTCGCCCGCCACGGCGCGCGCGAGGAGGGTTTTGCCCGTTCCCGGCGGCCCCATCATCAGGACGCCTTTGGGTATGCGCCCGCCGAGCTTTTGAAACTTCTGCGGCTCTTTGAGGAATTCGATGATCTCCTGCAACTCCTCTTTCGCCTCTTCGACGCCCGCCACGTCCTTAAACGTGACGCGCTTCTGCTGGTTGTTCAGCAACTTGGCGCGCGACTTGCCGAACGAAAGCGCCTTGTTGCCGCCCGCCTGCATCTGCCTGAGCATGAAAATCCAGATGCCCATGAAGAGCAGGATCGGCGCCCACGTCAGGAGCAACCCCCAGAACATGCTGTTGCCGTTCGAGAGGTCTTCGACCTTCGCGACGTAAGGGTTGCCGTTCTCGTCGCGTTTGGTCGCTTCGTCCATCAGGCTGCTTTGCTGATCCGGGTTCGACAAGTCGGCGCGCAGTTGCGCGCCCTTCGTGTCGGTCGCCAGCACTTCGCTCTGCTTGATGGTCAGATTATTGATCTCGTGCTTGCTGATCTTGGACTTCAACTGGCTCAGGTCGATCTTAGCCGGGCCGCCCTGCCTGCCTGCGAAAGCCTGATATAGCAGTACCGCGCCCACGAGGATGAGCACCCAAAAAATTATTTGTCTGGCTGTTGAACTCAATTCCGTATTGCCTCCGACGCCGATCATAACCCATAACGGCGTCTGTTGTCGCTTCCACGCGCTCCCCGCCCTGTGCCGTCCGTTACCGGGAAAGAAAACGCGCCCGCTGGCGCGTGGGGAGTCCGGCACTATCAATGCCCTCTTAAGATGCCCGCAACGTGCGGCGCGTTGCGCCCGCAAACTGCGCCCGCCCGTGCGAAACTATTGCGCTTTCGTGCCAAAGACGGCTCAGGCGGGTCGCGCCAGGTGGGGCAAATTCCGCCAGCGCTCGTTCAAACCCAGACCGTACCCGAAGACGTAATCCTCGCGCGTCTCAAAAGCGCGCCAGTCCGGTTTCAACTCCACGCGGTGGCTGTCAACTTTGTCAACGAGCACGCAAAGTTTGACGGATGCCGCCCCGCGCGATTCGAGTTGTTTCATCAGATACTCCTGCGTCACGCCCGTCTCCATCACGCCTTCGACGAGCAGCACGTCGCGCCGCGCGAGGTCGAGCGGCGTGCTGAAATTCAAATCCTGCACGCCGCCGAGCGTGCGGTGATCGTAACGCACGAAGGCCACACGCAGCGGCACGTCGAGGCGGCGCAGCAAATCGGCGAGAAACATGAAGCCGTCTTCGACCACGCCGAGCACGGTCAACTCGCGCCCCGCGTAAGCGCGCGAGA
>DATCWB010000110.1:0-2357 GCA_036566625.1 Pyrinomonadaceae bacterium
ACCGAGCGCGGCGTGATTCTCTTCGGCGTTGACCCGGCGAGCGTGCCCGCCGATTTGCGCGAGCGACAGTTGACCGAGGCGGCGCGCGCCATCATCAGGAGCGGCAACCAGGATTTGATCGAGGCCATACGCAAGATCACGCCGCGCTTCGTGGGCGAGTATGCGCGGACGTTGCCGCCGCCGCGCGGTGGCGCGCCCGTGCTCGCAGTCGCGACGAAGGGTGAACGCGCCACGGCGCGCGAGGTCGCGCCGCAGTTGATGCGCGTGACGGCGAACGTGACGGACAGGCAGGGGCGGGCGATTGCCGGGCTTGAGCGCAAAGACTTCATCGTGTCGGAGGGCGAAGCGGTGCGCGAGGTGTTGGAAGTAGAGCCCGCGCGCACGCCGTTTAACCTCGTGCTGCTTCTGGACGTGTCGGGCAGCGTCGAGGAGCGTCTGGACTTCGTCAGAAAGTCCGCGCTCGCCTTCGTCAACACGGTCAGCCCGCAGGACAGGGTGGCGATCATCAGTTTCCGCGACGACATCCAACTCATCTCCGATTTCACGACCGACCGCACCCTGCTGGCGCAGCGCATCAAGGAGATCGAGGCGGGCGGCGGCACGGCGCTCTACGACGCGCTCGCCTACACGCTCGTCGAGACCTTAAAGCCGCTGCGCGACGAGCGCACGGCCATCGTCGTCATCTCCGACGGCGACGACAACCGCTCTTTCATCCCGTTTCCGAACATCCTCGAAACCATCATCGAAACCGGCGCGGTCGTCTACCCGCTCTATATCCCTTCCGGCCTCGTGCCCGCGTCGAGCGCGCCCGTCGCCGCGACCACGCTCGACCCGACGCGCACGCGATACCTCTCGCTCACCTCGCGCGCCGACGAAGAAGGACGCAAACTCGCCAGCGTCTCCGGCGGCGTCTATTACCCCGTCCGCCGTTACGAAGAACTGCAACGCGCCTACGACGATGTGGTCGCGCAACTGCGCACCTCTTACACCGTCAGCTACGCGACGACTTCTGCCGCTGCGCGCGGACGCGTGCGCGTGCGCGTCGCGCGCGAAGGCGCGGTCGTGCGCCTCAGTCCCGTGGTCGTGAGCGCGACTTCGCGGCCGAACTAAGCGACTTTACACTCAAACTAATTCGCACATTTTGGAAAGGTGCGCCGGCGGGTGTTACCATCCGCGCAGATGAAAAGCCCTCTGCTGTTATCGCTGTTCGACGAGACGGAGCGACGCCCGCTGTCCGTGTCTGAGTTGACTTCGCAGGTGCGCGGGGCGTTGGAGAACCGTTTCGCGGCCGTCTGGGTCGAGGGCGAGATTTCAAACTTCAAGGCCGCCGCTTCCGGCCACTGGTATTTCACGATCAAGGACGAGGGTGCGCAACTTCACGCGAAATGTTTTCGCGGCGTGAACGGGCGCATTCGCTTTCGCCCGTCGGATGGTTTGCAGGTGCGCGCGCGCGGGCGCATCACCGTCTACGAACCGCGCGGCGAATACGAGTTGCTGGTCGAAGGACTCGACCCCATCGGCGCGGGCGCGCTGCGCGTGGCCTTCGAGCAGATGCGCGACCGGCTCGCGGCCGAAGGGTTATTCGCAGAGGAGTTGAAACGGCCGCTGCCGCTCCTGCCGCGGCGCGTCGGGATAGTTACGTCGCCGACGGGCGCGGCCATCCGCGACATCATCCACGTCATCACGCGCCGCACGCGCACCGTCAACGTCATCCTCGCGCCGACACGCGTGCAGGGCGCGGGGGCGGGGGCGGAGATCGCGCGCGCGATCAGGTCTCTGAACGAGCATCACCGGAGGGCCGAGCGTGAGGGGCGCGTGGCCGACCTGATCGACGCGATCATCGTCGGGCGCGGGGGCGGTTCGAGCGAGGACTTGTGGGCGTTCAACGAGGAAGAGGTGGCGCGCGCCATTCGCGCCTCACGGATTCCGGTGATCTCGGCCGTCGGCCACGAGACGGATTTCACCATCGCGGACTTCGCGGCCGACGTGCGCGCGGCGACTCCTTCGGCGGCGGCCGAACTGGTGGCCGCGCGCGAGGACGAGATGACGGCCGTCGTCCAGACGCTCACGCGCGACCTCGTGCGCGCGGTCGAGTATCGCCTGCTCATCGAGCGCGAGCGGGTGCGCGAGGCGGTCAGTTCGGAAGGTTTCGACGAGGTGCGCGAACGCCTGCGCGTGGCGGGGCGCGAACGGGACGAACTCGCGCGGCGACTGGAACTCTCGATGTCGCGGGCGAGGGAAGGCGCGCGGAGAAAGTTGGAAGGTGTTACGCAACGCCTGTCGCCCGCGCGTGCGGCGACGCGCGCGAGCGAGGGGCGCGTGGCCGACCTGATCGACGCGATCATCGTCGGGCGCGG
>DATCWB010000111.1:0-11433 GCA_036566625.1 Pyrinomonadaceae bacterium
CGGCGTGTGTGCCGTTGCCGTTTGTGTTAGCGGCGGCGGCGAGCGCGGCGAGTTCGCGTTCGGCTTCTTCCGAGAGATGCCAGCCGACGGCGGGCGGGCTGGACTTCGCGGCTTTCAAGACGGCGTCGGCCAGTGCGTCGAGACCCTGCCGCTGCGTCGCGACGACCGGCACGACCGGCACGCCGAGCGCATCCGACAGGCGCACGGCGTCAATCTCCAGCTTGTGCCGTGCGGCGAGATCGATCATGGTCAGGGCGACGACGAGCGGGCGGCCGATTTCGAGCAGTTGCGTGGCAAGATAGAGATTGCGTTCGAGGTTCGTGGCATCGACGACGGCGATGATGCAGTCGGGTTTGGGAACGCTTGCGAGTCGCCCGGTGATCACGTCGCGCGCGATCTGTTCGTCAATCGAGTTGGCGTCGAGACTGTAGAGGCCGGGCAGGTCTATGAGTTGCGCGGGCACTTGGTCGGGCGCGAGTTGCCAGTGTCCCTCTTTGCGCTCGACGGTCACGCCGGGATAGTTGGCGACCTTTTGCCGCAATCCCGTGAGCGCGTTGAAGAGGCTCGTCTTGCCCGCGTTCGGGTTGCCGGCCAGCGCAACGGTAAGCGGCCTCGTCGCCACGGCGTCGCCCTCTTGCGGCGCGATGGCGTCTTGAACCGGGGCAGGGGATTTCAGGGTCGTGGACATATGTGAAAAAGTGACGAGTGACAAGTGACGGGTGACGAGCCAGACAGAGGGTTTGGCTCGTCACCCGTCACTTGTCACTCGTCACTACTGTTATCGTCTGCGCTTCGGCGCGGCGGAGTGCGAGGTGATAGCTGCGCACGCGAACTTCTATGGGGTCGCCGAGCGGGGCGGCTTTGATGACGCACACGGGCGCGCCGGGCACGACACCCATCTCCATCAGGCGACGCGCAACCGCGCCCTCGCCGTCAATGGACACGACGCGCGCCTCCGTGCCGTGCGGCAGAGAGTTTAGGGTCATCCCCACGCGGCGTTTGGCGTGGGACGCGCGCGCGCGCGCCGCATCTTTGTCTGTGAAATTGTCGTTCTCGGAAACCATCTCTGATCGCTTTGCGCAGACACGCGCTTCAAGTTTGAACAGCCGCTTCGGCCTGAATATGAGAGCTAAGAAAAGTATTTGTTCAAACGAACCCCGACCGGGCGGGAGTATAGCCTAGTTGAAATCAATTTTCAATTTCATTTAGGGCGAAGGCGGTGAACGACGGTGCGGGCGCGGAAAAAACTTTATTGGGCGTTGAGCGGGATGATGGAGAGGTCTGCGCGGACGGGGCCGAGCGGCGTAGTGGCCGTCAGGCGTACGGGCAGGCGGCGGCGATCCGCGCCGACCCAGAGACGCAGTTGGAGGCGTTCGCCCTGCGCCTCGTCTGTGGCGAGCGCGAGCTGAAAGGTGGGGATGCGCTTGCCTCCGAGTTCGATGGTCTCGCGTTTGACCGAGGTGATGAAAAGGGTGCGCGGGCGTTTGTTGATCAGCAGGGAGACGGCGTTGCGTTTGGGCGGCGTCAGGTCGAACGAGCGCAGGGCGTAGATGACCGAGACGAGATCATAAGTGCCGACGGGAATCTCAATGGTGCTCCCGTCGGTGACGGTGGCCGAGCCGCGTTCCTGATCGAGCGAGACGACGCCCTGCAAACGATGTGTGCCCTCGCGGATTTGCAACTGGCTGCGGAAGGGGAGCAGCGTCTTCGCATCAACGTATGTCTCGATCTTGTCGGCGACGGGAAAGATTTGCTGGAGGGCGTTGGTCGTCGTCATCGTGGCCGAGAACCAGAGGCCGTCGCGCCCGGCGTACCTGCTGCGCGCGCGGACATGATAGGTGGCGACGCCGACGGGCTGAGGCGACGTGCCGAGGAAGAAATTAAAGTTCAACTGCTCGCCGACTTTGAACGGCAGGTCGGAAGACGTATCAGCCCCCGCTCCCCCGGCGGCAGGCGCGCCGTCGCCTCTCTGAGGCCCGGGCACAACCGCGCGCGGCGGGGTCGGGGTCGCGTCGGGCGGCGGTGTGTTTTCAGCGACGTTGCCCGGCGGCAGCGTCGCCGTCACGTTAATCAACTCCGAACTCGCCAGTTCGACGCGTATCTCGCCGGTCTTGAGTCTGGCCGTCAGGAGCACGGGCACGTGCCGCTCGTCGTCGCTGAAATAGATGCGCGGGCGGTAGTCGTTCACGGCCGAGTTGTTGCGCACGCGCAGTTGCGTGACGATGGCGTTGAACGTGCCCGCCGCGGTCTTCACCGTCTCGCGCCCGACGACGCGCAGCTCCGCATCGTACTGCATGCCGTCGCCCTCGGCCCGGACGGGATAAGACGCGCCCGTCGTGAGAGGCAGGGCGCGCAGGCGGTAAAGCGCAGAGAGGAAATCGTAAGTCGTGGGCGTCGCCTCGACGGCGGGCGCGGGTGGGACTATGCCGGTCGAGGTTTGCGTCGCCGCGCCGCCTTCGAGCCTCTGGAATCGCGTGCGAAAGGGAAGCCCGGTTTGCGGGTCAACGTAAGATGTGTACTCGTTATCGATGGAGTAGAGCGCGGCGCGCACGACGCCGACGGACTGGACGCGCGCGCGAAGCTCAAAGCCTTCGCGGTTGAAGAAAAGGCTGCGACCGGCGTTGAACAATTCGACGTGACCCGCGCTGCTGAAGTTGGAGAAGGAGACGTTATAAGTAAGTTTCTCGCCCGCCCGGTATGGCGCGGGGGAAAATCCGCCGGGCGCGGCGGTGGCGACGCTCGGAGTTTGCTGCGCGAAGGCTGAGGCGGGCAGCATCACGGCTGCGAACAGGAATGTGAGCGCGGCTTGAAGCAGCCTGTGTCTTCGATGCAAAAGTAACTTCCTCATTTCCGCGGGTTCGGTCGAACTTCTCTCTTAAACCATGCGCCGCGCACGGCGGGACGTGAGCGTTACACGCCGCACGCACGCATGTCGTTCCTAAACCTTCGACGGGAGAATTAGTGTCCGCTAGCTTACACCACCAAACGGCGCACGCGCACCTGTCGGCGACCCACCGCCGACAAGTTTCGGGCACGCACGCGGCATCATATCTTCTTCCCGGCAGACGCACTGCCCGGCGAATCCGGGGCGGCGCGCTCCATCTCCGCCACGATCTCCTGCGCCGCGCGCAGAGGGTCGGGCGCGTTCAGTATCGCCCGCCCGACGACGATGTAATCCGCCCCGGCGCGCACCGCATCGGCGGGCGTCATCACACGCCTCTGGTCGTCGTGCGCGGACGCGGACGGTCTCACGCCCGGCGTGACGAGCAGAAAATCTTCACGCGCGACGGATGCACGCACGAGCGCGATCTCATGCGGTGAGGCGACCACGCCGTCTAACCCGCTCGATGCAGCCAGCTTCGCCAACACCTTCACCTGTTCCTCCAACGCGCCCGCGACCCCGACCTCCGCCAGCACTCCGGCGTCTGCGCTCGTGAGCACGGTGACGGCGACGAGCGCGGGACGCGGTAACCCTTCGCGTTCGGCCGTTTCGCCCGTGGCCTCGGCGGCGCGCCGCATCATCTCGCCGCCGCCCGCCGCGTGGACGTTGAAGAGAGAGACGCCGAGCCTGATGGCTTCACGCGACGCGGCGGCGACCGTGTTCGGGATGTCGTGGAATTTGAGGTCGAGGAAGACGCGCGCGCCCTGCGCCACGATCTCGCGCACGAGCTGCGGCCCGGCGGCGGTGAACAGTTGCGAGCCGATCTTGAACATGCCCGCCTCCGCGCCGAGCAGCGAGAATAGACGGCGCGCTTCGTCCGCCGTATCCACGTCGAGAGCGATGATCAGTTTGTTATTCATGGTGATGGCTAAGAGCTACTATCCCGCCCGGCAGCCGACGGCCTCGTCGAGCGTGCGAAAGCCTTCGCGGCGTAGAATCTCCGCCAGCCCTTCGTTGATGTCGCGCGGGGCGGTTACGCCTTCGTAGATAAAACCCGTATAGAGTTGCACGAGGCTCGCCCCGGCGCAAATCTTCTCCCAGGCGTCGGCCGCGTCGAAGATGCCGCCGACGCCGATGATTTTAATCGTGCCGCGCGAGAGACGATATAACGTGCGGATCACCTCCGTCGAACGAACTCTGAGCGGCGCGCCGCTCAATCCCCCTGCGCCTATGCCAGAGACGACGCTCGCCGGCGTGTTCGATAAATTCTCACGCGCAATCGTCGTGTTGGTCGCGATGAGGCCGTCAATCCCGGTGCGGCGTGCGACATCGATAATCATTTCCAAATCGCCTTCTTCCAGATCGGGCGCGACTTTCACGAGTAGCGGCACACGCCGCGCCGTCCCCGCATCCTGCCCGGCGCGGAGCGACAATTCGCCGTTGCGCTTTTGCAGCGCGGCCAGCAACGCGGCGAGCGCGTCGGCGCGTTGGAGTTCGCGCAGGTTGGGCGTGTTAGGCGAACTGACGTTGACGGTGATGTAGTCGGCGTGCGGATGCACGATCTCGAAACTGGCGAGGTAATCGGCGGTGGCTTCCGCCAGTTCGACGACGCGGCTCTTGCCGATGTTGATGCCGAGCACGCAACGGGGGCGTCCCCTGCTCCCGAGTCGCGCGGCGAGCGCGGCCGCGCCATCGTTGTTGAAGCCCTGACGATTGATCAGCGCGCGATCCGGCGGCAGTCGAAACAGGCGCGGCTGAGGATTGCCCGGCTGCGCCAGATGCGTCACCGTTCCCACTTCCAGAAAGCCGAAGCCGAGCGCGGCCAACTCGCGCACCGCCGCCCCGTTCTTATCGAAGCCCGCCGCCAGCCCGACCGGGTTGCCGAACTTCAAACCGAAGCGTTCAAGCTCGCCGAAGGGCGCGCGTTGCAGCCGACTCGCAATCAAACGCCTTGCCGCCTCCGGCTTTAAGGCGACGCCGAGCGCGTGCAGAGCGAACTCGTGAGCCGTCTCCGGCGCGAGACGAAACAGGGCGGGACGCACGAGCGAGCGATATAACATCAGTGACAAGTGACGAGCGATAAGTGATGAGAGCGAAAAAGAGTTTATCTCGTCACTTGTCACTTGTCACTCGTCACTGTTTTCTGACTTTAGCGAATGACTGAGACTTCGAGGCCGGAACTGAGGCCGGGCAGGGCGCGGGGGTTCTGTTTGTTGCGGGTTTCTTTTCGCACGCGATTGCTGACGTAGTCGAACAGTTCGCCTGCCGTGACGATTTTGTCTGTGTTCGCGTCCGCCAGACCGCGCAAGCCTTCGAGCAAAGCCCAGGTGAAAACGCCGTGACCGCCGCCCCAGACGGTGCTTTCGGCGGAGGTTTCGTTGACATCCGAAGAAGTCAAAACGGCGCGTCCTTCCTGGTTGAAAAGCTGCTTGGCGAGAAAATCGTTGACGTTGTTGCCGCCCAGCACGAGTTGGCGCGCATCGCTATCCGGAACCGTTTTTTTGCCGCCACCTGGGTTGGCGGCGGGCGTTCCGCTTTGCAGGAGTCCGCGTTGGTCTGCGGAATCGAAGGATGGTTTGGAAATGATCTTCGTCCCACTGACCCCCGCGCTGTGACAGGTATCCAGCAGGAAGACGGCGCGCTTCGCTTGCAGCTTTCGGTCAATCATCTGTTTCAATTCGAGCATCGGCAGAGCCGTGTTTTTCAAATCCGCGACTTTGGAATCGTGAACCAGAAAATATAAGTTTCGCTTGTCGTAAGGGTCGGGCGTACCATGTCCGGCGAGAAAAAACAGAATCATGTCCGTCGCAGCCGCACGGGTCAGAAACCGCGCCAGCGAATCGCGCACCGCGCTTAGGGTGGCGCGTTCGTTGGTCAAAAACAGAATGTCGTTCGGGTTGAAGCCGCCCCCGGTCAGCAGTTGAAAGAGGGCTTCCGCGTCTTTGTCGGCAAACGCCAGGTCGGTCAAGCCCGCGTCGTTGTTTTTGTATTCGGAGACGCCGATGATGACGGCGAATTTGCGTCCCGAAAATTTCAGAGGGCCTTTGTCGGCGGCGAGGTTGCGGTCGGTCAGTATCACAAACGAAGCGAAATAACGTGTGCCGTCTTTAGTTTTGGCTTCGATTTCAAAGACGTTTTTGTCTCCGTCGAGTTTGAAACCGACGAGACGGTTCAAATCGCAAAGCAGCATTTTGCCCGACGAAGCGGCGCGTTGATGGCAGACCGTCGTGGCGGCCTTGGTATTGACGACGACTTTAATGTCGCTCCAGTTCATCACGGCGGCATACGGGTCTGCGATCCAGAATTTGACGATGTTGACATCCGTGCGGGCGATATAATTATTGACTTTGCGAAGCTGTCCCGTGTTCAGTTCGGGCAGTTCGAGGGCGAACGGAGTCCGGTCTTGCCCGAACGCCGCCGTCGAAAGCAACACCAACGCCGACAGCGCGAAAAGTTTAGTAAATTTATGACACATCAGATTTGAGGGATAAGGGATGAAGGATGAGGGACGTATGAAAGGCATTGCCTTTTGTTTTCATACATCCCTCATCCTTTATTTCACTGTTTACCGCGCGGCCTCGCCGGAGCGGCGGCGGGTTGAGAGACGTTTTGCGCGGCCGGTTGCGATGCGCCGCCCGCGACGCGAATCGGTTCAATGTCTTTGGTGGCGACGTTCATGGCCGGAGAGGCGCGGTAAGTCGTCGCGCCCATGTCCTGCATGAAGTCGTAAATAAACTCCATGTTCGGCGGCAAAGTGCCGGCGTTTTCGCGCTGGTAGATCGTCACGTAGGTTTTCAAATCGTTGATGATCGCGTTGATCTCGTTCGGGTTGCGCTCGGTCAGGCGCAGCATGGCGCGGTAGAGATACGGTTCGGCGATGGTTTGGCGTTGGTCGAGCGCAACGGCTTGCGACAGATTTTCCAGAGCTTTGGAAACTTCCGTCGGATTGCGAGCGGTTTGTTTCAAGACCTTGCCGTAATAATAGTAAGCCGACGGGTCGCTGCTGCGGTTGGCAATCGAATCTTCCAAATTGGTGCGAGCCATTTGGAACATATCAAACTGAAACGCGCGGATTCCGTTGTCGCGTTTGATGAGAGCCATGACGTTGGAAAACTCCGGCTCGCCGGCGATGAGTTCACCCGCGTCGAGTTTTTTCTGAATGTCGGGCGCAAGCGTTTCGTTGAGCATGCGGGCGATGCCGCGCGCGCCGGTCACGGCCAGATTTTTGCCTTTGTCACGACCGCCGGTGAAGGCTTTGCGGTTTTCCGCCACATCAATCGAACCGGCAATCGCACCGTTTTTGATGAACTGCGCCGAAGCCGAGGCATAAGCCGAGAGACGGTCTTTAACGCGGTCGGGGGCGGCGATAAAGCCGGTTTGGGTGCGCGGGTCGGCGGTCATCGTCGCCATTCGTTCGTAAAATTTCGGGACTTCGCGCACGTCGTAATTGCGGTTGAACATGTAGCGCATTGATTCGATGTCGGCTTCGTCTTCCTGCGCTTTTTCCCAGTTGACGACGCCGGGCGAGAAAAGTTTGCTGATAGTCGGGACGAGCGTGACTGCCAGGTACTCGCCCGCCTCGCCGCCGACGATGTTGCTGACGATGCTGCCGATGATGGCAGCTTTGCGGGCTTTGGATTCCTGGTGAGCCTGTGCGCCGAGCGAAACCAGCGCGTCTTCGAGCCAGTGTTCCTTTTCGACGTGCGAGATTTCGTGACCCAGAATATAGGCAAGCTGGGCTTCATTATCGACGGCGGCGAGATAACCCGTCGAGATGTAAACCGTGCCCGTGGACATCGAACGCGCTTCGGGAACGGGATTTTGCAAGATGCGGAAGGCGTACAGGTTTTTCGAGCCGGGGGGAACGAGCGCCTGCCCGACGCGGTTGATGTAATCCTGCGCCAGCGGATTGTCATAGAGCGTGTCCTCAAAAACCAGCTTTTCGCCGTCGCGGTTGACGAGTTTGGCGTTTGAAGCACGCATGTTGATGCTGTAGGCGGATTCGATGTGAGAGCGCCGGATTTCGCGGTAGCGTTGATCAACCGCATCTTTAAAAGTCGGGTCGCTGTTGTACTTGTTCCGCGAGTACGACTTAATCTCCTGGTAGAGGCGTTCGTTTTTCGCGTCTATCTTCGCGGCTTTTTCTTCCTGCTTAGCAGCTTTTTCCTGTCGTTTTTGTTCTTCTTTGCGTTGTTTTTCGAGTTGTTTGGCATCCTGCGCCGTCGCGGGGAAACCCATTGACAAAACTGCGGCGAAAACCAGAATCGTAAGGCGGAGGGTGTGGAAAAGTTGTTTGAGGGTCGCTGCCGACATGATTCTTTCTCCTAATCTGGAAAGGCGGGGCGGGTGATACTTACGTTGACACGCTCGACCATCAGGGAGCCGGGCTTGCCGTGGATGACGGGCTGGCGGGTCGCACGAGTTTCCTGTCTGTGGACACGGCCGGGGCTTTCGCGCCTGTGGCCGGAGAGGGTTTCCGGCTGAATGCCGGGCTACTCGGATAGAGAGTGAGAATGACCGACCAAAGGATGGTAAAGCGCTCGTCCATGCGGAGACTCCGGGTTAACGGTTGAGTGTGAGAAGTTAGTTAAGTAAAGCTTTGACAACAGAGCGACAGCGATTCGCAGGCACGATTCAACTGACTTATGAGGTTAACCAAAGTTGAGAACGCGCACATACTATGCCAGTCGTCCTGCGAATTCAAGAGTAATGTTCGACGCCATAAGTAATCATTCGTTGTAAGGCGAGAGACGTGACGTGCGCCGCTCGGGCTTGAACCGAGCCGTCCCTCACGCAAGCTCTTAATTGGAAACATCAATATTATGAACCGGAAAACTCAGGGTAATAATCACAAACAGCTGTTACTTAACCCGAAGTATGTCCGTAGGTGGAAGCATTTAGTGTCCGCAGCATGTCTCGAAATGAAGGGTTTTTGTCATTCAGCGGGAGCGGGAAATCTTATGAGTGGAAGCATATCGTGTCCGGAAGTTCTAAATGGAACCATATCGTGTCCGAAAGTTCCAAACTTGACCTTGAAGCGCATCCGTCTGATTGCGTGGGATAACCCCTGATACACCGCTGGCTCGTCTTGCCTCGCCTTAAGCCAGAAGTTCCCGAACCCGTTGGCAGGTTTAGAGCCTGATATTAGTCATCGTAAATGAAGGGGGGTTTAACGGCTATCAGTGGATATATACAATGATGGAGGGGTGCTAAAGGATTCAAGGTCAGTTCTGAGTACCGAACCGTATATCAAGTAAAACAGTTAGAACATGGCAATTAAGACAATCGCGAATGGGACGCCACCTTTAGAGGCTTTTTTAAGCTTTAATTTCTTCAATCAGCAATTCGATAGCAGCCTCTTTTTCATCTTCTCTTTTTTTCTTCAAAGAGCATTCCCAAATTGTAACTACTTTCCATCCGCTATCTTTAAGTGCTTGAACATTTTTCCGGTCACGCGAAGTGTTGCCGGAAATCTTCGCTTGCCAAAATTCTTTTCTTGTCTCGGGCAGCCTTGAGGCTCTACAGTTTTCATGTCCATGCCAAAAGCAGCCATGTACTAATACGACCGTATGATACTTGGGTAATACGATGTCAGGCTGCCCGGGAAGGCTACGAACATTTTTTCTAAAACGAAACCCTCTGCGATGTAGAGAAGAACGAACGTATTTTTCTATCCCGGTATCCTTATTTCGTACCCTCGACATGACTCGGCTGCGTTGAGCGGGTGTCATTGTGTCAGGCATGTGAAAATCCTTAACCCGACCTGCTTTGCCATAGTCGTTCGGAATTGTAGAGTCAAAGCTGAAATTCTGGCGCGATTTATCAAAAGCTCTTGCGGTGAAGGCAACCAGAGGCAAAACAGCTAATAATAGGAGTGAAGGCGACGTCGTGACCTTAGAGGTGTGGAACGGATTGATGCAAGGTGCATGCGGAATAGAGCGTTTTGGTCGGACACATAGCCCCTCAATCGAGGTATTGTCTTTCTCTCAACCACGTGACTACTCTTACTTCGTCGGGTCTTTAATAGTGTGACTCGCATTGGCAGACGGACAGTATTCTCTGCACGACGAAGGTATCTGCTTCTGTGCTGCGCTCCGGTAAGAATGCGTTTCTTGAACACTCTGGCAAGAGCATAAGCTAGGGGAGGCGGAACTGCATTGCCGACCTGTTTGCAGATAGTCTTTCCTACAAAAACAAACTCGTCGGGGAAACCTTGTAAGCGCGCAGCTTCGCGTGGTGTTAATGCACGATTCTGACCCGGATGAACGAATCTCCCCTTTGACACGTTGACACACCCACAAGTAATAGTATTGGAAGGGCGGTTCCACGCCAAGCGCCCGTAAACATCTACATGTCCGCCGTGCTTGAGATGACATTCCAACCAAAATTCCTTGGGGACATCAGTACGACTACCACCATTTTTAGGGACCTGTTTGATAAAACGCAGCACCTTATCCCCGGTATTGGGAGCGATATGGTTGGGATACTTCCCTTTGCGTTCTCCACTTTGCCCGGGTTTCAAATAAGGATATTTACTTTTTCCGATAGCGTCACGAACGTTGAGCCAAGGCAGTAAATAACCGTCGCGGACTTCCGGAGAGTTCGGATTTCCATGGGTAGGTTTAGGGAATGGTGGGTTTTCTCCCGCACGGCCAGCGACAACAATAACGCGCCTGCGGTGTTGAGGGACACCATAATCCGCAGCATTTTTTTCCTCTTTGGCGACCTTGTATCCAAGTTCTTCTAAGCCCGCATAAAGTTCATCATAAAACTTTTTGCCATGCTTTGAGCGTACTAAGCCGGGGACATTCTCAAAGACCGCGAAACGCGGTATGAAAACTTTAACAAAATCCAAATACCGAATAACCAAATCGTTTCGCGGGTCATTCACCCCGTCACTATTACGCATTCGAGAAAATCCTTGACAAGGTGGACAACCTACCAATACGTCAAGTTCTCCTCGCCGGAGGTTTAATTCTTTGCGAAACTCTTCGGGGGTAAAATCCCTTATATCGGATAGCTTAACTTTGACTCCAAGATTCTTTTCATAAGTCTTGGCAGCATCGCGGTCTATTTCCACCGCTCCCACAATTCTAAATCCAGCTTCTCGAAATCCGATGCCCGTACCGCCTGCGCCGGAGAACAAGTCTACCACCGTCAGTAAACCTCGATGAGGTTTAAGCAGTGCAGTAGAGCGTCTCATGAATGAACACCTCACTCTATGTGATTTGGGATATAATTTTCCAGATCAGAGACTTTTACGAACCAAGTCTTACCTCTTTTACGACCGGGAAGAATGCCTGCCCAACAGGCACGTCTCAGGGTATCGGCTTTAACACTGTAAAGACGTGCAGCCTCGGCTAAAGTTAATTGCTCTGGAACAACGTCGCCGCACAAACCTTTAATCCGTGCGAGTAACGCAGCCCCCTCTTGACCGTTTTTAACTACCGCTTGAAGAATTCTGAGAAGTGCTTTTAACTCTGAGGCATCGGCGCCTTGACGAGAAATTAAGAGGAGGAATTGTGAAAACACATGCCTTAATTGCTCCCTCT
>DATCWB010000112.1:0-14669 GCA_036566625.1 Pyrinomonadaceae bacterium
TTTGATGATGAGGCTTTCGCCAAATCGCTCCGCGAGGTGGAAAGGGAACTAACGGGTAAGGAATCGTCTGCTCAAGCGTGGGAATCTTTATTTGAATTACTCGCTGCAGAACTTAAAATCGCGGCCGCACGCACCACCGTCTCATCCGTGCCGGCATTTCTTACCGAGCACTTGCGTCGCAGGCTATGGAAACTGGATAAGAAACAGCTGGAAGAAGAAGAAGTCGTGGATGAGAAATCCACTGAACCACCAATAGATGCTTCAAAATGCCTGGATTGCGGTGCTACTGGCTGGTGGTATCCGAACGGTCCCGACAAAGGTGTAGCTCGTTGTAGACATCAGAAACTACGGTAAATTTTCAGATTAATCAATCCAGTTTGCCAGTTACGCTAGAGCGGAAACAGCGCTTTGCAGAAGTTCAATAGTGTGCCTGGGTCCACCTTTTTCTGCGCCTGAATGGGTGTGTCTGAAGATTCAAACATGGGCGCGTTAACTTGTAACCTGAGTTGCTAGGGTCACTGCGATCAGCACCTATCTTTAGCGTCTTAACTTCATGAGTCCTGTGGGGCTTCAGGTTGATCAAATACGCTATGATTGACCCGGCCGAAATCTCAGGTCACTTTATCCAGCCGGCCCGACCGTTTTGTTTCATAAGGTTTCACGAACTCTAAATAAATGAAACTAGAAGATGTGGAACGTTGAAATTGAATAAATTTCCACCTTCCTCCTAGCATTTAAGGTAATAGAAGTTTTATTAATACTAAATTTAACTTCATACGAGACATCCACCAACATTGTCGGTTCGATCACACAGGCCTATGCCGGTCGAGTGGGCTATTACATCCTATGCACTCCCGTCATTGGCTAGCACTCCGGCCATTGTCTCGGCGTGAAACGAGCCTTGTGGGGCTGATCCTCCTCGACCTAACGTTTCTTAGGAGATACCACGACACTTGAATAGACCCGGCAGCGAGGATCGATTCCAAAGGGTATAAGCGCCTAGCGGCTTGCCTTGATGTCGTAAGCCCACAATGTTCCTAGGTCGCGAATGTAAAGCCTTCCGTTAGCGATGACCGGATACGCAAACGCCCCCTCCGGATACGGCCCTACCTGTTTCTTCTTCGGCTGAGCCGGCGGAGTGAATCGTCCCTTTTCTCGATAGCCTTCAGGGGTCGCCTCCACCAGCGCGATCTCTCCATTGATGCCATGAAGATATAAATGCCCGTCGGCGTAAGCTACCGACGCCCAGCCGATAGTCTCGGCCTGCCATTTCACCTTCCCCGTAGTGAAATCGGCCACTACCAGCTTTTGCCCGACTTCCGTCCCGTAAAGATTTTCACCGACCACCACTGCCCCCCCGATGCCGTTCGGAAGACCGCGCACGAAATAGACCTGCTCCGCGGCGACTCCGCTGCCATCCGGCTTAAAACGGACGAGTCCGCCTCCGACACCAAGAGCTCCGCAGTACACATATCCGTCACGCCCGACGGGTGTGAAATACTGGGCTGGCCCCTTGGCAACCTCCTTATAACGCCAGAGGAACTGCCCGGTCTTCGCATCAACTCCGACCATGCCTTTGCTCAGCAACTGCACGTATTGTTTCCTGCCGCCCCCCTGGAGGACAATTGCGGATGCGTAACCCGCGGGGTCGCCACCGGGAATCGCCGATTTCCAGATGACCGCGCCCGTCTTTTTGTTAAGCGCCACCATCGTAGCCTGCGCGCCGCCGGGGGTTACGACAACAACGTCGCCATCAACCAACGGAGACTCCGCATAGGCCCATTCGCCCGGCTGACCGCCAAACTCTTTACGGATGCTCTTCTGCCATCGAATCTTGCCGCTCCTGGCTTCGAGGCAGGCAATGTCGCCGTCCGAGCCCAGCGCGTAGATGAAATTTCCATCAACGGTCGGAGTTGAGCGGGCTTTCGCGTAAGGCGGGTTCTGATTGGGGTTGCCGACGTTGCCGACGCGTGTTGTCCAGATAGGTTTTCCGTCCTGAGTTGAGAGAGCTTGAACAAACTCATTCTCCATGCCACGGTTGCTCATCAGGTAAAGGCGCTTTTCGACAACCGCCGGGGTTGAATAGCCGTCTCCTATGTCGTTCACTTGCCAGAGCAGTTTCGGTCCTCCCGCCGGCCATTGTTTAAGAAGCCCGCTCTCATGCGATATCCCGTCACGCGCCGGACCTCGCCACTGAGGCCAGTCGGAAGTCGAAGCAGCCAGGTTGGCAGACCCCGTAACGCACACAGCCGAGAAGCACAAACAAATGGCCGCAATGATAGTTAGTAATCGTGTCTTCACTGTCTTCTCCTTAGGACTGTTGGAATTGCTTTTGGGTATCGCCGCCGTTAACTGATACGGTCAGTTCCGAGAGATGTTCCGTCACACTGCGCCGGAGCCTTCGGTCTGCGCCTACCGAGGCGAACTACAACGGCGACGAGCCTTCTATCTTTATGCTCCCGGAAGACAAACAGGTGAGCCTTGCAAGGGGCGGGCGAGAGTTCCCTTGACGGACACGATGCTGAACCCTATCCCGCCGCTTTAGCTTGAGCAGTAACATCCGGCAACGCACGCGAAGGGCGTGGCCTGAACCGGCGCGATAGCCTTGTTCAAGCGCCATGCGTTGCGCTTTCGGTTAGTTCGACGGTTTTGACTTTGCACATGATGGGGCATAGTTTAATTTCTGTCCGGGTATTTAGAAGAATTATGATAAAGGTATGAAAGATTTAGATAGCACTTATTTCTCCGTTCTCGATCTTGCTCCCGTTAAGGACGGTGGTTCGATTGCCGAAACCTTCCGCGACACGTTGGACCTGGCGCGGCACGCCGAAGCATGGAGCTATCGGCGCTACTGGCTGGCCGAGCATCACAACATGCCCGGCATCGCGAGTGCGGCGACGGCAGTGCTGATCGGATATATCGCCGGGGGCACAGAGACCATCCGCGTCGGGTCGGGCGGCGTGATGCTGCCGAATCACGCACCGCTCGTCGTCGCCGAGCAGTTCGGCACGCTTGAGTCGCTCTATCCCGGAAGGATTGACCTCGGGCTTGGCCGCGCTCCGGGAACAGACCAGCGCACGGCTCGCGCACTCCGACGGCATCTCGCCACTGTTGAAGATGATTTCCCGCGAGACGTTGCCGAGTTGCAATCCTATTTTGCTACCGTCCGGCCGGGGCAAGCCGTGCGCGCGGTTCCCGGAGCCGGGTTAAACGTACCCATCTGGCTCTTGGGTTCCAGCCTGTTCAGCGCGGAACTCGCGGCCACACTCGGGCTGCCGTTCGCTTTCGCCTCTCACTTCGCACCGCATTATTTGTCGCAGGCGCTCGAAATTTACAGAAGCCGGTTTCGCCCATCCGCAGCAATGGAAAAGCCCTATGTGATGGTCGGGGTCAACGTGTTCGCGGCGGACACGGACGCGGAGGCGCGGCGACTGTTCACATCTCTCCAACAGCAATTCGTCAACCTGCGGCGCGGCGTGCCGGGACTGCTGCAACCGCCCGACGACACACTGGAAGGGAATTGGTCTGAGATGGAGAAGGCCGGCATCGAGCACATGCTCGCGTGTTCGGTCGTCGGCTCTCCGCAGACGGTGCGCGGGGGATTGGAAGCCTTCATAGACGCGACGCAGGCTGACGAGATAATGGTGACCGCGCAGATATTCGACCACGGGGCCAGACTACGCTCTTTCGAAATCGTCGCCGGCATAATGAGGGGTCGGAAAACGATTTGAAGGTGTCGCCGGAGACAGGCGGGGATGAGGGATAGTTTGAGTGTACGAACGATAACGGCGACGCGCTACGTTACGCCCCTGCGTGAGGGCGGTTCGCTGCCCGCGATAGTCGAGGCGGACGACGATGGCCTCTACGTGCTGAAATTTCGCGGAGCGGGTCAGGGGCCGAAGGCACTGATAGCAGAACTTGTCGCCGGCGAAATCGGGCGCTCTCTGGGTTTGCCGGTTCCCGAAATAGTCTTTGTCGAACTTGACGCGGCGCTCGCCGGCACCGAGCCTGACCCGGAGATTCAAGACCTCTTGAAGGCAAGCGTCGGGCTTAATCTCGCGCTGGATTATCTGCCGGGTTCAGTAACGTATGATCCGCTCGTCGAGCGTTTGAGTCCCGAACTGGCATCGGCTGTCGTCTGGTTCGACTCTTATGTGACGAACGTTGACCGCACGCCGCGCAACGCGAACATGCTTATGTGGCACAAGCGGCTCTGGCTCATAGATCACGGGGCGGCGCTCTACTTCCATCACACGTGGACTAACCATCTGGAGCGCAGCGGCGACGCGTTCGGGCACGTCAAAGACCACATTTTGCTTCCGACCGCGTCTCTGATACAGGAACTTGACGAGACGTTGACCGGCCGCCTGACGGCGCAGGTCATCGGCGAGATCGTGAGCCTCATCCCCGATGGCTGGCTCGACACAGACTCTACTTTCAAGAGCGCGTCGGAGTTTCGGCAGGCTTACGTTGACTACTTGATGCGGCGGCTCGCACCGCCGCGACTTTTCGTGCAGGAGGCCGCGCGTGTCAGATCGTCACTCGTTTAATTACGCCGTCGTGCGGGTCGTGCCTCATGCCGAGCGCGAAGAGTTTATGAACGTGGGGGTGATTCTCTCGTGCCAGGCGGCGGGCTTCCTCAACGCCGCGTTCGAGGTGGACGAGGCGCGCCTCGCATCGTTCGCGCCGGGTCTGGATGTGAGCGAGTTGCAATCTCACCTCGAAGCCATCCGGTTGATCTGCGAGGGGGGCGACAAGGGCGGGCCTATCGGCCGCTTGCCGCGCCGCGCGCGCTTCGACTGGCTCGTCGCGCCGCGCAGCACCATCGTCCGGACTTCGGCCGTGCACGCCGGTTTGTGCTCCGACCCGCGCCGGGCGCTCGGCGACCTGTTACGGAAGATGGTGAGCGTGCCGCCAGCCGCAATCTGACCCGCCCAGACCCGCCCGCGCCTCACAGGATCGTGCCGGTGAGTCTCCGACGCCTCACTCCGAATTGACGCTCGAATTTATGCCCGTGTGATTCTCAACGCAGGGACGAGACGAGGGCGTAGCCCGCGGCGACCGCTATCGTGAGCGAGACGAGCAAAGCCAAAGTCGGCCGGCTTACAAAGCCGAGGCGCACGTCACCCCGAAGCCCTATCGCGGATTTGCGCCGGAGGCAGATGAGCGCGAGCGACAGACACGCGCCGGCGATGGCGAGCCAGTAAACCCTGTGCGTCAGGATAATCGTCCGGCTGCTTCCTCCGCCCGTCAAATCCGCGTAAGTCCAGAGCCGGTAAAGCACTGGATTGTAGAGCCAGTGGTTGTAGCCTTGGCTATACAGGTAAAACAGTCCGCCGCCGGCCGCGATGCTCACGGCATGGGCGAGGTACTTGTCCCGCAAGAGGATGTTCAGCAGCACCGACGTGGCGGTGATGAACACGATGCTCGGGATCAGTATCACGGAGTAGACCAGAGAGTAAGCGGCGAACTCGACGGGCGCGTGGCCGCGATAAATCTGCACCCCGGCCGCCGTCAGGCCGACGAGCGCGACGAGCGTGAGGCTGAGCGCCATGGGGGCGAAAAATTTCGACAGCAGCAGCACGTAGTTGGGGGTGGGCGCACTCCACAAGAGCGGCTCGACTCTCAACTCGCGATCTCGGTGCATGGCCTCGCCCGTGTAGAAGACGGTGATGGCGTATAGAAACAGCGAGACCGACTGCGCCGTGTTGCTCGCGTAGGCCGCGCTGTAGGACGGGTCTGCGCTGATGGCGTAAAAAGCCACCTCCAGCGTCGAGATCAAAACGATGAGGGGGAGGATCACGACGAGGCGGCGTTCGGCGCGCAGGAGGTGGAACTCGACGCCTAACGCCGCCCACAATTTTTTCAGATTCGTCACAACCCCCGCGCACGCCAAGCCGACCAACGGGAGCGGCACTTTTTCCGCCGCGACGACTTCCGCAGAGACGGCTTCCGCGAACACCTCTCCACGCGCCTCGCGCGGCTGCCCACCGGCGTCGAGCCATTCGGCCGCGGGCGACAGGTTAAGCAGCGTCGTGCCGCCCACGTAATCCGCGTTCCCTGAGCGTGCCGCTCTGGCGAAGCGTGCGTAGAGGAACGTCAGGCAGGCGGCCGCCAAGAGGATCATCAACACGCGATTCGCGATCATGTCCGGGCTGTAACTGACGACGATCCGGTTGATGAAGCCCGCGTCCTCCCAGCGCGGGCGCGGGATGCTGACGGCGGTCATCATCATGGGGTCGAGCGCGACGCCCCAGCGCTCCGGCAGAGCCTTCAGGAGGATCATTTGGTAGGCGATGTAGAGCGGGTAAAAAGCGACGGCCGCGAGGTAGACGATCTTTGCGTTGCGGGTCAGCGTCCCGAGGGTGAAATAGACGGCGGCCAGCAAGAGGTGGGAGACGACGACGAGTAGAAAGAAGTGTTTGAAGTAAGGGAAGACCCGCGCCGGCAGGATGACGAGGCGCGACGAGGGGAACCATTGCAACGCGAGCATCGTCAGCGCGAAGGTCGCCTGACAGCAGACGAGCACAAAGAAGTTGCCGGAGAATTTGCCGAGCAGGTAGGCGGCGCGGCCGACGGGCTTGGAGAAGACGAGCGGGTCAACGCCCGCGCGCACGTCTCTGATGACGGGGTCGCCCATGATGACAGCGGTGAAGACGGGGAGGCCGAGTAAAAAGGAGAAGCCCTGAAAGTTTCTGATGATGTTGAAGTCGCCGTTCGTCGCCCAGCTGTAATGGGCGGCCGCGCTCCAGCCCCACCACAGGATGGCGTGGGCACAAAACAGCGCCGTGAGCGCGTAGGGGACGACGCGTTTCGAGTTGAGCAGCAACTCGTTGTAGAAGATCGCGCCGAAAGGCGTGCGGGCGGGGTTTCTCATCTCACGCGGCACTCCCCGCCCGGCTGACCAGGTTCAGGTAATAGTCTTCGAGGGTCGGGGTGGCGGGCATGAACTCGTCGCCCGGCCGCTCGCCGTGTGAGATCACGCGCAGGCGCGTCCGCCCGTCGAAGGCGTTCGCGGAGATGGTCTTGAGGTGCGACTTCAAAGCTGCGACGCTTTCGCGCGGCACGACGGCCTCCCAGACCGAGCCGGCCAGTTCGGCCACGGCCTCGCCCGGCGAGCGCGCCGCCAGTATTTCGCCCAGCCGGATGATCGCCATCTGGCCGCAGAGGTTCGACGCGTCGGAGACGATGTGGGTCGAGAGGATGACCACACGGTCGTCGCCCGCGGTGTCGGAGAGCAGGTTGTGAAAGCGGACGCGTTCTTCCGGGTCAAGCCCGGCCGCCGGCTCGTCAACGATGACGAGCGTGGTCTGTGCGATGAGGGCTTGCGCGATGCCCAGACGCTGCCGCATCCCGCCCGAAAACTCGCCCACCTTCTGCTTCCGCAACGCCGACAGGTTGCCCCTTTCGAGCAGGGCATCGACCAGCGCGGCGCGCTCCTTCGAGTCCCACACGCCTTTGAGCTTGGCGAAGTAGTCGAGCGTCTGCGCGGCCGTGAGCGACGGGTAGAGGCCGAACTCCTGCGGCAAGTATCCGAGCATCCGCCGCGCCGCGCCCTTGTTCGCGATCAGATCGACGCCGTTCATTTCGGCCGCGCCCGAGTCAGGTTCGAGCAGGGTCGCCAGTATCTTCATCAGCGTCGTCTTGCACGCGCCGTTCGGCCCGAGCAGGCCGAACATGCCCGAAGTGATTTCGAGGCTCACGCCTTTCAGTGCCAGGACGCTGCTCGAATAAGTCTTCTTCAGATTTTTGATGTGAAGCATCGAACCCTTAGACTCTGGGCGCGGGGGCGTTTGTTCCTGCTCCGCCGGGCGGCGGCCGGGCTTTACTTCTTTTCCTTCGGTACGAGGCGAGCGCCCAGGGGGACGTACTGCTTCTTGTTCAAGTCAACGCCGACGATGTAGCTGCCGCTCGCGCCAACCCGCCGGTTTGCGCCGAAGGTCAGCGGCGGCACGACGCCGGTCTTGAAGTCTCTCAAGCCTTCGAGCGAGGCCAGCAGCGCGGAACGCGAAAGTTGTCGTCCGCTTGATTTCGCCGCCTCGACGAACGTCTTTGCCGCCCCGTAGGCGACGGCCTGAAACGCCGGGCTGCCCAACCTGACGTTGCCCTTGCGCATCGCGTTGACGAACTCCGTGAAGTCGTCCTCGCCGGGCAAAGCCGCCGGGTAGGCGAGAAAAATTTGTGATGCGAGCGGCGCGGGCGCGTCGAATGCGCTGTGGCCGATCATCACGACCGAACTGAACAGGGCGGCATTCAGCTTCGCCGCCGCCATGCCCCGCGTCAACTGTGCGAACTGCTCCGCGTTTCCGAAGAAGAAGATCGCGTCCGGTTTCTTCTGGGCGATCATTTCGATCATCGCCTCGACCCGAAAACCGCCCGTCGTGTAAGTCTGTTCCGACACGATCTGCATCGGATAAAGTTTTGCCTGCGCGTAGAAGCCCGCCCGCGCGTCTGCGTCAAACTCGTTGTCGGATGAGACGACCGCCACGCGCGGGCGAAGCTCTGTAAATTTCGCGGCGGCGAAATCAACAAGCGCGCGCGCCTGATCGCCGAAGGTGGGGAGCAGGTAGAAGACGAAGGGGTTCGGCGGGACGGAGAGACGCGGCGAGAGCGTGATGGGGCCGACGAGCGCAACCTCCCGGCGTTTGAGGTAATCGTTCGTCGCCGCGCTTTCACTCGCCTCGAAACTGGCGACGAGCGCAAAGACGCCTTCGCGTTCGACCAGACGCTCGGTGGCCGCCAGAGTCGCGGCAGGCTCGCCGCGCGAATCCACGACGACGAGATCGATCTGCCGCCCGTAGATTCCGCCCTGCGCGTTGACTTCCGCCAGATAGGCCGCGAGCGTCGCCTTCACGTCCTCGCCTACTTGCGCCAGCGCGCCGGTCAGGGGAAGCGCCGCGCCCACCTTGATCCGCTTGTCGTCTATGCCGGGATCGGCGTCGCTTTCTTTGCCGAGTTGCTTGAGGTAGGCGATGAGATCGGCCGTCTGCGAAGGGGTCAACTCGTATTGCGGCATGCCGGGATGGAGTCGCGCGCCGGAAGGGTCGAGGCCGGCCTTGATGGCGCGCGCGAGTGTCGCTTCGGTGTAGGGCGCGCGCTCGCGCCGGGTCAGCGCAGAGGTGTGCGGGGCAACGAGCGTCTCCCAGTTAATCGGCGGAGGTTGAAGTCCGCCTTCGCTCGCGCCCTGCCCGCGCAGGCCATGACAGTTGGCGCACGCGAAAGCATTCGCGGGCACTTCGAGTTTGTCTGTGCCGAGCAGCGTTTTGATTTCCGCGCCGTCGGGGCTTTCGCCCTTGAGGTAAATTTGCTTGCCGCGTTTTTCCTGCGGCGACAACTCGCGCTTGCCGCTCCCTTCTTGCGCCCCCCCGGCTCTCTCGCCGGACGCCAGCCAGATCAAGGCGACGCTCAAGAGGACTGTCAGGATTAGTTTGACGCGGTGGCGTCGGCGGCAGGCGTGCATACCGTTGTTGACCTCGACGACAAAGGCCGTCGCCTCGTCCGAGGCTCATTTCGCCGGTAACAACTTCAACACGGCGGCGGCGATCTCGGTCGGGTTCGACATCGCGTGCAGCTTCAGCCATTCGCCCGTCGCTTCGTTGCCGACGATGAGTTTGAGGCCGTGTTGATTTTTGTCTTCGACGTAGCCGCCAAGTTTGTAGAGCACCCAGTCGAGGTTCTCCTTCTTGCCCGTCAGGAAGTACCAGCCCGGCCTCGCCTTGAAACTCTCGGCATATTTTTTCAGCGCGGCGGGCGTGTCCGTCTCAGGGTCAACGCTGAACGACAGCATCACGACCTCACGCCCCAGATGCTCGCCGAGTTGTTGCTGCACCTTCGCGAGGTTGGCCGTCATCGGCGGGCACGCGCCCTTGCAGGTGGTGAAGAGAAAGTTGATCAGGACGATCTTGTTTTTCAGCAGGTCGTCGTAGAAACGCACGGGGCGGTTGTCCTGCGTCAGCAGGACGTGATTCGGAAAATAGGCCGCGCCGCCCGCGGATTTGGGCGTCCCGCCGACAGGCGTCGCGGTCGTGGCATTCAAGCTCGCGTTCGTTTGCGGCAGCGGAATCTGCGCGTCGTTCCGGCTCGCGTCCACGCCCTTGGACGCGGCTTCGTTGACAACTTTGACGAGCGTCGAGGCCGGGGCGAGACCGTAGGTGCGCGTCCAATAACCGGCGGCGTCATTGCCGATGAGCAGCATCGGCGTGTGGTCGTTCTTGTCGCCGACGGCCGCGCCGAGCGCTTTGAGCAGTTGGTCGATCTCGGGTTTGCTGCCCGTCACGAAAGTCCATCCCGGCGCGGCCTTAAACTTCGCGCTGAACTCCTTCAAACGTTCGGGCACGTCCGTCGTCGGGTCAACGCTGATCGAGATCAACTCGATGTCGCGCCCGACGCGCTCGCCGAGTTCCTGCTGCAACTTGCGGAAGGTGGCCGTGAGCGGCGGGCAGATCGTCGTGCAGGTGGTGAAGATGAAGTTGATCGCCACGGTTTTGCCGCGCACGAGGTCGGTGTAAAAATTCAGTTTCCGGCCGTGCTGGTTGTAAACGACCGTGTCGGGAATTTTGAGCGAGTTGGGGGTGACGGCCTCGGTCGTCCCAGCCTTTGTCGCGGGCGTCGCGGCAGCAGTAGTGGCGGAAGCGGGCGCGGCTTCGTCGGCGTGCCCTTCGTGTGCGGTGGGCGTCTCCTTCAACGGGCGTAGATTCATGCCGCACTTCGGACAACGCCCCGGCTTGTTGGATTTCACTTCCGGGTCCATCGGGCAGGAATAGACGACTGCCGCCTTCTTCTTGACGGCAGGTTTGCGCTGCGCCACTGCGACCGAATGATCGCCTGCGAAGTCCGACGGCAGGGCGGCGAGGGCGACGATGGCGATGAACGAAAAGAGCGCGCGGGTAAACTTTAATTGCATGGTTATTTCCTTTGCCTTGCGGCGGTTACTTTTGCTCGGGCTTCTGCCCCGCAACATCGCCGTCGGTAACGACTACGGGCGTGAACGGCAGATCGGCGAAGGTGACGCCGCGCGACGAGACGCGCACCATCACGTTAAAAACTCCGGCGTGCGGGAACACCTGCGTGATCTCATACTCGCCCGCGCCCACTTCCTTCGCCCACTGCCTCTGCTGCCAGACGCCCGGCGGCTCGAAGACCAGAATCTGCACGTCTTCCAGCCCGGCGATGGGTTGTTTGGATAGGGAGTCGGTGAGCTTGAACCGCAGCGGGACGCCCGCACCGCCCGACTTGAACTGCTTCCCGGCGAAGGCGGCCGCGACGACGAGCGTGCTTTTCTCCTCGTCCGCCGCGGCGTTCGGCGACTTGCCAACGTCGGCGCGGAAGCAGTGGGCGATGCGGTTCTCGTTGATCAGGACGGGCACGTCATAGCTCCCCGCGCGGGTTAGTGTGATGTGCGTCGCGTAAGTGCCCGGCGCGATCTCGGCGAGGCTCCGGTCGAGCAGAAGTATGCCGCGCGCGCGACGTTTGTAATTGCTGAGCGTGCCCATCGGCGCCATCATGCCTTCGACGTAGAAGTAGATCATCGCATCGGGCGCGTGGGCGATCATCACGGAGTTGCCTTCGGGCGTCGGCACGATCATGCCGGCGACGCCGAGGTCGGCGGGCATCTCGCTCGGGGCGCGCTGCCCCGCCTGCACGTCCACCGCCGTGACTTTCCCCTTGCCGACGCCGTCGAGTTCGATGAGCGAAAACTTCTCTGAACCCGTGCCGCGCAGGTAAGCGTAGCGGTTGGTGAACACGACCTGGTCAGGACTCTTGACGACGTTCGTCGAGCCGACGATCCGGTTGGTCGCGGCGTCGAACACGGTGACGTTGCTGTCGAGTTGATTGACGGCAAAGCCGTAGCGGCCGCGCGGCTCGAACGCGAGCGCGACGACTCCGCGCGCGAGCGGGATGGTCGCAGACACCTTCTGCGTCGCAGGGTCGATGGCCGTCACGTTCCCGCCGTTCAGAGATGCCACGTAGACGAGACGGCTGGCCGCACTGTAGGCGACCGGGACGGGAGTTTTGCCCGTGGGAATGTCGGCGACTTTGGCGAGCGTCCTGGTGTCGATGGCCGTCACGGTGTCGGCCGCGCTGTTGGTGACGTAGGCGAATGAGCCGTCGGCCGCGAAAGTGATGTTGTGCAGCCCCGCGCCCGCGCCGACGGTGCGCACGAGCTTATTGGTCGCCGTGTCGATGACGGCGACGAGGGGCGAGTCGTCGAGGCCGACCCAGACGTGGCTGCCGTCGGGTTGAAGCGCGATGCGCATCGGCTTGTGCTTGCCCTCGATCCGGATCGTCTCGACGATCTTTCTCGTGATCGTGTTGACGACGACGACCGACGACAGTTCCGGCACGGTGATGTAGAGCAACTCCTTATTTTTGCTCAACACGAAGTCCGCGCCGTTGGCGGGCAACTCGATGATGCTCTCAAGCTTGGTCTTGCTGAAAGCAACCTGCGGGTTGGTAAAGGTGAGCGTGCGGTCGTGATTCAGCGTCACGAGCAGGTAGCTGTTGAGGTCGAGGTCGGGGCGCACGCTGAGCAGGCCGCCCATGAAAGTTCGAATCTTCTCTTTGCACTGGGCCTCGTTCGTGGCCTCGGCGGCGGCGAGCCGCGCGCTGAACCACGCGTTCGGGTGGAGTTTCGAGATGGGTTGTCCCGTACGTGCGTCCGTCACGCGGAAGGTGGCGAGCGCATCGGCGCCGGCTACCAGTCCGACCGTCTTATCCCCGGCCGGGACGAGCGAAAAATCTACGGCGACGCCCTCTTTCTCCATCCGCTGTGTGACGGCCGCGGGGGGGGTCGATGCGCCGTCGGTCTTCTTCGGCGCGGCAGGCCCCGCGATCTGCGCGGCCGCGACGGAGACTAACGCCGACGCCAGCAGGCAAGCCCGCAACATCAACCAGCACGTCGCTCCGCGAAATATTTCTCTATTACTGAATCTCTCTCTTTGATTACGCCTAACGGTGAGCATGAGTAAACTTCCCCTTCGCCAAACATTTGCCCATTTAGTTTGATTCGTCATTATACGGCCAGTTGAGCGAGATCATAAGGGGCAGCCTGAACGGGATCAGGCTGCCCCTTATGATCTAAGCCCGGTTAATACTGCTCCGGGTAGACCGGGTCGGTGGTGGATGGCGGCGTGCAGCCTGGACATCCCGTTGTCGGGTAAATATTAATAGGCGGCGGCGTGACGCGGAAGATGCCCCACAGCCCGCTGGTGAAGTGGAAACTTTCCTGTGTTCGCATCAGGTAGTCGCCGGGTTGTTGGAAGCCTCCGCCCGCGCTCGGCAGGATGATGTTCCAGTGTCGCCGCGGGGCGTGGCCGCCCTGCGAACCGATGTTCATCGAGTCCGGTTCGGGGTCAACGCCCGGCCGCCATTGCACGGTCGAATTATTGACCCACGCCTCGTGGAACCACGAATGGCCGTGGAGGGTGAAGGCGTGCTGGCGCGGGTGGCCGGTCGGCTGTACGACGCGGAAGCGAACGGGCGTGCCCACCGCCACAGAGAAGACCGGCGTTTCCGGGTCGCCATAGACCGTTGAACTAAGGGCGTTAACCTGATTGTCGTCATTAAGCATTTCCGACACAGTCTCATCGCTGAACGTCGCTGGGTCGATCTTGCTCATCTCGGCGATGTATCCAAGCCGTGCCCAGATGGGTTCGCTCTTGTAGTTGAAGCCCTTCATGCCGGAGTCTTCGGCGTCTTCGTCGCCGGTGTAATTGCGCACCGGGTTGCCGTTGCCGGCCTTCATCACGATGTCATCCTGGAAGAGCACGTTGAACTCTTTGAAGAGCACGTTTCCGGCGGCATCCTTCACCAACGCTTCCATGTTGGTGTTGGACGGCGTCGTCCAGGTGGCGCCCTGCGGCTCGATCACGACCATGCCGACTGCGCCGTGCGAGCCGTGCTTCATGATGTCGCCGTAGTCCGTCAGGTTGATCGCGCCGTACTCGACGGGAGTAGCGGTGCGACCGCCGGTTTCGGGGTCGATGTCCATCCGACCGGCGTACCAGCGGTACTTGATGGTTCCGCCGGGCGCGACCGTCTGCTTGTCGTTGAGGCCGACGTTCGCGCCATCGCTGGTGCGCACGTCATACTCCATCAACTGCGGATGCAGACTGACCTCGTTCGACGGTCTCAGGTGATTGAGGTTGAAGTTCTCCACGATCATCGGCATGAAATTCCACGCCGGGTAATCGGGCAGAGTGGCCGGCAGGTAGTTGGTGAGCTGCACGTTGACGCAGTCACCCGAGTTGGCGCGCAGCACGAGCGGCTCCAACTTCTTCGTGCCGGCCTTGACCGCCGCCACGTCGCCCGTCTGGATGAAGACCAAACCGGCCGGATCGGTCAGGCCGCCCCACTTGGTGTTGTACGTGATGCCGTTCGCGCCCCTGAGTTCCGTGGCGAGGCGAGCCTCGACGGAGAAGTGCTTCTGGGGCGCGCCCGCCGGGCAGAAGTCCGTGCGCAGGCCGGGATCGCTGCTCGACACTTCGCCGCGCAGGTTGCTGGGCAGGGCCGCGACGCCGGGGCGCACGCCCTTGTACTCGCGCAGGATGCCCCACATGCCGTCCCACAGGTTGTCGGTCGCCGCGCTGCTGTACATGAAGTCGGCCACGGTCTTGTTGCCGCCACCGATGTTACCGACGGCCGGGATCGGTGGCAACTCGAACTCGAAG
>DATCWB010000113.1:0-3490 GCA_036566625.1 Pyrinomonadaceae bacterium
GCTGCCGCCGCCCGCGCCGCCCGGAGGCGTGGACGCGCCCGCCGCGCCGATGGCGGGTGATTTGCCCGTGCGGAGAGCCTCTTCGAGCGCATTCAGGCGTTCGATGATCGCGCCGAGCGGCGCGAGGCGGCGCATCTCGATCAGCTTGACCAGTCCGATTTCGAGTTGGTAACGAGGGTGCGCGCCCTCGCGCAGAACGCGCTCCGTCTCCGACAGGCTGTGGAAGAAGCGCACGAGGTCCGACTCCGAAAATTCCTGCGCCGCTAAGCTCAGTTCCCTGCGCTCGGCGTCGCCTGCGTCCAGCCCTTCGGCCGCGTCGCCGGCCACTTTTACGACCAGCAGGTCGCGCAAGTGCGATAACAGGTCGCGGCAAAAATTTCTCAGGTCGTGCCCGCGCATCACCAGATCGTCAACGACGGCGAGCGCGTCGCGCGGCGCGCCCGTCGAAATCGAACGCATGACGCGCGTGCGCAGTTCCGCCCCGGCGATGCCGAGCGCGGCCTCAACGTCCCCGACCGTGATCTCGGCGTCGCTGAAACTGATGACCTGATCGAAGGCCGACTGCGCATCACGCATCGAGCCTTCGCCCGCGCGCGCGATCTCGCGCAGGGCCTCGTCCGCGACCTTGATCCCCTCGGCATCGGCGATGAGCCGCAGGCGTTCACTGATGCGCGCCGTGGCGATGGTGCGAAACTCGAACTGCTGGCTGCGCGAGAGGATGGTGTCGGGGATTTTGTGCGACTCGGTGGTCGCCATGATGAAGACGACGCGCGGCGGCGGCTCTTCCAGCGTCTTCAAGAGTGCGTTGAACGCCGCGCCCGACAGCATGTGAACCTCGTCGATGATGAAGACTTTGTAGCGGTCGCGTGCCGGGCTGACGCCGACCGTGTTGATGATCGAATCACGCACGTTGTCCACGCCCGTGTTCGATGCGGCGTCGATTTCGAGCACGTCAATTGAACGCCCCTCGGCCACTTCGCGGCACGAAGAACACTGATCCGCGTCGGTCGTCCGGCAGGGCGTGGCCGTGGGCTGTTTGAACTTGTGACAGTTGAGGGCTTTGGCGAGCAGGCGCGCCGTCGTCGTCTTGCCCACGCCGCGCGCGCCGGAGAAGAGGTATGCGTGGTGGAGGCGTTCGTGTTCGAGCGCGCCGCGCAGCGTCCGCGTGATCGGTTCCTGCCCGGTCACTTCCTCGAAAGTTTGCGGACGCCATTTGCGTGCGATGACTTGGTAAGCCATAAAGCTGTCGGTTGCCTGTGATCAGTTGCCCGTGGTCGCTTGAGCGTTGCCGTTCGTTTTTTCTAAAAGCTCGATGCGGTTGTCGAATGGGTCGAAGAAGGAGAAGCGTGTGATTCCGGCGAGCGAGATTTCGTCTCTCGTCGGCACGCCGTTCTGTTCGAGATAACTTCTGACGGCCTCGATATTCTCCACTTCAAACGCGGGGTGGCGTTTCGACTTGCCCTGGACGCTTTCGACGCCGACGTGCAGTTGAACATCCGCGATCTCGAACCAGAGGCCGCCGCGCGCCCTGAGCGGTTCGGGCTTCTCGATCTCCCGGAGGCCGAGCAATTCGCCGTAGAACCCGCGCGCACGCCCTTCCGCCTCGGGCGGGATGCAGAGTTGCACGTGGTCGAGCCTTCGGAAGTTGATTTTCATGCGTGGCCGAAAATGAAAAAGAGTTGCCGCGCCCACGGAGCGTTTCGATTTCTCCCGCAGCGGCGATGTCGGATTGTGCTCCAAACTCGCCCGCTTCGGCAACTCTTACGCTCGCCCGGCGGCAACTCTTTCCCGGATATGGTCAGACTTCGGACTGACCCGCAACACACGCGGCCAACGCTACCGTTGCTCCATTCCTGGCCTGGCGGAGTTCGCGAGACGAGCGTTGTGCGGAGCCCGAAGTCTGATAAATTGTCAAACTTTGCAATCAGCGCGCGACCGCGCTCTCTCGATTGCCCGACGCCGCTTACTTTAACCCGTCCGCCGCGCGATGCGCAAATAGGTGCGCGCGTCGCGCTCTAAGTCCCGTTAAAGCCGATGGTCATGCGCCGCAAATTTGCGCCGGCGAATTTGCCCGTGGCTTTGACCCGCGCGAGCATGGCGCTGGCCTCGGCGCGCGTCCGGCCGGCGTAGACGGCCATGAAGCGTGTGCCGGGGCGCGTGCCCGTGTAGTAAGTCTCACCGGGTTCGCCGCACGCGCGATCCGTAAAGACCTTGTGACGCGGGAACAACGCCTGCGCCGCCTGTCGCTCGGCTTCCGGCACGAATTTCAGGCAGTCGTCCTCCGCCGCACGAATGCTGTGCAAAATAACGGCGTAGAAGGGTTCGCTCTCCCAGATCACGGCCTGCGCGGAAATACGAAAAGGCAGATCGTGCGGCTCGAACTTCACGTCGCCCGTCTTGCACGGCAGCGTCGGGTCGCCGCAGACCGCGCCCTTTTGCTGCGGCTTCGGGCGCGTCTGCCCGCGTTGTGCCTTGCCCGCCCCCGTCAACAGCAGACACAGGAGCACGACGCTTATCAGGATTCTCTTGTTCATGCGCTTTAGCGGGTTAGCTGTCAGGTCGTGGCGACGTTTATAGCGAAGTTCGGGCGTCTGGATTAAATCTCCGTCTTGCGATGCGCGATCAGACGCAGCAACTTATTAATCCCCAGGTGCAGCACGGCGTAGACGACGATGGCGAGCAGGATCGAGAGCGCGAAACGCGCGCCGCCCTCGGCCGTCGGCTCGGCCACGATGCCGCGGAACGGCGCGTAAAACGGATCGCTGATCGTGTAGATGAACTGCACGAAACCCGCGCTGCGGCGCGCGGCCAGGAGCGCGAGCAGGAACCTGATGGCGAGCAAGGCGTAGATCACCCAGAAGATGAAATCGACGACTTGCGAGATGCGCGCCGCGCCGCGCCCGCGTTCCACCTCCCGCTCCGTCTCGACCACTTCGTTGATCGCCTTGCCGCGAAACTCGCCGGCGACCTGTTCCATGCGCTCGGCTTCGGGGCGCGTGGTGCGGTCGGCGCGGGCTGCGATCTCTGCGTTCACGTCGCCCTCGACGCCGGCCTTGAGCGCATCGTGTTGAGCGATGCGGCGCGCCTCGTCGGCGGCGAGTTTGTCATCTTGCATCGGTGAAGTCCTTTATCTGAACGAAGGCGGAGAGGGTGGGATTCGAACCCACGGTGGAGTTTCCCCCACACAGCATTTCCAGTGCTGCCAATTCAACCACTCTTGCACCTCTCCGAAAAAGCTGTCGGCGACGAGCCGGAACGCTTATTGCCGACAACTAACAGCTAATCACTAACAGCTTGAATATTGCCTGAAATTCAAACAACAGTCGGTCGGCAAAGCATAGCCTATCGGAGCGATAGCTGTCACGTCACCACGCCGAACGCATGCTCCGAACGACAGGCAGAGAACGCGCAAGACATGGAAAGAAATTTCAATCCGTCGTGGTCTCTGGATAAAAGTTCGGGCGGCGAATGGCGGGCGTTAATAATCGTT
>DATCWB010000114.1:0-3493 GCA_036566625.1 Pyrinomonadaceae bacterium
GGCGACGCAGCAGGCGTCTCAAGGGCGACGCAGCGTTTTATACAACCATCAGGTCGGCCTCGCCCCCGGCCTCTATCAAGTGCGCGTCGCGGCGCGCGACGCTCGCAGCGGGCGCGTAGGCGGCGCGGCGGAGTGGGTGGAGATTCCAGACCTCAAGAGCGGCCGCCTCACTCTGAGCAGCCTGCAACTCGGCGAACGCCCGGCGCAGGCGGCGGCGGTCAACGACGCGGCGAACTTCATCGGGCAGTTCAGCCCCGAGCGCCGCTTCTCACGCAACTCTCACCTGCGCTTCCTGACCTTTATCTATAACGCGGCGCAGGGCGCGCCGGGCGCAGCCCCCGACGTGGTTCTCCAGATACAGATTTTCCGCAACGACCAGCCGGTGGTGACGGACGAACTGCGCAAGGTATCGCCCGAAGGACAGGACTTTTCCCGGATCGCTTACGGGGCGGAAATATCGCTTGCGTCGCTGTCCGTCGGGCGTTACGCGCTGCAAGTCACGGTGATTGACCGCGGAGCGAAGACGAGCGCATCGCAGCGAGTTAATTTTACGGTTGAGTGAGCGCGCCGGTTCGGTCGCGGCGGGCGCGCTGCCGGAAACCGAATCCCACGGCTTGCAATCAGGTCGCGCGAAGGTTTATTAAATTTCCATTATTCAAGAAGCAGGAGTGGTAACAGCATGGCGACCGAATTGAAGGCGCGTGAATATCGCGGGCTGGATCGAGAGCAGATGATCGGCATCTACCGGACGATGTACATGTCGCGGCGCGTTGACGACAAAGAGATTCAACTCAAGGGCCAAAACAAAATCTTTTTCCAGATCAGCGGCGCGGGGCACGAGGCCGTGCTGACAGCCGCCGGGATGGCCCTGCGTCCGGGCTACGATTGGTTCTACCCCTATTACCGCGACCGCGCGCTCTGCCTGCAACTCGGCATGACGCCGCTCGAACAACTGCTCTCGGCCGTCGGCGCGGAGGCCGACCCCAACTCGCACGGCCGCCAGATGCCCTCGCACTGGGGTCACAAGCGACTCAACATCGTTTCGCAATCGTCGCCGACGGGCACGCAGTTCCTGCAAGCAGTTGGCTGCGCGGAGGCGGGCTATCGCGTCGGGCTGATCGAGGAGTTGAAGGGGCGCGCAGAGAATTTTCACGCCGACGAGGTAGTCTACGTTTCGACCGGCGACGGCACGACGAGCCAGGGCGAGTTTTGGGAAGCTCTGAACACGGCGAGCAACTTGAAGTTGCCCGTACTGTTCCTCGTCGAAGATAACGGCTACGCGATCAGCGTGCCCGTCGAGGTGCAGACGGCGGGCGGCGACGTGTCGCGCCTCGTCGCGGGCTTCCCCGATCTCTACTTGCAGAAGTGCGACGGTACAGACCCGGTCGAATCCCTGGAGACGCTCACACGCGCCGTCGAATATTGCCGCGCGCGTCGTGGCCCTGCGCTCGTCCACGCGAAAGTGATCCGCCCCTATTCGCACTCGCTCTCCGACGACGAAAAACTCTACCGCCCCGACGAGGAGCGCACGTCCGACGCCGAACGCGACCCCGTCAAGCGCTTCGGCGCGTTGCTCGTAGAGGAAGGCTTCGTCACGCAGGAAGAGTTGCAGAAGTTAAAAGACGAGGTTGACGCTATCGTCGGCGAGGCGGCAGACATCGCGCTCCAGAGCCCGCAGCCCACGCCGGAGACGGCGACGCACTTTGTCTATTCGCCCGACGTTGACCCCACCTCCACAGAGTTCGACACGGAGGCGGGCGCGGAAGTTTCCGGCAACGCGGGCACGATGGTTGACAACATCAATCGCTGCCTGCACGAAGAGATGGCGCGCAATCCTTCAATCGTCGTCTTCGGCGAAGACGTGGCCGACGTGTCGCGCGAAGAGAATTTGGGGAAGGTTAAAGGCAAGGGCGGCGTCTTCAAAGTGACGGCCAACTTGCAGCGCAGTTTCGGCTCGGCGCGCGTCTTCAACTCGCCGCTGGCCGAGGCCAACATCGTCGGCCGCGCCATCGGCATGGCGACGCGTGGGTTGAAACCTGTCGTCGAGATTCAGTTCTTCGACTACATCTGGCCTGCCTATCACCAGATCAGAAACGAACTCGCGCTGATGCGCTGGCGTTCCGCGAACGACTTCAAAGCGCCCATCGTCATCCGCTGCCCCGTCGGCGGCTACCTGAAAGGCGGCGCGGTCTACCACTCGCAATCGGGCGACACGCTCTTCACGCACATTCCGGGCTTGCGCGTCGTCTATCCCTCGAACGCCCTCGACGCCAACGGTCTGCTGCGCACCGCGATCCGCTCGGACGACCCCGTGCTCTTTCTCGAACACAAGCACCTCTACCGTCAGGCGTACAACAAATCGCAGTACCCGCCCGACAACTTTATGATCCCCTTCGGCAAGGCAAGAACCGTGCGCGAAGGAACCGATCTTTCGATCATCACTTACGGCGCGCTCGTCCAACGCTCTGTCGTTGCCGCCAAGCAGGCCGAAGCGCAAGGGGTGAGCGTCGAAATCATAGACCTGCGCACGCTCGCGCCCTACGACTGGGAGGCAATCGCCGCGACCGTCAGGAAAACGAGCCGCGTCATCGTCGCGCACGAAGACACCCGCACGCACGGCTTCGGCGCGGAGATCGCCGCGCGCATCGGCGACGAACTGTTCGAGTACCTGGACGCGCCAGTCCGCCGCGTGGCCGCGCTCGACACCTTCGTGGCCTACGCGCCCCAACTCGAAGACGCCATCCTCCCCCAACCCGAAGACGTGCTGCGCGCCATCACCGAACTCAAAGCTTACTGACGGCGCACGTAATCTCTCGACACACAAGGGCGGCCGCCCGATGCGGCCGCCCTTTTCTTTCGTCGGCGGAGCGCACGGATGTCATGACGCTCCGCACTTTCGCCTCACGCGGGACAAAATCCCATTTGTCGCTTTCCTGATCCTGCCTCGCCGTCGTAAATTATCCGCCACCCGAATTGAGCAAGACCCTCGCTCTAGCATTGTGAACATCATTTGCCGGCGGCGGCTTTCCTGTCCCTGAGGCGCGCTGACCGTCGCCGCCCGGCATCCACCCTAAAACCGTCAGCTCCCATGTTCCCCTGCTTGCGGAGAGACAAAGGAAAGGCTCATATGATGATGCTAAAGAAATGGCTGGTTAGCTGCCTGTGCGTAATAGCCTCAATCGCGCTGGCGGGTTGCAAGGCCGGTAACACGAATTCGCAACCGGCAGTCGGAGCGACAAATTCATCCGCGCCGACTCCGGCCGGGAGCGTCGCCGGAGGCGTCGAGAAACAGAAGCCCGCCGCCGGCACGGGCAACGTGCAGGGTAAAGTTCTCTTCAACGGCAAGCCCGTCGAGAATATTGAAGTTAAGTTGTGCGAAAAGTTCAACCGCTTCCTCGGCGGGTGCGACGGAAAAACTTATACGGCGCGGACGGACGCGAACGGCGAGTATGTGATCGCCGACACGGAGCCGAAAGTATACGAGGGTTTGCTG
>DATCWB010000115.1:0-10746 GCA_036566625.1 Pyrinomonadaceae bacterium
GCCCTTTAACTTTTGTGTTCCACGATGCGTATATATACAATCGGCCGAGTTCGTTACCCTTCGTCAAATTGCCGGAAGCACGGTTTCGCTCCTCCCCTCGCGCCGCCGTTGACGATCTCCCGCGTTCCCGCGGCCGATAGGCTACAAGTCAAGTCTCTCTTGTAAAAAGGAAGCTCTCTGGTATGTTGACGAAAATTACGCGCTCCGTTGTGCTGGCCGTCTTATGTCTCGCGTTCGCGCCCGCCGCCGTGCTGTCGCAATCGAAGACGAATCCGAGTGATAAGTTCAGGCAGCTTGAGGAAATCTTACCGACGCCGAACGAGCAGCGCGCGGCCTCGGGCGCGCCCGGTCGCTCTTACTGGCAGCAGCGCGCCGACTACCAGATCAACGTCGAACTCGACGACGTGAACCAGCGCATCAACGCCTCCGAGACCATCACCTATCACAACCAGTCGCCCGACACGCTCGCCTACCTCTGGCTGCAACTCGACCAGAACATCTGGCGGCAGGACTCCGACGCGCGCCTCACGCAGACCGCGCCTAACCTTGAGCGCGTGCCCCTGAATCAGATCGAGAACCTGCTCCACGCGCGCACGTTCGAGGGCGGCTATCGCATCACGGCCGTGCGCGACGCCAAAGGCGCGCCGCTCCGGCACACCATCAATAAGACGATGATGCGAGTTGATTTGCCGCAGCCGCTCGCGCCCGGAGCATCGGTCGCCTTCTCCGTGGACTGGAACTACAACATCAACGACCAGCGCAAAATCGGCGGGCGCACCGGCTACGAGTTCTTCCCCAAAGACGGCAACTATCTCTACGAGATCGCGCACTGGTTTCCGCGCATGGCTGCCTACAACGACGTGTCGGGCTGGCAGCACAAACAGTTTCTGGGGTCGGGCGAGTTCACGCTGGAGTTCGGCAACTACCGCGTCTCGATCACCGTGCCCGACGATCACGTCGTCGCCTCGACGGGCGTCCTGCAAAACCCGAACGCCGTTCTGACCCCCGCGCAGCGCCAGCGTCTCGAACAGGCGCGCACGGCCAAAAACCCCGTGCTCATCGTGACGCCCGCCGAGGCGCTCGCCAATGAATCGCACAAGCCCGCGGGCAAGAAGACGTGGGTCTACCACGCCGACAACGTGCGCGATTTCGCTTTCGCCTCGTCGCGCAAGTTCATCTGGGACGCGCAGGGGCACAACGTCGAGGGCAATCGCGTGATGGCGATGTCATACTACCCGAAGGAAGGAAATCCTTTGTGGGAACGCTACTCGACGCATTCCATCATCCACACCCTCAACGTCTATTCGCGCTACTCGTTCACCTACCCGTACCCCGTGGCGATCTCAGTCAACGGCCCCGTGGGCGGCATGGAATACCCGATGATCTGCTTCAACGGCCCGCGCCCGCAAGCAGACGGGACTTACTCGGCGGGCACGAAGTACGGTTTGATCTCGGTCGTCATACACGAAGTCGGCCACAACTATTTCCCGATGATCGTCAACTCGGATGAACGCCAGTGGACGTGGATGGACGAGGGGCTGAACTCGTTTTTGCAATTTCTGGCCGAGCAGGAGTGGGAGGAGAATTACCCTTCGTGGCGCGGCGAGCCGCAGAACATACGCGAGTATATGGCGAGCACGAATCAGGTGCCGATCATGACGAACTCGGAATCGGTCTTGCAATTCGGCAACAACGCCTACGGCAAACCCGCAACCGCCTTGAACGTCCTGCGCGAAACCGTCCTCGGGCGCGAGTTGTTCGATTTCGCCTTTCGTCAATACTCGCAGCGTTGGAAGTTCAAGCGGCCGATGCCCGCCGATTTCTTCCGCTCGATGGAGGACGCTTCCGGCGTTGACCTCGACTGGTTCTGGCACGGCTGGTTCTACACGACCGACCACGTCGATCTCTCCATCGAGCGCGTGCGCCTCTTCCAGCCCTTCACCGGCAACCCCGAACTCGACAAGGCCGCGCGCCTGAAAGATCGCAACGAACGGCCGCAGACGCTCTCGCAGGAGCGCAACAAGTCTCTCCCGAAGCGCGTGGACGAGTTCCCCAGTTTGCGCGATTTCTACAACACGTACGACGAACTCGTCGTCACCGAACGCGACCGCGAGCAGTACCAGCAATTGCTGCAAACCCTCAACGCGCGCGAGCGCGAACTGCTTCAGACCGGCCTCAATTTCTACGTCGTCGATTTGAAGAACATCGGCGGCCTCGTCAGCCCCGTCATCTTCGACATCGAATACATGGACGGCACGCGCGAGATGATGCGCATCCCCGCGGAAATCTGGCGCTACAACAACACGGAAGTCTCCAAGCTGATCATGACGAACAAGGAAATTCGCGCCATCTCGCTCGATCCGCGCCTTGAGACGGCCGACGTGGACATGGCGAACAACAGCTTCCCGCGCCGCCCCGTCAAGTCGCGCTTCCAACTCTTCAAAGACGGGCAGGCGCAGCCCAACCCCATGCAGTTGCTCGAACGCAAAGAGCCGTCGCCGACCCCGACGCCGACACAGTAAGTTTGGGGAAAGGGGGAAGGGGGAATGGGCAAAGGGTAAGATCAAGCGGCAACTATTCGCGCACGTCTTTTACCTTTCCCCTTTCTCCCTTTCCACTTTTTCTCAGGAAGTTGATTTATGAAGCCAGCCCGTTACATTCTGAGTCTCGTTCTCGTCGCCGCCTTCGGCCTATCGTTGTCGCATGCCGTTCCGGCGGCGGCGGCTCACAAGTTCCACACGAGTTTCACGGAGGTTGACTACAACGCGCCGCAGCGGTCGCTGCAAATCACGCTGCGCACGTTTCCGGACGATCTGGAAAACGTCCTGAGCCGGCGGAGCGGCAAGGCCGTGCGCCTCGACCGGAAGAAGGAAACAGAGCCGCTGCTCGTCGCCTATCTACAGGAAACTTTCCAGTTGAAGAACGCCAAAGGCGAGATGGTCAAGCTGGCGTGGGTCGGCATGGACGCGGGCGTTGACAGCGCGTGGCTCTACTTCGAGGCGCACCTGCCCGAAGGCTCGGCGGGCGTGCAACTGCGCAATCAATTTATGTTCGACCTCTACGACGATCAGATCAACCTCGTCAACGTCAAACAGGACGGCAAAAAGCACGCCCTCACCTTCAAAAACGGCGACAACTTCCAACCGCTCGCGCCCCGTTAAGCAGGTCGCCCTCAAACTCCGGCCTCCACATCACGCTTCAGGTTTCAACCCGCGCGGGTGTCGCCGTCGCGTCTGAGGCCGTCGCTCAAAAGTCGCACGCCGAGCACGAAGAGGAAGATGGCGAAGGCGGGCGAGAGCAGGACGAGCGGTTGCTGGCCGAGGAGCGTGAGGTTGCCCGCCGCCACGAGCATGTTGCCCCAACTCGCCGCCGGTTCCTGCACGCCGACGCCGAGAAAGGAGAGCGCGGTCTCGGCCAACAGGAACGCGGGCAGCATCAGCGAGAGTTGCACGACGAGCGGGCGCGAGGCGTTCGGCAGGATGTGGCGAAAAAGTATCCGCGTCTCGGTCAGCCCGAGCGACACGGCGGCCAGCACAAACTCGCGCTCTCGCAACCCCAACACCAGCCCGCGTGCGAGTCGCGCCATCTCCGCCCACCCGATGGCGATGAATATCCCGACGAGCAGCGCGCCGGCGCGCGCCGGCGGCAGCACGAGCGGGAAGGCGGCGCGCGCCGCCAGTATCAGGACGAGATCGGGCAAGGCCAGCATCGCATCGGCCGCGCGCATCAACAGCGCGTCTACCCTGCGCCCCGCGTAGCCCGACACACAGCCCAGAAAAACTCCGAGGATGCCCGCCAGGAGCGTGCCCAGCGGCCCGACCGCGAGCGAGAAACGCGAGGCCATCAACAGGCGCGAGAGTCGGTCGCGCCCGAACTCATCCGTGCCGAGCAGGTAGACGCGTTGCGGCGGCGGGGCGTTTGCGCTCTGCGTCGCGTTCGCGCCGGCGTCCGCGCCGGAGTTTTGCGACGGGTCAAAATTCCGGCGCGCGTCGCGTACGACTCCGAAGAGATGCCTGTCGGTCTGGAACAGTCCCAGGAGTTTGTAGGAATGGCCGCGCGTGTAGAGGACGAGGGGGAAGCGCGCGGCGGTGTCTTCGGTGTAAGTGCGCGCGAGCGGATCGGCGAGGCGCAGGCGGTAGATGAACGGGCGCGCGTGCCAGCGGCCTTCCCGGTCTCTGAAACGGATCGGCGTCGGCGGAGCGAGGGGCTGCTGTCGCGACTGCTCGCTCGCGTCGTAAGGCGCGACGAAATTCGCCAGCACGGCGAGGACGTAGAACGTCGAGACGATGCCGAGTCCCGCGATCAACTTCCAACGCCGCGCGAGCCTTCGGCGTACACGCCCGTGCCAACTTCCCGGCGCGGCATATCCGCGTTCCCACGCGTCCGGCGGCGGTGCGGTGTATGTGTCGGAGAGGTGCGGCGGCTGTGTGTCGGTCATGCGAATGTTTACGCGCCGGAAGCGGGCAGGTCGAGAGAGCGGCCACTCGCACGGCGGGTGCGCGCGGGCGCGCGGCGCGGTCGCAGGCGCGGGTCGTTCAGACGCAGCAGGATGTCGGCGAGGAGATTACCGGCAAGCACCGCCGTCGCCGTGATCATGACGACGCCCATCAGGAGCGGCACGTCGCGGTAGCGCACGGCGTTGACGCTGAGCGCGCCAAGCCCCGACCATCCGAGCACCGTCTCGACGATGACCGAACCGCTCACGACGCTGCCGGACGCGTAGCCGAAAAGTGTGATCAGCGGATTCAGCGCGTCGCGCAGCGCGTGGCGCATGATGACGGCGCGTTCCGGCAATCCTTTCGCGCGCGCCACCTGCACGAAGTCCAGCGCGAGCGCATGACTCAAACCCTCGCGCGCCTGCGCCAGAAACAGGGCCACGAGCGGGAGCGCGAGCACGATTGCGGGCGGCAGGATGCGCAGAGGGCTGATGTCGGCCAGCGTCTCCGTGCCCGCCGCGCCGCCGACGGGAAACCAGGAGGTGCGCGCGACGATGGCGAGGGTGATGAGCGCGAGCACGATGCGCGGCGTCGAGGCCGTGAGCAGGATGATGAGTTCACTCGCGCGATCCCACAGGCTGCCCCTTCGTCGCGCGGCCAGCGCGCCGAGCGCGAGCGAGAATGAAAGAGCTAAGAAGAGGGCGGCGGCGGCCAGCGCGAGCGTCCGCAAGAGGCGCGGCCAGATGATGGTTGCTACCGGCGCGTGGTAGTAGAAGGATTCGCCCATGCGCCCGCGCGCGAGATTCGACAGCCAGTGGGCATAGCGCGCGGCGAGCGGTTCGTCGAGGCCATAGACGCGCCGCATCTCTTTGAGCGTCGCTTCGGATGCGCCGCCCTCGCTCGCCAATTCGCCGAGCGCGTCGCCGCCGGCCGCCGCCAGCAGCGCGAAGGTCAGCGCGGAGACGACCAGCAGCACGACCACGCCCTGCAAGGCTCTGGAGAGAATCAGTTTCAGCACATGGGTCACTCGGATTGTTCGCGGGGGACGTTGGCGGAACTCATCGCGCGTTGATTTAACATCTATTCGCGGCGCGAGGGCAAGAGTCCGGCGCACATAGTTCTGGACATCCGCCGGTATAAATGTTTGAATCGGATCACCTCACCTGTGCGCACGTTCGCACGAAACGCCTCACGTTTTTTAATCTTCAGACAACCTGAGTATGTTGAAATGAAACTTTCCCCGTCAGGACGATCTCTTGTCAGCCTGTTGCTCGTCGCCGCCCTGCTTCTGATGAGCGCGTGCCAGCAGACGCCGCCCGCATCGAACACGGCGGGCGTCGGCGATGGTAAACTGCCGACCGCGCCGGTGGCCGGCACACGCGGCGGCTCACTCACCTACCGGCTCTCTTCGCCGCCGAAGACCTTCAACTACATGCTCGCCGCCGACGAGCCTTCGCTCTACGTCTCCTTCTTCCTGACGGGCAGCCGCCTCGTCGAACTCAATCACGACAATCAAACTTACGTGCCCGCGCTCGCCGAAAGTTGGAAACTCTCCGACGACGGCAAGAGCGTCGAAGTCACCTTGCGCGACAATTTGAAGTTCTCCGACGGCCAGCCGCTCACCTCGGACGACGTGGCCTTCACCCTGCGCACGCTCTACGACGAACGCGTCGCCTCGCCCATCTACCGCGACGCCATGCTCATCGGCGGCAAGCCCATCGAGGTCACGGTCTCGGACGCGCGCCGCCTCCGGCTCGGTTTCGCCGAAGCCATCGCCGTGCCGGAAAACTACATGTCGAATCTGAACGTGCTGCCGCGCCGCGCGCTCGAAGCGGCGCTCGGCAAAAACGAATTCAACAACGCTTACGGCGTGACGAGCGACCCGGCTTCAATGGTCACGGCCGGGGCGTTCGCCGTCGAATCGAGCACGCCGGGCGAGCGCGTCACACTCAAGCGCAACCCGCACTACTGGAAGCGCGACGCGGCGGGCAATCAACTCCCGTATCTCGACCGCCTCGTCCTCGAAGTGGTCGGAGACGAGAACAACGCCCTCACGCGACTCGGCCAAAGCACGCTCGACATCGTTGACCGCGTGCGCCCGACCGATTTTGCGAGCCTCCGCGCGGGGCAGGGCAACACGCGCGCGCACGATCTCGGCCCCGGCCTCTATGCCGACAACCTCTGGTTCAATCTCAACCCCGGCAAGCGCGAAGACGGCAAATCAATCGTTGACCCCGCGAAACTCGCCTGGTTTACGGACGCGCGTTTCCGCCGCGCCGTCTCGCACGCCATTGACCGCGATTCCATCGCCGCCAACACCTGGCAGGGACTCGCCACGCCGCTCTACAACTTCGTCTCAAGCGGCAACCGCGCGTGGGCGGCCGCAGACGTTCCGCGCACCCCGTATGAACTGGAACGGGCGCGCGCTCTGCTGCGCGAAGCGGGCTTCGCTTTCGGCGGCACAGAGGCCGCGCCCGAGTTGACGGACGCGAAAGGCAATCGCGTCGAGTTTACGATCATCGCGCCCGCCGGCAACGAGGTGCGCGTCAAGAGCGCGATTGTCATTCAGGAGGATTTGAAGAAGCTCGGGATGAACGTGCAGGTCGCGCCCATCGAGAACGCGCAGTTGTCCGCGCGCATCAATCAGTCTTACGACTACGAGGCGGTGCTCTTCGGCACGTCGGTGTCCGAACCAGACCCGTCTTCCTACACAGACCTGCTGCGCAGCGGCAGCCCGCAACACTTCTGGCATCCCAAACAGCCGAAGCCCGCCACGGAATGGGAAGTCCGGCTCGACGAGTTGACCACGCGGCAAGCACACGAAGTTGACCGGGAGCGCCGCCGCGCCATCTTCCGCGACATACAGATGTTGATGGCCGAACAACTCCCGCTCATCCCCATCGTCACGCGCCACATCGCCGTCGCCGCCAACACGCGCATCGGCAACTACCGTCCCAGCCCGCTCCCGCCCTTCTCACTATGGAATGCGGAGGAGTTGTTCGTGAAGCAGTAAAAAGGGAGAAGGTAAAAACAGGAAGCGGCGCGCAACACTTAATCGTTGCGCGCCGCTTTTGTCTTTGCCCTTACCCGTTCTTTCCCGATGGCTTACTTCGTTTGAAGCTTCTGCATGGCGACCATCGCCTGCGCGAGTTCGAGGCGCGTGAGCGGGGCTTGCGGGCGGAAGTTAGAGTTGGCGGCCGAGAGCAGCCCGCGCGAGATGGCGACGCGCACGTAGCCGCGCAGGGACGAAGGGATCAGGCTCGCATCGAAGAGCGTGGTTAGCGGCAGGGTCTGGGCAGACTCGGCTTCGGCTTGCAGCCCTGCGGCGCGCACCAGCGCGACCGCCGCCGTGAGACGCCCCGCCGCGTCGTTCGGCGCGAACGCGCCGCCCCGCTCAACGTCCGTGAAGAGCGCGCCCTGCGGCGCATTCTGCACGCTCTCGACGAAAAGCATCGCGGCCGCACTTCGCACGTCGCGATAGCTCGCCGCGGCGGGCACGTATTGCGGAACGCATCCGCCGAGCACGAGAGATTCGGCCAGTTCGCCGCGCGTGACGGCCTGCGTGGGGCGGAACTTCTGCCCCGCCGGCGACATCACGAACGAGCGAATGTTCTGGTAGACGGCCGCGCGCTCGGCCGCGCCGAGCGCGCTAATGTCTTTGACGGGCGCATACTCGGCGCGCGCCACTTCCAGCACACCTGTGAATCGCTGCGGCGTGACGGCGAGGCCGCCGAGCGTGTTCTTCACCGTCACGCGCCACACGCCCGCGGGCGGCGCGGACAGCACGGCGCGCTCACGTTTGCCCGTCAGGCCGGGCAGGTTGATGTCGTTCTCGTCGGCCTGCTTTCGGCCGCTCGCGTCAAACATGGCGAAGCCGAGATCGTTCACGCTGAGCGCGCTCCAACCGATCTGCATCGAGGCGACGAGCGCATCGGCCGGAATCTCGACGGTGGTCTCAAACCCGGACGCGCCGGGGTTGACCGTGCCGTTAATCTCGCGCAACGGGTCGCTCACGAAACGTACCTGCCCTCTGTTAAGCGTTGCGCGGAAGTTGCCGAGCTTGCGCTCGGGGAAGGCGGATTCCAACACGGCCGCGTGCGTATTGAGCACGCCCGCGCCCACTTCGTGCGCGTAGTAAGCCGCGAGCGGCGTGGCCGTGCGTTGCAGGATGTCGCGCACCTCGGCGGGCGAAAGTTTCGGGTTCGCTTCGAGCATCAGGGCGATAGCCCCGGCCACCTGCGGCGCGGAAAAGCTCGTGCCGCTGGCCGTCGTGTAGAACGGCACGTTGCCCGGCGCGATATTCACATCGCCGTTAAAGCCCACGCCTTCCGCGCCCGTCACGCTCACGCCGCTCGAACGCAGACTCACGACGCGCACGCCCGGCGCGACGAGCGTCGGGCGGAAGAGTTGGCTCGCGAAACTGCCGCGCGAGGAGAAGTCCGCGAGGCGGCCGCGAAAATCGGTCGCGCCGACGGAGACCACCCACGGCGCGACGGCGTAGGGGTTCAGCGTGTGCCAGCCCGCGCCCGTGTTGCCCGCCGAGAAGACGACGTTGACGCCCCTGTCCGTGAGCATCTTCGTCGCGACGTTGACCGGATCGTTGATGTCGAACAGGGTGTTGGCCGAGAAACTGCAATTGACGACGCGCACGCCCAGAGACGCGCCGCGCTCCAACAGGTAATCGAGGCCGTTTAAGACGAAGACGAGATTGAGGTCGCCGGCGCTCATGCCGACGAGGCGCGCGCCCGGCGCAACGCCCGTGTATTGCCCGCCCGAACGCGCGCCGCTCCCGCCGATGACGCCCGCAACGAACGTGCCGTGACCGTAAACCTGATCCGTGTTCGGCAAATTCTCGACGTTCGCCGGGTAGTTGAAGCCGACGCTCGCGCTCTGCACGTCCGCGAGTTTGACGTTCTGCGCGACGCGACCGGCGAGGTCGCCGTGCGTCGAATCCAGCCCGGTGTCGAGCACCGCCACCGTCACGCCGCGTCCGCTCAAGGGCGCACCCGCATTGTTGCGCACGATGTCGGCGTCGCGCCGCGCGCGTTCGACGCCCGTCAGCCCTTGTCCGGGGTCGGCCGTCAGTTGCAGCGTGCGGTTGCCGTAGATGGAACGCACATTCGGGAAATGCGAGAGGGCGAATATCTGATCGGGAGTGGCCGAGATGTAGACGGCGGGCAGGACGTGGAAGCGCGTGCCGCCGAGTATGCCGATGCGCTGGAGGTCTGCGAAGTCGCGCTCGCCCGGCAGTTGGTGATAGACCACGACGGCGTTGATGTTGCTGTCGTCGGATGCCTGATTCGCCTGATTCAGAAGAAGCGCGAGTTGGGGGTCAACACTCTGCAAGCCGACCTGCTGCCGCGCCGCGCTGTTCGTCGTCGAGAGGCTTGTGGGCGTCCTGATGGTGATGCTCTCGGAAGAGTTGATGCCGAGGCCGTCCGCGCCGGAGGCGGTGATGCCGTCAACTTTCGAGATGGTAATGCCGTTTGGCGAGACGGAAAAGAACTGCCCGTCCGCCCTCCTGAGCGTCACGCCGTCGGCGGTCGAGACGAGGATGCCGTCCGCGCCCGATGCCGTGATGCCGTCGGCGGTCGAGACGAGGATACCGTCCGCGCCCGACGCCGTGATGCCGTTCGCGCCGATGGCGGTCAGGCCGTCGGCGGTCGAGACCGTGATACCGCTCGGGTTGTTGATCACGATGGAATCGGCGCGGTGCTGCGTGCCGTCGGCGGTCGAGACGAGGATGCCGTCCGCGCCCGACGCCGTGATGCCGTCTGCGCCCGACGCCGTGATGCCGCTCGGCTTGACGGCGACGACGCTGTTTGTGCTCGGGTAGGCCACGCCGTCCGCGCCCGATGCGGTGATACCATCCGCGCCTGAAGCCGTGATCCCGTCTGCGCCCGATGCCGTGATGCCGTCCGCGCCCGATGCGGTGATACCGTTGACGCCGAACGTGAGCACACCGTCCGCGCCGGAGGCGGTGATGCCGTTCGCGCCGGTGTAGCTAATGCCGTCCGCGCCCGATGCCGTGATGCCATCGCCGGTGGCGATGTTAATCCCGGCGTTGACCGGGGCGAGCAGGAGCAGAAGCATGAGGGAAATGGCGGTCGCCTGCCGGGTCTTTTTCAGAGCTATATTCTTCATGTTGCTAAAACACAGACGCCTGACAAGTTGTTTGCAAATATGCTGGCTTGTATCGAGATTATCCCTGCTGCTCGTGCTGGGGGCGGCCACACGGCGAGGTAGGAGCATGAAAGTCGGGGGAAATAAGATAACATAAATTCACCCAAAGTGACTAAACCCGTTTGTC
>DATCWB010000116.1:0-2249 GCA_036566625.1 Pyrinomonadaceae bacterium
GCCGCGAGCCTGCGCATCCCGCGCGTCATCGTGCCGCAGAGGCCGGGCGCGCTCTCCGCCCTCGGCGCGCTCGCTTCGGATGTCGTCATGGATGCCAGCCGCACCGTGATGCACGACGCGGCGGGCGGGCACACCGGCGAACTCGAACGCGCGTTTCGAGAGATGGAGCGCACCGCGCGCGCCGCACTCAGGCGCGAGGGTTTCGGCGATGAGGGGCAACGACACGCGCGCAGCGTGGCGGCGCGTTACAAGGGGCAGTCGTTCGAGTTGGAGATCGAATGGAAGTCTGCCGGGACGCTCGCCGCCGCGTTTCATCGCGCGCATCTCGCGCGCTACGGCTACGCGCAGCCGGAGAGCGCGGTCGAGATCGTCAGCGCACGCCTGCGCTCGCGCGGGCTGGTAGCACGACTCAGGCGCGAGCGCGTCGAGAGAAGCGCGTCGGCGTCTGTCGTCGAGCCGGACGAGAGCCGTCTGGTCTACTTCACGAACAAGCCCGCGCGCATCGGCGTCTACGAGCGCGAACGCCTGCGTGCGGGCGCGCGACTGAAAACGCCCTGCATCGTCACCGAGTATTCCTCGACGACGCTCGTGCCCGCCGACGCGCAGGAGGCGCGCGTTGACGCGGACGGCAACCTGATCATCGAACTATGAAACGTCAGCCCCACTTCGATCCCGTCACGCTGGAAATTTACCGCGCGCTCTACACCTCGGTCGCGGAGGAGATGGGCATCACGCTCCGGCGCACGGCGCACTCGCCGAACATCAAGGAGCGACGCGATTACTCGTGCGCCGTCTTCGACGCGACCGGGCGCGTCGTCGCGCAGGGCGATCACATGCCCGTCCACCTGGGCAGCATGCCGATGGCCGTCGCGGTCGCGCTCCGCGAAACGCGCATCGAACCGGGCGACGTGATCGCGCTCAACGACCCGTTCGCGGGCGGCACGCACCTGCCGGACGTGACGCTCGTCGCGGGCGTCTTCGCCCCGCGTCGCCGCGCGCCTCTCTTTTACGTCGCCAACCGCGCGCACCACGCGGACATCGGCGGCGGCTCGCCCGGCTCGATGGGGATGGCGACGGACGTGTACGGCGAGGGCTTGCGCATCCCGCCCGTACACCTGTTGCGCGGCGGGCGCGTGAACGAGGACGTGATGCGTCTGTTGCTGGCGAACGTGCGCGGGGCGGACGAGCGGCGTGCGGATTTCGCGGCGCAGACCGGCTCGCTCAAGACGGGCGCGACGCGCCTGCTTGAGATCGTCGCGCGCTCCGGAGCGGGTGAAGCCGCGAGCTACGCCGCTCACCTCATCAACTACTCGGCGCGAGTGATGCGCGCCGCCATCAGGGAGATTCCCGACGGAGTTTACGAGGCGGAAGACGCGCTCGATGACGACGGCGTGGGCGGCGAGCCGTGCGTGATCCGCGTGCGCGTTAGTGTCGAAGGCGCACGTGCGCGAGTTGATTTCACGGGCAGCGCGGCGCAGGTCGCCGGGCCGGTCAACGCGGTCGAAGCGATCACGGTGTCGGCGGTCGCATACGTCTTTCGCTGCCTGCTCGGCGCGGGCGAAGTCCCTGCGAGCGCGGGGTTGATGGAGCCGATTGAAGTGGTCGCGCCGCGCGGCTCGCTCGTCAACGCGCTCCCGCCCGCACCCGTCGCGGGCGGGAACGTCGAAACGTCGCAGCGCATCGTTGACGCTTTATTCAAAGCGTTGTCGCAAGCCCTGCCCGGACGGATTCCGGCGGCCAGCCAGGGCACGATGAACAACCTGACCATCGGCGGCATGGATGCGCGCAACGGGCGCGAGTTCGCCTATTACGAGACGGTCGCGGGCGGCATGGGCGCGCGCCCTGCGCGCGATGGGATGAGCGCGGTTCACACGCACATGACGAACAGCCTGAACACACCCGTCGAGGCGCTCGAATACGCTTACCCGCTGCGCGTGCGCGAGTATGCGATTCGCGCGAATTCCGGCGGGCGGGGCGCGAGGCGCGGCGGCGACGGCGTCGTCCGAGAGATCGAGACGCTCGTGGATGCGCGCATGTCTCTGCTCGCAGACCGGCGGCGGGGCGCGCCTTACGGTCTGGCGGGCGGGGAAGGAGGGCGGGCAGGGCGTGACGCGATAGTGCGCGTTGATGTTGACGGCCGCCCGCGCGCGCGGCGCATCGACGCGAAAGGCTCCTGGGATTTGAAGGCGGGCGAGCGCGTGCGCATCGAGACGCCGGGTGGCGGCGGTCACGGCCGCCCGGCACGCCCG
>DATCWB010000117.1:0-3578 GCA_036566625.1 Pyrinomonadaceae bacterium
CGCTTACGGAAGACAGTTTGAACGCCATCTTTTCGGTGGCCTTCTCGCCCGACGGGCGTTGGGTGGCGAGCGGCACTTATCACGAGGTTAAATTGTGGGACGCGGAGACCGGGCTGGTGCGTCGGAAGCTCTCCGAAGAGAGCATGGGGATCACTTACCGCGTCACCTTTTCACCCGACGGCAAGACGCTCGCGGGCGCAAGCGACGACACCGTGAAGTTGTGGGACGTGAGCGGCATCAGTTGAGTTCGGCCGGGTCGTCCGGCCGCTTCTAGGTGCGCGCGTCGGCAGGCGGGTACGAAAATTTTCCTCGACAATGTTAGCTCCTTGTCGCCTCTCGGCGGCCCATGTTAGCATCGCCGCGCTTTTGCAACGAAAGCGCGCGCCCGGGCCGTCGCACGAAAAAGTGACGCGGGCGCGATTGGTTATTCAAGGCGGCGGAGGCTTTCGGCTCACTCTTTTGCGTTCCCTCTCTTGCATTAAAAATCTTCAAACCGGCGGGGCGCGTCTGCTCCTGACGTGGTGCGTCCTGTCGTGTCTCGCGGGCTGCTGTTTCGCCCCGCGCGCACGCGCGCAGCAGCAGCAGGCCAACCCGGTCGAGCGCAAGGTGTTGAACCCGATCACGGACACGCCGAACGTCAACCCGCTGCAACAGGAACAACCCATCCGCCCGCGCCTGCCGGTGCGCGCCGCGAACGCCGCCGATCAATCAACCGAGAAACTCGACGTTGACAGCGACAGGCAGACCGTGACCGGGCCGGAGGGCGCGCGCGTCGTCGTCAACGAAGGGAACGTTGACGCGCGCATCGGCATATTTCGCTTGCAGGCCGACAAGCTGACGGTCTACGAAGCGACGAACCGCGTCGTCGCCGAAGGCAACGTGGTGTTCGATCAGGGCGAGTTGCAGCGCATCACGGGCACGCGCGCCGAGTTCAACTACGCGACCAAACTCGGCTTCTTCGTCAACTCCACCGGCTTCACCAACCAGACCGAGGACGGCACGGTCATCCACTTTACGGCCGACCGGGTGGAGAAGGTGTCGGCCAATCGCATCGTCGTCGTCAACAGCGAGATCACGGCCTGCGACGAGGAGACGCCGAAGTGGAGCTTCACGGCCAAGCGCGCCGAGATCACTCTGAACGACCGCGTGCGCGCGCGCAACCCGAAGTTCAAGGTGAAGGGCGTGACGCTCGTGCCGCTCCCTTTCGTCTCCGTCTCGCTCAAGCGGCGCGACCGCGCCTCCGGCTTCCTGACGCCGACCTTCAGCGGCTCGGGCAAGAAGGGCTTCCGCCTCTCGAACGCCTACTACCAGACGCTCGGCCGCTCGGCCGACATCACGCTGCGCAACGACATCTTCACCAAGCGCGGTCTCGGCTTCGGCGCGGACGTGCGCACGCGCGCCAACTCGCGCTCCTATTTCAATCTCGGCTTCTACAACGTTCAGGATCGCATCTTCGGCGGGAAGGAGTCGCCGGAGCGGCCGGATCAGGGCGGATCGAGTTTCTACGCCGACGGCGTGCACTACTTTCCGAACGGTTTCCTCGCCGCCGCCGACATCAACATCACTTCCAACCTCGCCTTTCGCCAGGTCTTCTCCGACAACATCCAGCAGGCCATCTCGCCCGAAGAACGCTCGCAACTCTTCGTCAACAAGAACGCCGGCGATTACAGCTTCAACTTCCTCGCGCGCAATCAGGTCACGACGCTGCCGAACGCGCGCATACGCATCCGCAATCTGCCGAGCATCGAATTGCAGAAGCGGCCTTCGCCCATCACCTTCTTCGAGCATCTGGCCGTCTATTTTTCTTTCGAGGGCGCGCTTGAAGGCGTCAGCCGCAAGGAGACGGTCGAAGACCTCGCCACGTTTCGGCTGGAGGCGAACGGCGAACCCATCATCACGCCGTCGGTCGTGCAGCGTCTCGACGTGAATCCGACCTTCACCGTCCCCTTCTACCGCAACGGCTGGTCGGCGACGGCCTCGGCTAGCTTGCGCGGCACTTACTACTCGAACTCGATTGACCCGCTGACGCGTCTCGTGCTCGGCCGCGACGTGTCGCGCGCCTACGCGAACGTCAGCCTCGACGTGCGCTCGCCCGCGCTGGCGCGCAATTTCTATCGCGGCGACAATTCCCTGCGCTTCCGCCACGTCGTCGAGCCATACGTCATCTACCGGAAGATCACGGGCATCAACAATTTTCCGCGCATCATCCGCTTCGATTCCACGGACGCCATCGCCGACACGAACGAGGTCGAGTATGGCTTCGTCAACCGTTTCTTCAAACGCCATTCGACCGAGAACGTGAGCGGCAAGACGCCCTCGGCGACGAACGGCACAGTGAATGGAAACGGGAACGGAAACGGGAACGGAGCGGGAGACGCGCAGGGCAAGCCGCTCACGCCGTTGTCGAGTCGTCCCGAAGAGGTGTTGTCCGTCACGGTGCGGGGCAAATATTTCTTCGACCCGTATTTCGGCGGCGCGCTCATCGCGGGGCGGCGCAACCAGTTCTACCCGATCAACACTTTTTCCGGGTTCACTTACGGCGGCGTGCCGCGTCGCTTCTCGCCCCTGAACGTGGAGGCGCGCTACCGGCCGCACCCGAACCTGACGGCCGACGTGCGCACCAACCTCGACGTGCAGGGCGGCGGCGTGCGCGACCTCGCCGTCAGCTTCGGCCTCAACCGGCGGCTCGTGCAGGCGTTCCAGACCTTCTACTACACGCGCGCCATCACGCTCGCGCCAAGCCTTCGCCGGTTCGCAGACGCGCGCGGTAAAGAGGCCGGGACGCTGCGCGGCGCGCAGTGGAGTCCGTATCTGTTCATCGGTAACCGCGAGCGCGGGCTGTTCGGCGGCGCGGCCTTGTTCTTCGACTTCCAGAACCGCCCCGGCAAAAACTCGCCGCTTGTCAGTTCGACCGTCACGGTCGGCTATGGTTGGGATTGCTGCGCCGTGACGTTGCAGGACTCGTTTTTCAACCTCGGCCTGCGCAAAGAGAACCGCGTCGTCTTCAGTTTCCGCCTGAACGGCATCGGCACGTTCGGCACGGAACAGATCGGGCAGAATTTCCGCTGACGCCCGGCCGCCGTAAACGCCCGAAAAAAGCCCCTGAACATCCGAAAATTATTGCGCCCGCGTACATCTTTTGGACGGCCGTCTGGCATCTGAATGTGAGTCCACAAAGCTGAAATTCGAGCTTTCGCCGGATGCCCCCACAATTCTAATTTTCAGGCCATTTTCGACGAATCGTAACGCGTCTTCTGATCAATCTGGGCGGGCGCGTATTTCATACAGGAGAATTACAGATGTTTCGTTCCCCGTTAGGCCGAAAACTGTCACGCAGCGCGCGCAGCGCGCGCCGCGCCATTTTAGTCGCCGGCCTGTTCGCCGTCGTCGCCGGTCTCCCCTACGTCAACGCCGGCGCGTGGCAGCAGGACGAACAGGCCCGGCCGCGCGCGAACTCGCAGACCCCCGCCAAGGGACAGGCCAACATCGTCGAGGGCGCCCAGTTCGTCCCCGGCCAGGTGCTCGTGCGTTTCCGCACCGACACGGCGGCCAAGACGGCCGAATCCCTCTCGCTGCCG
>DATCWB010000118.1:0-3942 GCA_036566625.1 Pyrinomonadaceae bacterium
CCAGATAAGTTTCGAGTTTCAGGCGCAAGCCCATAGAACCTCAGTCCTGAAACTTGATAACTGAACTTTGAAAACTTATGCGACAGACGCGAGCGGTTAAAATCGGGAACATGCAGGTCGGCGGGGGCGCGCCCGTCGCCGTGCAGTCCATGACGAAGACGGACACCTCCGACGTTGAGGGCACGGTCAAACAGATCGAAGAGATGATGACGGCGGGTTGCGAGATCGTTCGTCTCGCCGTGCCGGACAAAGACGCCGCCATCGCGCTCAAAGAGATCAGGCGGCGCGTGCCCGGCGTGCCGCTCGTCGCCGACATTCATTTCCACTACAAGCTGGCTCTGATGGCGCTCGACGCGGGCGTAGACAAGCTGCGCCTCAATCCCGGCAACATCGGCGCGCACGAACGCGTGCGCGAGGTGACGCGCGCCGCGCAGTCGCAGAATGTCCCCATCCGCATCGGCGTCAACGGCGGCTCGCTCGAAAAAGATTTGCTGGCGAAGTATGGCACGGCCACGCCGGAGGCGATGGTCGAATCGGCCTTGCGCCACATACGCATCCTCGAAGATTTAAACTTCGGCGACATCATCGTCTCGCTCAAAGCCTCGGACGTGCATCGCACGGTCGCCGCTTACCGCTTGCTTTCCAAGCAAGTTGACTACCCGCTCCACCTCGGCGTGACCGAGGCGGGCACGGCCTTCAGCGGTTCGATCAAATCCTCAATTGGCCTCGGCATACTTTTGCACGAAGGGATCGGCGACACCATCCGCGTCTCTCTGGCCGCCGAGCCGCACGAAGAGGTGCGCGTCGCGTGGGAGATTTTGAAGTCGCTGGAGTTGCGCCAGCGCGGCGTGACGGTGGTGGCCTGCCCGACCTGCGGGCGACTCGACGTGGATGATTTCGTCGGCATCGTCACCGAGATCGAACGCCGTCTCGCGCACATCGAAGAGCCGCTGCACCTGTCGATCATGGGTTGCGCCGTCAACGGGCCGGGCGAGGCGCACGACAGCCAACTCGGCGTTACGTTCGGGCGCGGCGTCGGCATGATCTACAAGGACGGCAAGCCGATGCGCAAAGTGGCGGGCGCGGACATCGTGGAAGCCTTCGTGGCCGAGACGGAAAAACTGGTCGCCGAAGGCGCGGCGGCCAGAGCCGAGGAGACACCGGCGCTCGTCACCATCGAAAGATAAAGACAGGGCAAAAAGGGCAAAGGGTAAGGGGGAAAGGGAAGACCGTCTCTGGTGCTTTCCTTTCCCCCTTACCCTTTACCCTTTGCCCCTCCGCCTCGCTCACCTGCTTGCCATCGAGAGCAGCAGCGCGTCGGTGGCGACGCGGCGGTTGATGTTGACGCCTAGTTGGCCGCGCAGTTCCTGTATGCGCGTCATCCAGTCGGCCGCGTGGCGGCTCTTGAGTCGCGCGCCGAGACGCGCGAGCTGCGCGCGGATGTCTTCGTTGACGATCTTTGCCGCCGGGTCGAGCGAGAGCAGCCACGCGTCGCGGATGAGCGTTTCGAGCACTTCGAGCCGCGGCTCGAACTCGTCCTTGCGCTTCGCGTCGCTCAGGTCTTCGGCGGCGCGAAGCAAACGCACGCGATCCGTCTGGACGGCCGTGAGCGCGTCGAGGATGGAGAGCATCGCCTCGCGCGCCTCGCGATAAGCGTCGAGATTGAGAGAGAGCGCGAGGCCGAGCCGCCCACGCGCGAGGTGCGCGGCCAGACGCGCCTCTTCGCCCGCGCGCTGCTTGTTGCCAGTCAGATAATTTTCGATCTCTTCGGCCGTGAGCGGCGCGAAACGGATCACCTGACAGCGCGAGCGGATGGTCGTCAGCAGGTTGGCCGGACGCGCGGTCAGCAGAATCAGGTGTGACGTGGGCGCGGGTTCTTCGAGCGTCTTGAGCAGCGCGTTGGACGCGGCATCGTTCATCTTCTCGGCCTCGTCAATGATGAAAACGCGCGCCTTGCCCTCACGTGGGCGAAAATTAGTCTCCCGATCAATGTCGCGTGCCTGGTCAACTGTGATGACGGATTTTTCGAGGCGCGCTATCGCCACGTCTTGATGCTCGCTCCAAGCAACGTGCTTGCCTTTCTCTTTGTCGGAGGTCGGTGAATCGGCGAACCGGGGGATGCGTCGGCAGGACGAGCACTTGTCGCACGCTTCTACCCCGACGGGCGACAGGCAGTTGAGCGCTTTGGCGAGTTCTACTGCAAACTGTTTTTTGCCAACCGCGTCTTCCCCCGCGAAAAGCAGCGCGCCGGGGACACGACGCCCCGCGAGCATGCGACTGAGCGTGTCTTTGGCGCGACGGTTTCCGACGAGGCGATCAAACATGGCGTTGAGGGTTGGAGTTATCGGCGAGAAGCCGGCGGTTAATTTTTTCGTGTAGTTTTAGTCTCCGCCCACTGGCCTCTGCCCTCCAGAAACGGGACTACGATTTCGAGCACGTGCGCGTGGATTTCCTCGACCGAAAGACGAGCATCGACGATGCGCACGCGTTCGGGTTCGGCGCGGGCGATCTGCAAATAGGCGTCGCGCACGCGCGCGTGAAAATTTTCGGCTTCGAGTTCGAGCCGGTCGCTCGATGCGCCGTCGTTCGTCGTCGTCCGCTGGCGCGAGCGTTCGCCGCTTTCGGCCACGGAGAGATCGAAGAGGAGCGTCAGGTCGGGCTTGAGTCCTCCGGTGGCGAGCGCGATAACTTCAGCCACAAGCTGAGGCTCGAAGCCGCGACCCGCGCCCTGATAGGCGACCGTGGCGTCCGCATAGCGATCCGAGAGCACGACGCGCCCGGCGGCGAGCGCGGGATTGAGAAGCATGCGGACGTGTTGGGCGCGGTCGGCCGCGTAGAGCAACAGTTCGGCGAGCGGATCGACCTGCTCCTGCGCGTCGAGCAGGGCTTCGCGCAAACGTGCGCCGAGCGGCGTGCCGCCGGGTTCGCGCGTCTGCACCACGTCCATGCCGCGCAGGCGCAGCACGCTCGCCAGCATCCGCACCTGCGTGGATTTGCCCGAACCGTCAATGCCTTCGAAGGTGATGAATGCGCCGTTCAAAAAAAGTGGGACTCCGTGGGATAGTCTGGAAAGCGGGGGCGTGTCTTAACCGTCAACACGGTCGGAGCCGTCGTTGCCGCCTGCCGCCTCGCCCGCGTCGAAAGATTGCGAGTTGCGCAGTTCGCCGCTGGTGTGGCGGCGCGCGTGTGAGATGGTTGAGATCGCGTGTTTGAAGATCAACTGTTCCTGCACGCCGGCCTCCAAGAGCACCGAGAATTTATCGAAGCTCTTGATGCGACCCATGAGCTTCGCGCCGTTCATCAGGTAGATCGTGACGGCGTCTTTTTCACGGCGCACCGTGTTCAGGAACGCGTCCTGAATATTTTGGGGAGAAGGCTTCGTGTCCAATGCAACACTCCACACCGTTAAACAGGTAATTTGTAGTGTCGTCAGATTACAACACGCTGTCACGCGTGACAAGTAAATGTTGACGCACGCCACTTAAAACGGCGGAAGTGTCCCCGCGGTTACAAATTTTTCGCCGCCCGCTAGGCTTGAGGCCACCCCCGCAGGGACTCATTCCGCGCCCGCTGCGAGCAGTTGGCCGACGCGCGCGACGACCGTTTGCTGCACTTCCGGAGAGTCGCCGAAGCCCTCGAACCACTCGACGCCCGCTTCGCGTCGAAACCATGTCAACTGGCGTTTCGCGTAGTGCCGCACGTCGAGCTTGGTCTGTTCGACCGCGCTCTCGCGCGTGCGCTCGCCGCGTATGAATTCGACGACGCGCCGGTAGCCGTGCGCGCCGAGCGCGCTGGACGCGGCCGGTACGCCCGCGTCCAACAGGCGACGTACCTCTTCGATCAAGCCTGCCTCGAAGTGGCGTTCGGCGCGCTCGTTGATGCGCGCGTAGAGCGCGGCGCGGGGCGGCGAGAGAGCGAAAACGCGCAGGCGCGCGGCCGAGG
>DATCWB010000119.1:0-10499 GCA_036566625.1 Pyrinomonadaceae bacterium
GGTGACAAGTTAAAAGACAAGTTCTTTATGTTTTAACTTGTCACCCGTCACTTGTCACCTGTCACTAAAAATGTATTGTTAGTCCGTGAATGCCTTCGGCGGCCTCCATCATGGCTTCGGAGATGGTGGGGTGCGCGAAGATGGTGCGGCCGAGTTCTTCGGCCGTGGATTCGAGTTGGAGCGCGACGCCCGCCTCGGCGATCAGTTCCGTCGCGTGCGCCCCGATGATGTGGACGCCGAGGAGTTCGTCGTATTTCGTCTCGCTGACGATCTTGATGAAGCCCTCTTCCTCGCCGAGAATGCGCGCCTTACCGGAAGCCGAGAACGGGAACTTGGCGACTTTCACGTCGTAGCCTTCCTTCTTCGCCGCCGCTTCCGTCAAACCGACGGAGGCCACTTCCGGGTCGCAGTAAGTGCACGAAGGGACGTGGCGCATGTTGATGGGCTGCGGCTTCTGCCCCGCGATCTGCTCGACGACGAGGATGCCCTCTTTCGACGCGAGGTGCGCCAGCCACGGCGTCGGGATCACGTCGCCGATGGCGTAGACGCCCGGCTCGCCCGTGCGGCAGAACTCGTCCACCTGCACGTTGCCGCGCTCGACCTTGATCTTCGAGCCTTCGATCCCCAGCCCTTCGAGGTACGGCATGCGGCCGACGGCGACGAGGAACATCTCCGCTTCGAGCCGCACCTCCGCGCCCTTCGCATCCTTGCCCGTCACGACGACGCCCGTGTCCGTCTTCTCCATCTTCTCAAGGCGCGTGCCGAGTTGCTGCTTGATGCCGCGCTTGCGGAACGATTTTTCCAGTTCGACCGACACTTCCTCGTCTTCGAGCGGCAACAGGTGCGGCATTAGTTCGACAATGGTCGTCTCCGTCCCGAAGCGCGAATAGACGCTGGCGAACTCGACGCCGACCGCGCCCGCTCCCATCACGATCAGAGACTTCGGCACTTCCTTGAGTTCCAGTATGTGATCGCTGTTGACGACGCGCGCGCCGTCCGTCTCGAAGCCCGGAATCGGGCGCACGACCGACCCCGTCGCGATGATGATGTTCTTCGTCTCGATGGTCTGCTTCTGCCCGTCGGCAGTCGTCACCTCGACCTTGCCCGGCAGTGCGAGTTTGCCCGTCCCGTTGAAGACCGTCACCTTGTTCTTCTTCATCAGGTAAGAGACGCCCGCCGCGTTCTTGTTCACGATCCTGTCCTTGCGCTTCTGCACGGCGTCGAAAGCGAGTTTCACTTCCGACACCTCGACGCCGTGGTCTGAGAGGTGTTGCGCGAGTTCGTAGTTGTGCGCCGACATCAGGAGCGCCTTCGTCGGGATGCAGCCGCGCAGCCCGCACGTCCCGCCGAGCCGCTTCTCGCGCTCCACGAGGGCAACTTTCAAGCCCAGTTGCGCGCCCCTGATCGCGGCCACGTAACCGCCGGGGCCTGCGCCGATAATCGTCACGTCAAATTGTTCTGTCGCCAAAATCTCTCCTTGCCGGAGACGGTCACGCGCACTCAAACGCGTCCTCGACGTGCGCCCGTGCCCCGAAATAGATACTTAAATTTGGTGGGTTGCTCCTCAAACGGGGATTATAATGCCTCCCGTCTTTTTCATCCAGCGACGGGAGAAACCGAAGACCCATGCAGCACTCCGAGGGCTTCCTGCGGTTGGTCAGGGACGCCAAAACACGCATCCGCGAACTCGATGTCGAAGGCGCGCGCCGACGCCTCGACGCCAATCCCGACGCACGCCTCATAGACGTGCGCGAAGATCACGAATGGCACGGGGGGCACGCCGCCCGCGCCGTGCACATGGGGCGCGGCATCATCGAACGCGACATCGAACAGGCCGTCCCGGATAAAGGGACCGAACTCATACTCTATTGCGGGGGCGGCTACCGCTCCGCTCTGGCCTGCGACAACCTCCAACGCCTCGGCTATACGAACGTCTATTCGATGGACGGCGGCTGGACGGCCTGGAAGGAGTCGGGCGCGCCAGTCGAAGCCGTCGAAGAAGGCGCGTGAAGTCCGACGGCTGACGCGGAAGCTTCAACGCGCGCGAAGCTTCGCGGAAACGACGAAAGCCTTCTGACCCGACGCCGACACTTCAAAGCGCGTGGCTGTATCGTAGCCGCGCTCGGACAGCAGGCGCAAAAGCGGGTGTTCCGTGGACGCCTGCGCGTCGCGGAAGGCCACCCAGAAATGCTCCTCGCGCATCGCTGCGGACGCCTCCACGCCGGCCACTTCGCCGAACCCGCGCGGCAGGAAAAACGCTCTATCCTCCGCCACGCCGGGCAGATTCCTGACGGCGACGACGCGGAAACGCCCGTCGCCCGTCGAACTCAACCCGTACCACAGGTGATAGGCGACGAGGTCTTCCGCGGCATAGACGCGAACCTCACCCCCCGCGTCCGCCTCGGCCACCCTCCGCGCGAGCGTCTCCCACGCACACCAGACGGGCGGCGCGTCGCGTCGCATCAGCCAGAGCATCGCGGCGAGCGCGAGCCAGCAGGCGAGCAGTAGTTTGAGTGTGACGGCGAGCCACACGGGTCGCCGCAGCGAGACGAGCGCGATGGCGGCCAGCAGCAGGTACACAGGCGCGATGATGATCAAATGGCGCGTGCCCCAGATTGATTGCGGCAGCACGCGCGCCAGCGCAAACGCCACGACGACCGGCGACACCGAAAAGAACAGCAGGAAGGCTAAAGCCGACCTCCCCTTCGCGTCGCGCTCAGGCAAACCCGCGCCCGCGTCCCGCACTGGCGATTGCCCGCCCGCGTCCCGCCCTGACGAGCGCGCGTCCGCGTCGCCCCACGCCGTAGCAGCATTCCGCGCCGCCTCGTCTACCGGCGTCTGCGCCCCCGCGCGTCGCCGCCTCAAGGCGCGCCAGCCCAGCGCGACGAACGGCGGGACAAACACTGCGAAGGCCAACCACACGTCCACGCGCAACACGACCGGCTCATAAGTGTTACGGCGAAAGCGAAAAGGTTCGTGCAGCAACAGGAAAGGTTGAAGGATGTCCGGCAGACGCGGGCGCGCCGCCCAACCGATGTTCTGCGCCAGCCCCTCCCCCGCGCCCGACGCGCGCCACACCAACCACACCCACGGCGCAAAACACACCCCCAGCGCGAACACCGACACGGCGAACGCCTTCAACTTCCCCCTCCGCCAAACAACTAAAAAGAGGCCTTCCAACCCGACCAGCAGCCAACCGAAATAATGCGTATAGACCAGCAGCAAATTCGCGACGAACAACGCGACCGCCAAACCCCACCCACCCGACCTTTCATCCCCACCCGAGAAGCGCGCGAAGAGCCACAACGAACACAGCGCAAACAACAGCAGCAGCCCATACATGCGCAACTGCTGCGCGTGCTGGATCAAATAACCGTTGACCGCCAACAGCAACAGCGCGACACGCACCGCGCCGCCGCCACTGCGCACCCCCAACTCCCTGCACAGCAGCAGAAAAGGCACGACCGCCGCCGTCTCCGCCAGCACCGTGAACAGCCGCAGCCACCACACCGCCTCGCCCCCCACGAGCGCGACCCACACCTTGAGCAACAGATAAAACAGCGGCGGGTGAATCAGGTCGAGCGCGACGAACTCCAACAACCCGCCCCACCCGTGCCGCGCCGCATGCACACTAAAAACTTCGTCGAACCACAGGCACGATCCGTCCAGCCGCCACACACGCACGCCCACGAACAACGCCACCAGCAGCGCACACACCAACACCTCGCGCGGGCGCAACTCACCCCACCGCGCCCCTCTCTCTCCCACACGCTCACGCTCCGCAGGCATCATATTCGCGGCACGCATCATAAACGTTACCCCCCAGCACGTCGAGCATCAACTTCCGCCCCCATCCGCCCACCGACCCACACCCTCCGACGCCCCGATCACCTGAACGCCCGCTCCACGAACGTCAGCCCGCAAAGCCCGGAAAGACCCCGGCGCTACCGTCGAGAGCGTCTAACCGAAAATGTTATAGTCGCGGCAGACCTCAAAAGGAGCGTGATTGAGGATTGCGCGCGGGAGGCGAAAGAGGCGGGCGCGGACGAGTTCCTACGCAAGCCGCACGACCTGTTCCGCTTGATGGACATCGCCCGCAGGCTGATCGAGCGAAAGGATGAACGTTGAACATGGAACGATGAACGGAACAAGTAAGCGGTCGCTTTCCTTCCGCACTCATCATCCGGCGTTCATCCTTTTTTACCGCGCCGCTCGTTTCTCGCTGCCGGATCATCCCTGGCAAACTCCGCACGCGAAGCCGCTCGGCCGTCTCTTGTCGAAGCGGCGCGGAAGGAATATCATGCCGCACGCAATCTCGCCCGCCGCCTCGCGCCAGCTTCCCTGTTTCCACGCGTGCTCAGGAGCGTCAACGCATGTCTCAACAAGTCTCGGCCATCGAAGATGCGGCGCAACTCGACGCGCCCTCCGTCACCTCGGAGCAGACCGCGCGGCTCGAACCCACGGCGGCGCGCGAGCGCATTCAACTGTTAGACGTGCTGCGCGGCTTCGCGCTCTTCGGCGTGCTCTTAGCCAACATGGCGTGGCTGAGCGGCGAGGACGTGGTGTTGACGGAGGCGCGCGCGGCGAGTTTGCCGACCGCCGCAATCGATCATTACGCGAAGTACCTCATCAACTTCTTCGTGGACGGCAAGGCCAACACGATCTTCGCGTTCCTCTTCGGCCTCGGCTTCGCCGTGCAACTCATCCGCGCCGAGGAACGCGGCGCACCCGTCCTGCCGGTGTATGCGCGCCGCCTCTTCCTGCTGCTGCTGTTCGGCCTCGCGCACATGTTGCTGTTGTGGTACGGCGACATCCTGCACCTGTACGCCCTGATGGGCTTCGCTCTCATCCTCTTTCGACGCCGTTCGGGTAAGACTTTGCTCGCGACGGGCATCACGCTGGCAGTCCTCCCCTTCTCGATCCTGTTCTCGCTGCCGTGGCTGTTCGCGTCTCTCATGGGCGCGCCCGACGCGGCCGAACTCGCCGCCGAACTCGCCGCCGACATTCAGGCCAAAGAGGCGCGGCTCGCCGTCTTCGCCGACGGCAGCTACCTCGCCGTCATACGCGAGCACCTGCGCTTCAATGTCTCCGAATACTTCACTTCGGGCATCATGATTGGACTCGCCTTATACGCGCTCGGGAGATTTTTGCTCGGCTACTACGTGGGGCGGAGGCGTCTGCTGCACGATTCGCACCTGCACCTCGCGCTCTTCCGCCGCCTGCTCGTGTGGGGCTTAATCGTCGGCGTCGTCGGCAACGCCATCTTCGTGTGGGTGTCGGTCGCGCTCGACAACAAGACGGCCAACGAAGCGTCGCTGTGGGCGGTGGGGGCGGCGTGGATCATAAACCTCGGTATCCCCGCCATGTCGCTCTTTTACGTCTCGGCCATCGTGTTGCTGTTCCAACAGCCCGCGTGGCAGCGTCGCCTGCTGTGGCTCGCGCCCGTCGGGCGCATGGCGCTGACCAACTACCTCGTGCAGACGCTCTTTCATCTCTTCATCTTCTACGGCTTCGGCATCGGACTCGGACTCATCGGGCGCATCGGCACGTCCCTGTGCATCCCGCTCTCGCTCGCGATCTTCGCGCTGCAAATTCTCTATAGCCGCTGGTGGCTGGCTCGCTTCCGCTTCGGCCCCGCCGAATGGCTCTGGCGCACGCTCACCTACGGCGCGCGCCAGCGGATGCGCGTCAACGCTTAATTAAGGGGAAAAGGGGAAGGGGTAAAGGTGAAAGGTCGAAGAAGGCGGCGCACGACGGACGCGCCTCTATTCTTTTCCCTTCCCCTTTACCCCTTCCCCTTTTCCCGTTGTACAATCATTTTATGTCACAGCAGGAAGCGAAAAAGTCGAATGAGGGCGGCGCGGCGACGCGCGTCGAGCGCGATTCGATGGGCGACATTGAAGTCCCGTCGGATCGTTATTACGGTGCGCAGACGCAGCGTTCGTTGATTCATTTCAACATCGGGTTCGACACGATGCCGCGCGAGATGATCCGCGCGCTCGGCCTGTTGAAGCAGGCCGCCGCGCTCGTCAACGAAGACCTCGGCAAGTTGCCGCCGGACAAGGCGCGTCTCATCGCGCGCGCCTGCGACGAAGTGATCGAAGGCAGTTTGGACGACCATTTCCCCCTGCGCGTATGGCAGACGGGCAGCGGCACGCAGACCAACATGAACGCCAACGAGGTCATCTCCAACCGCGCCATCGAAATCGCGGGCGGCCGTATGGGCAGCAAAGAGCCGGTTCACCCGAACGACCACGTCAACATGTCGCAGTCGTCGAACGATACCTTCCCCACCGCCATGCACATCGCCGCCGCCGAGCGCATGAATAAACTGATCCCCGAAGTCGAGCGCCTGCGCGCGGCGATTGACGCGAAGGCGAAAGAATATTGCGACGTGGTGAAGATCGGCCGCACCCACTTGCAGGACGCGACGCCTCTGACGGTCGGGCAGGAATTTTCCGGCTGGGCGAGCCTCCTCGAACGCGACATCGAACGCCTGCGCATGACGCTGCCCGGCCTCTACGACCTCGCCATCGGCGGCACGGCCGTCGGCACGGGACTCAACGCGCACCCCGAATTCGCCGTGCGCGCCGCCGCGAAGATCGCGGAACTCACGGGGCTGCCCTTCAAGTCGCACCCGAACAAGTTTGCGGCTCTGTCGGCGCACGACGAGATAGTCTTCGCGAGCGGCGCTTTGAAGACGCTCGCCGGCTCTCTGATGAAGATCGCGAACGACATCCGCTGGCTCGCCTCGGGGCCGCGCGCCGGATTCGGCGAACTCATCCTGCCGGAGAACGAACCCGGCTCGTCGATCATGCCCGGCAAGGTTAACCCCACGCAATCGGAGGCCATGACGATGGTCGCCGTGCAGGTCTTCGGCAACGATGCCGCCATCGGCTTCGCCGGTTCGCAGGGCAACTTCGAGTTGAACGTCTTCAACCCGGTGATGATCCACAACCTGCTCCACTCGATCCGCCTCATCACGGACGCCTGCCACGGCTTCGTGGAGTACTGCGTCGTCGGAATAGAACTCAACCGCGAACAGATCAAGGCGCACCTCAACAACTCGCTCATGCTCGTCACCGCGCTCAATCCGCATATCGGCTATGACAAGGCGGCGCAGGTCGCCAAAAACGCGCACAAGCGTGGCATCTCCCTGCGCGAGTCTGCCATCGCCCTCGGCTTCCTGACGGGCGAGCAGTTCGACGAATACGTCAAACCGGAAGAGATGACCCACCCTTGAAAACGTCTGGGCAAAGTGAAAGCGGGAAGGGGGAAAGGGCGAAGAAACGAGCGCACGACGAACGCTGCTCTTTCCTCTACCCCTTCACCTTTACCCTTTACCCCTTCTCTTTTACCCTTTTCAAGTGTCCCGCCTCGCACATCCGCGCGCCTTCCATTTGCATCTAAATATTCGCCCGCATCGTACTGATTTGCGGGGCGTGCGGAGCGCGGATTGGGTGGTTGCGCAATGTTTCTCAAAGTGAGATAGTTTTCGTTTGCGGCGGGCGCACGGGTCGCGCCCATGTAGTTGAAGCCTGGCGGAGGGGGACGAAGAATGACTGTGGCAACTTTAACTAAAGCGCCCGTTCTGGAAGACTACTTCGGGCTGTCGGATGCGGAGTTGCACGAGCGCATCGAGGCGGCGCGGGGTGCGCTCGGCGAGCGGCTCGTCATCCTCGGTCATCACTATCAACGCGATGACGTGATCGCGCACGCCGACGTGACCGGCGACTCCTTCAAGCTCTCGAAGCTCGGCGCGGAGCGCACGCAGGCCGAGTTCATCGTCTTTTGCGGCGTGCATTTTATGGCCGAGTCGGCCGACATTCTCTCCGCGCCACATCAGAAAGTTATTTTGCCTGACCTCGGCGCGGGCTGCTCGATGGCCGATATGGCCTCGGCCGAGCAGGTCGAGGACGCCTGGGATCAACTCGAAGCGGTGGGCATCCTCCAAGACTTCCGCGTGATGCCGATCACGTATATGAATTCCACCGCCGCGATCAAAGCCTTCTGCGGCAGGCACGATGGCGTGGTCTGCACCTCGTCGAACGCCGTGCCCCTCTTCGACAAGAGCTTGAAAGAGGCAGACAAGCTTTTCTTCTTTCCAGATCAGCATCTGGGGCGCAACACGGGCGTCAAGTTCGGCATCCCGCTCGAACAGATGGTCGTGTGGGACCCGTTTCAGGAACTCGGCGGCAACACGGTTGAAGCCCTGCGCGGCGCGCGTCTCATCCTATGGAAAGGCCACTGCTCGGTGCACGGGCGTTTCCGCGAGTGGCACGTGGAGCAGGTGCGCAAAGAGACGCCGGGCATACGCGTGCTCGTCCATCCGGAATGCACTCGTGAGGTGGTGGAGAAGTCAGACCTGAACGGCTCGACCGAGTTCATCATCAAGACGCTCGAAGAAGCGCCCGCCGGTTCGTCGTGGGCTATCGGCACGGAAGTGAATTTGGTCAACCGTCTGATCGAACGTTTCCCGGACAAGCACATCCGCCTGCTCGCGCCCGACCTCTGCATGTGCGCGACCATGTACCGCATCGCGCCGCAGAACCTCGCGTGGGTTTTGGAATCGCTGCTTGCGGGCGTTGTGCCCAACCAGATCACCGTGCCGGAAGAGACCGCACGCTGGGCGCGCGTCGCTCTCGATAGGATGCTCGCGATCAAGTAGATTTGAAAGCCGTGAATCGTAAATCGTGAATCGTGAATAGAGGAAAGCAGTTTTCTTCTATTCACGATTCACGATTTACGATTCACGGCTTTTCTAAGGAGTTCTCGTTGGCTGACCCGAACGACCGTTACCCGGATAACGCGCCGGGCGGATATTACGTAGATACGAACTGCATAGACTGCGATGTCTGTCGAGACAGCGCGCAGGAGAACTTCAGGCGCAACGACGAGGGCGGCTACTCATTCGTCTACAAGCAGCCGCAGACGGAAGCGGAGCGCGAAGAATGCGCACGCGTCCGCGAAGAATGTCCCGTCGAAGCCATTGGCGACAACGGTTAAATTTCGAGACCCGACGTGAGATACGAGAAGGCCGCACGCAGGTTTATTTTGTGAACCACTGCGTTTGCGGCCTCTCGCTTTGTCTGGTGGCTTAGACGACGATTTTGATCCAGCCGTCTTCGATGCGAACTTCGTAGGCTTCGATTGGAGAATCGGGGCGATTGAGGCAGCGGCCGTCGCGCAAGTCGAAACGCCAGCCGTGCCAGTCGCATTCGACGGTCGCGCCGCAGAGGTTACCGTCGGCGAGGGGCGCGCCGCGATGCGGGCAGAAGTTTTCGACGGCGTAGAAGCAGCCCTCGACGTTGTAGAGGGCGAGTTCCGCGCCACCCGTGAGTTCCACGGTCGCGCCGCGCCCCGGCGGCACGTCTTCGACGCGGCCGACCGTGACGAGCGCGCCCGTGCGCGGGGGGCGTTTGAAGTTTTGATATTTGGAATCGAAGGTTTGCATTAGCGGCACAGAGCGTAACAAAATGGTTGGCCGTTAGGCAAAAGCGCGCAAGGTTTTCAAGGGGCGCGCGTTCTGTCAGGGCGGGCGCGGGAGAGAATTTTTCGCGCGCCGGGCTTTCCCAGAGCGGTACTCTCTCGCCGTCGCCCGGATGCGTCTCGCGCGCCGCGCATGAAAATGGCTTGAAAGGAAACGGAGAGAACATGAGAAGAAGCAGATTGATGTCGGCGGCGAGCGTCGCCGTGTTGAGTTTGATATTCGTGGCGCAGGCGGCGGCGCAGGGAGGGGGTACGGCGGGAGCGAACCTCCAGAACGCGTTGTCGGGCGAGGCGGCCGCGGCGGCGGGGGCGACGCGCGTCGTAGTCTCAGGCGATTCGCTCGTGCAGGCGCGGCCGGACACCGCGATGATCTCGGTCGCGGTCATGACGCAGGCGCAGACCGCGCTCGCGGCGCAGCAGGAGAACGCGCGCCGGAGCGAGACGATGGTGCGCGCTCTGCGTGCGGCGGCCGGGCCGGGCGCGGAGGTCCAGACGAGCGGCTACAGTTTGCAGCCGCAGTATAACTACCGCGAGAACCAGACGCCCGTGATTCGCGGCTACGAGGCGCGCAACACCGTGACGGTCACGCTCGGCGACCTGTCGAAGGTCGGCCCCGTGATCGACGCGTCCACGGGCGCGGGCGCGAACAACATAGAGAACCTCTTCTTCACGCTGCGCCGCGACGAAACGGCGCGCGATCAGGCTCTGGCCGCGGCGACGCGCGAGGCTCTGCGCAAGGCGCAGGTGATGGCTGTGGCTCTGGGCGGGCGCGTGGGGCGCATCCTTGAGGTGCAGGAGGTAAGCGCCGGTCGTCCCGTGCCGATGTACGACATGCGGGCGCAGGCGCGCGGCGGCATGGCGACTATGGAAGCCAAGACGCCCGTCGAGATCGGCACGCTCGACATCCGCGCGCAGGTGCAACTCGTCGCGGAGATCATCACGGAGAAGTAAACAAGGCCGGGGTAGGACGGGCGAAAGAGGAGGGCGGAAGGCGCGAATGCTTCCCTCTC
>DATCWB010000120.1:0-13186 GCA_036566625.1 Pyrinomonadaceae bacterium
CGACGCCAGAGCCGCGACGGGCGCGACGGACGAGCGGCCTATCGCGCGCGACGAATCTTCGAAGACGGTCATCACAGAGGCGGACGTGCGCGGCCTCGAACGGGGCGCGCGCCTGCGCATCGCCGAGGGTGCGCGGCTCACCCCGCTCGCCGCCGACATCGTGCGCGAACAGGGCATCGAACTCGTGCGCCGCGCCCCGCGTCGCGGCTCGCGCGAGAGCAAGTCAGTCGCCGTCGGCGCGGATCACGGCGGCTACCCTCTGAAAGAGGAACTCAAAACTCACCTCGCCGAACTAGGCCACCGCGTCCGCGACTTCGGCACGAACTCGACCGACGCCGTAGACTACCCGGACTTCGCACACGCCGTCGCCCGCGCCGTCGCCGATGGCGAATGCGACCTCGGCATCGTCATCGACGGCGCGGGCGTCGGCTCTGCGATGACGGCCAACAAAGTGCCGGGCGTGCGCGCCGCCGCCTGCTACTCCGTCAAGGTCGCCGTCAACTCGCGCGAGCACAACGACGCCAACGTGCTGACGCTTGGCAGCGGCACGATCACCGCCGCCGAGATGCGCGAGATCGTCAACGCCTGGCTCTCCACCGAGATCAAAGAAGAACGACACCGCAAGCGCGTGGCGAAGATCGTCGCGGTCGAGCGTCAATATCGCGCGTGAAGTTTCGATGCCGGATGCACCGACGCCGACACCGCAGGTCTTCATCATCGCCGGGCCGAACGGGGCGGGGAAATCCACCCTCGCGCCCTATCTTTTGCGCGACACGTTCGGCGTGGGCGAGTTTGTCAACGCCGATACCATCGCGCTCGGCCTCTCGGCCTTCAGCCCCGAAAGCGTGACCTTCGAGGCCGGGCGCATCATGCTCGCGCGCCTGCGCGACCTCGCCCGCGCCCGCGCGAGCTTCGCCTTCGAGACGACGCTCGCCACCCGTTCATACGCCGCCTTCGTCGCCGCCTTGCGGCGCGAGGGCTACGAATTTCAACTGCTCTACCTCACCTTGCGCAGCCCCCAACTGGCCGTCGAGCGCGTGCGCTCGCGCGTGCGCCTCGGCGGCCACAACGTTCCCGAAGCGGTCGTCCGCAGGCGTTTCCGCAATGGCGCGCGCAACTTCTTCCGTCTCTACCGCCCGCTGGCCGATACGTGGGGAATATACGATAATTCCACCCTCGACGCGCCGCGCGCCGTCGCCGTCGGCCGTCGAGACGAATTCACGAAAGTGCTCCAACCGGATTTATGGCAGGAGTTTCAGAGACGTTCCGTATGAGAGACAAACACACCGGCCCTACCAAAATGCACGACGAGACAAAATCAATCGAAGATGCCATGCGCCGTGCCGTCCGCCATGCCCTGCTCACGCACAAGCGCGCGGGCAACACCGTCGCCGCATGGCGTGACGGGCGCGTGGTCTTAGTTAAGTCCGACAATATTCAAACTGAAGAATTGGCTAAGGGCAGGCAGAAATAACTTCGGGAGCATTCGAGTTGATGTCATATTCAAATAACGGAGATTTGGAGCACCTCGTCGAGCAGATCACGGATGTCATCGTGGCGCGGCTGAACGGGGACGCGGAGGAGCAGGCCGCGCTGTGCGGGTGCGGGTCGGCCTGTTTCAATCGCTGCCCGGAGCGCATGCAGCGTGTGGTGGACGCGGGCGCGTCGCGGATCGGTTTGGTCCTGGGCGAGACGGCGTCGGCGCGCGACTGGGCGAGCCTGGTTGATCATACGCTGTTGAAGCCGGAGGCGAGCGAGGCGGACATCGAACGGCTGTGCGGCGAGGCAGCGCAGTTTCATTTCGCAAGCGTGTGCGTGAACCCGACGTGGGTGCGCGCCTCCGCCTGTCATTTGCGCGGGACGGGCGTGGCGGTGTGTACCGTGATCGGGTTTCCGCTCGGCGCGACGCTCTCGGATGTGAAGGCGTATGAGACGAGGCGCGCGATCTTCGACGGGGCGCGCGAGGTGGACATGGTGATCAACGTCGGCGCACTCAAGAGCGGCGACGATTGCGCGGTGGAGTATGACATCCGGCAGGTGTCGGAGGCGGCGCACGAGCAGGGCGTGCTGGTGAAGGTGATCATCGAGGCCGCGCTGTTGACGGACGAGGAAAAAGTGCGCGCGTGCTTGGCGGCGAAGCGCGCCGGGGCGGATTTCGTCAAGACCTCGACGGGCTTCGCCAAGGGCGGGGCGACGGTGGCCGACGTGGCTTTGATGCGCCGCACCGTGGGGCAGGAGATGGGCGTGAAGGCGGCGGGCGGCGTGCGCGGCATAGAGGACGCGCGGGCGATGGTCGAGGCGGGCGCAACACGTCTCGGCGCGAGCGTCGGCGTGAAGATCGCGCAGGAGGCTTCGGGCGCGCGGGTCGCTTCGGGCGGCAACGGCGGCTATTGAACGTGTCTCCGCGCAGCGGCCGCGCGGAGAAAAAGTTGACCGGGTAAAAGCGGAGGGAGTTCGTGCGATAGATTGGCACGAACTCCCTCCGCTTTTTGTTATGGCCTGACTTTCTTCTCGCCCGCTAGAAGCGGAAGCCGACGCCCGCGCTGAATTGAAAATTGTGTCTGACCTCGCCGGAGATCGGGTACTGTCCTACGATCCCCGTATTGTCGAAGATCGCTCCGGTGGTGTCGCCGTAGCGGATGATGGTGTCGCCCGCGTCGAAGCGCGTGACGATGCGGCGCGAGGGATAGAATTCGAGCACTGCGCCGACATCCGTGGCGAAGCGCGTCTCGCGGTGTGGTCGAGAATCAAAGACCCCGGGGGATACCACGATGGTCTCTTCCCGCCCCGTGCTGAAACTCGTGAAGCCGGGGCGCACCTTGCCGAAGATGCCGAACTTATCGAAGCGTTTCCCGGCCTTGACGCCGAACAGCCCCTGCGCGATCCGGCCGCCGCTGCGAAAGCCGCGAAAGCGTTGGCCGTTGGGGAAGAAGTCAAACTGCGCTTCGAGCGCGACGTTGTCCGTCAGGTTATAGGTAAGTCTACCGCCGACACCCGGCTCGGTCGGGTTGCGGTATTCGTCCATGGTGAGCGATGTGAACTGCACGCCCACTTCGAGCTTCGGCGCGTCGGTCGCCTGCGCGCGCGCGTCGCCGGGGGCGGAAAATAGGCACAGAAGGACGAGGGCTGCCGCGCAGCCTGTTTTGATGCTCATTAAATTGTCTCCTTGTGAACTGGCTGATTCGAGGTTCGGGCTCTAAAGCGTGAAGCCTTTCGATCACCCGAACTCGAAAGGTTAGAGTCTCAACCTTTGCCGAAGAGCGAGAGAGCGCGACTCGCAAGCGATCTCTTCTTCGGTTTAAATTTGGTGTAACCGGCGGGAATCTCAAAGAGAGACGCGTCAAGTTCTTCGTCGGTAATTTCGACCACTTCCCGCGTTCTGATCGTCGGGCTTCCTTCGTCGCTGTAGGATTTGACGGTGAGCACGAGCGGGAAGCCGAAGCGCGCCGCGCCCACCTGTCTGCGCTCGTAGCTGTAGCGTCGCTTGTCCTCGCCGTGCATGTGATAGTCCGTGCACCTGGTCTGCTCCAGCGCCGTCAGTTCGCCCTCGTCGAAGCCGGAGATGTCGTATGAACAGAACGTGCCGTAGAGGAGGTCTACGTACCAGCCGTCCGACTCTTTGCGCAGGGGCGTCTGCGGGCAGGCCGACGGCGGGGTCGCTTCCAGCGTGAGGGTCGTCTTGATGCGCCGCGCCGTGTAGCCGAACATCTCTCGCCGCTCACCCGTGTCCACCACCGTGAAAGTTTCCAGCCAGCGACCGTCGTACTTCTCCGCCCGCCGGGGTTGGGGTTTTCGCGCGCGCTCCGCCTCGGCGCGCGCAAAGTGTTCCTGTATGGGCATGATCTCGTGCTCGTAGAAGACGCGTTTGGCATCGTCTAAAGCGATCTGGCGTTTGAGGTCACACTGGTAGATGTAGGCCGCGGCGGCGGGCGTGCCGTCGGGACGTTTGAAGCTGAAATCATTACGCTGTCGCCTGCCTTTGAAGTGAAAGGTGCTCTCGCCCTCGCGCGCGTTCTCCGTAATTTTGAATTTCAACTTGAGGTCGGCCTGCGCCGTCGTCGCCGCGACGCACAGCAGCGATACGGCAAGGACAGTGGTCTTCAATGTTTTGTTAATCATCCTTTCCTCGCGCCTCGAATAGTCACGGATGAGAATCATCGAGCGCTCCGGCCGCGCCCCGGCGGTGAAGACTCAACGTTTCGGCAACAGGTTCTCGATGCGATCCGCGCCGCCGGCGAGCACGCGCGCTCGCCGCACGGCGCGCTTCCGGTTGTCGTCGCGCGCTTCAAACCCGGCGCGTCGCTCACGCCTGATGCGTTCGACCTGATCGCGCAGCCATTCGGGCGAAGACGCGCCGCCGGCCGCGCCCGGCGTGCCCTCCACGCCCTCCACGATCTGTTGCTGCGAATCGAAGTCGGAGACATAACCGGCGTCGTGCAGCACCCACAGGTTCCAGTTGCCGCCGCTCGTGCCGACGATGGGCGCGCTCGAAGTCCATTCGTAGGCGTCGCCGCCGAGCGTGAAGGAAATCCTGTTGTTTTCGATCCGCCCGACCTTCTGGAAGTTGTAGCCTTCGTGCGGCATGAGCGAGAAGATGAAGCGGCCGCGCTCCGGGACGTAAAACCAGAGGAGCGCGCCCGCGAACCCGCGCGCGGGCTTACCCCGGCCGCCGCCGACGAGTTCGCCGTTGATCGTCAACTTATGATCGCGCACGGCGAGTTCGACGTTGCCGAGCGTGAAGTCGCGCAGGGGAAGGCTGCGCGGCGGCGCGCTCCATAGCCGCGCCCGGTCGAAAGAGACTTTGACGACATCTACGATCTTGACGCCCGTCTGCGGGTTGACCAGCAGGTCGAGCGCGAAGGCGTCGCCGTCGTCTATGAGTTGCGCGTCGGTCGGCCGGGTCAGGGTAGAGACGTTCTGCCCGGCGCGGCTCGCCGCCGCCCGCGGCCGCCGCGAACGAAGTTGTTCCTCAAACTCCGCGCTCATAGGTTTCAGCGAAACCTTGAACTGCTTCGTCGCCGTGATTGGTTCGACGACCAGATCGTAGCCGAAAACGAAAGCGCCCTCCGCGTCCACGAGCACGCGGTGGACGACGTGGTTGTCGGCGAGCAGCACTTGCGGTGTCAGAGAGGCTTGAATCTCTTTAAGCTCGACTGAAACTTGAGGCGCGCCCGCAACCGGCGCGGCCTCGACACGGAAAGCGATGAAGCCCTCGCCGTGCAGCGGTATGACGAACTGTTCCGGCCGCGCCGCCGCTGCTCCGCTCTGCGCCCGCGTGCGCAGAGCGCCGCACAGCAACAGGGGCATCAGCGCGAGGCAGATAAAGGCTGAGAGCTTCGCTCTATTGCTCACGCGCATCGCCCCCCTTGATTATCCGCAGGTTCACCTCGCCGGCGGGTTTGAAGCCTGAAAGGTTCGGGCGCGGCGTCGTATTCGCGACGGGCGCGGCGGCAGAGACGTTCCGGCGTCCGACCCCGGCGAGGTTTTCGCGCGCGGTGGATCGGCGCGCATCGTCATCGTCGCCGTCGGCGCGACGCGGCAGGTAAATTATTCTCGTAACGGTCTTCTCCTCCACGACCGGCACTTCGATAAACCTGAATTGCGGAGCGGCCTCGGGCTGCACGGTGTCCGGGGCGGCGAGCACCACCGGCTCGGGCGCGGGGCGCACGAAGAGCATGAGCGTGAAGAGGGACGTGGCGACCAGCAGGAGCGCAGCAGTCGCGGCGAGCGGAGCGGGCACACGGATCGAACTCTTCAACAGACGCTTCCAGACGGACGTGCCCGACGGCGAGCGCGACGGCTGCGCGACGCCCGCCGCGACACGCAGCCGTCGCGTGAGCGCGGCGTGATACCGGGGCCAATAGCTCTCGTCGGGCGCGAGCGAGGCGGAAGCCACTTCGCAGGCGTCGAGCGTGGCGGCCAACGAGCGATACTCGGCGGCGCAGGCTTCGCAACGCTCGACTTCCGCGAACAGCCGCGAACGCGCCGCAGGGTCGGCTTCGTCGAAGATCACATCAATCAAACTATCCTGGGTCTGCCGGCAATCGTGCATCGTTTCAACTCCCGCTTAACAACTCTTTCTGACGGGCAGGGGCTTGTAGTTCGCCGCGCCGGGCGCCGAGACGCCCAGACGCTCGCGCAATTTCAGGACGGCGCGAAACAGAGCTTTCTTCGTCGTGCCCGCCGAGCAGCCGATGGCCGCCGAAATCTCTTCGTAGGTCATGCCCTCCTGGTGTTTGAGCAGGAAGATCAGGCGTTGCTGCGGCGTCAACTCTCCGAGGGCATCGAGCACGCGCGCGACGAGGAATTGCCTTTCGAGATTTTCCTCCACCCCGCGCGGCGTCGTGCGCGCTCGTGTGAAAGCCGTCTCCTCCTCCTGCGCCCGGGCGTCGCGCCTTGAGGCTTCCCACGCGTCGAGTTCGACGACCTGTGCGCCGCCGCCGGGCGCGCGCCGTTCGTTAAGGAACGTGTTGATCGTGATCTGCCTGAGCCACGTGTAGAAACTCGACTCGCCGCGAAAACTTTTGATCGCGCGGAAAGCCTTGAGCCACACTTCCTGCGAGAGGTCTTCGGCGTCGTGGCGGTCGCGGCAATAGTGGAGCGCGAGCAGCAGGAGACGCCGCTCGTAGGAGCGCGCGAGCGCGGCGAACGCCTCAGCGTCTCCCCCTTGTGCGCGCCCGATCAATTCGCTCTCGCCCGGTTCGATCAAGTCATCCCCCGCCTTCGCTCAAAGTGCGTCGGTATCATAGACACGGCGCGCGGAATTTGGTTGGCCTGCCGGCACGTCCAGTCCTGAAATTTGCCTTTACTTTTGAACTGAAATTCATTACAGGAATATGGATTGACACTCAATATCAAGGGGCGTATAAGTAGCCTATCGCTCGCAGTCCTGTTGGCGACATTCTCATGGATTCCGTCAACCTCACAATCAACCGCAAAGCTTTCTCATGAGGAATTGTTTATGAAAATCTATAAAAAGCTTTGTCTCCTCTCTCTGTGCCTGGTTATCGGATCGCTCGTTATTAAGACCGCTACCCCTGAGAGCCGAAGCCAGACCACCCCACCTAAACAGGATGCCAAGTCTACTGCCAGGAGACACTTTGAAGAATTCCCGATAGTTGACCTGAACGCCCCGGAGCCTTCTGATCCTGACGAGCGGGCGCGTCGCCGGGCGAGAGGCAAACGTCACGACAATACTGATCTTGATGCGGACGCCGTTAGGCTGTCTATGTTTCAGGAAGGAACTGGCGCCGTAGATTTAGGAGGGCCTTCCTTTCACTGGCCGGTAGAACCGGCTTTCCCGGTAACTCAAAGCGATGTCGTCGCAGTCGGGGAAGTGACGGACGCCCGGGCGCAGATTTCCAGTGATAAGACCAACGTCTTCTGCGTATTCACTGTTCTGATAAAGGATGTGTACAAGAACACTACCCACGCCTCCCTGACGCCGGATTGCGCCATTACGGTAGAACGATATGGGGGGCGGGTGCGCCTGCCGTCGGGCAAGATCATAACGAGAGGATACCTGCACCAGTCAATGCCGCTGGCCGGGCGAAGGTACGTCTTTTTCCTCAAAAGTAACGAGGAGGTTCAAACCTATTCGATCATCACCGGGTACGAACTACGTCACAATCGAGTTACCCCGCTGGACGGGAACCACCTCATACCGGGAGGAGGATTTCCGCAACTCGTTGAATATGATCGCTATGAAGGAGCAAATGAAGCGACGTTCCTTCAAGAGATAAAAGATGCCATCGCGCTCTCCTTGCAGAATAGTTCTCAGGAGGGTCGCTCGAATGAATAACAATGATTCCCGCAAGAGACTGTTGCTACTTCTCGCCCGTATCCTTTCGTGCGCTTCCCTTCTGATAACAACCGCGCCAACCGCAAAAGTTAAAGCTCAAGAAGATCCCTCTCAAAGATGCATCCCGCTCTCGGCCGCCGCCCCGGACGCCCCTGCGGAGCCTGCGAATGGTGATGGGTGTACAAGTCCGGGCACTCAGCAGGCATCTGCCGCCTGGCCTCAAAACGCAACCGTCTCAGTAGCCGTCAACGCCTCGCAATTTACGCAGGATGAATTTAACTGCATGAAGACTGTATTTGATAGTTTCAATACAGCCAGCGCGGCGAATGGCTCAAATGTTACTTTCAACGTTTCGTACAGCAATACAGCGGTAGCTGAAGTCATTTCACCTTATGTATCAGGAACCCCGAATGCATCTCGGAGAACCCCTGGAATTGAGTTCGGACTACAAATAAATGCCCCGGCTGGCATGAGACCGCAAGCACTCGGAGAGGAAATTCTTGGTAGTGACGGCGCGAGGCGAAATAGCGCGGTGCTCAATTTGAATCCAAATATATCCAGTTGCGCTCTCTTAAGGAACGTACTGGCTCATGAAATAGGACATACCTTCGGCCTACAGGATTGTTGTAGATGTCCCACGGCCAGTACCATCATGACTTGTGGTTCTTGTGCCGAAAGCGGTACTGATAGCAGCGGTCAATCAGTGTGCACTAGAGCGGACTATAACAACGCTTCAAATGGACGTAGCGCGCCCACACCCTGCGACAACGAATCAATACAAACCGCAGGCCAGTATGCAACACCTACGCCGACGCCTGACCCGGAGCCTTCACCCGACCCCGATTTTTGCCCGTTGTGGTGTGGAGGCGCGGAAGACCCAATTATCGTTGATGTGTCGGGCGATGGATTTAATCTCACGAGCAGCTTTGACGGCGTCTCATTTGACATCAATGGCGACGGCCTTCGAGAGTTCTTGTCGTGGACGGCTGTCGGGACAGATGACGCCTGGCTCGCCCTAGACCGCAATGGGAACGGAAACATTGACGACGGGACTGAGTTGTTCAGTAATTACACAGTACAGCCGAGTTCAAATGACCCGAACGGCTTCCTTGCGTTGGCAGAGTTCGACAAGGCTGGCAATGGTGGTAACGGCGATGGCATGATAAATAGCGAAGATGCGATTTTCTGGTCGTTGCGCCTCTGGCAGGACACAAATCACAACGGCATCTCCGAACCCGCCGAACTACACCCGCTCCCGTTGTTAAACGTCGTGGCCTTACACCTAAAGTATAAGGAGTCGAAGCGCACAGACGCGCACGGCAATCAGTTTCGTTATCGCGCGAAGGTGGATGACGCCGCAGGCGCGAATATCAACCGCTGGGCGTGGAACGTGTTCCTCACGCGCCAGCGATAATCGGCTGCGCAAGCTATCAAGAAACCGCCCGCCGTGTCGCCACACACCGGCGGGCGGTTTCTGTTGTAGAGCGGCGCGCGTTTCTCTGACGGTTACTTAGCCTCGTTATCTTTTCCATCTCGCGCGGCGTAGTTTTAGCCCGCACGGAGCCTGCCGTCTTGAAACGCGCGTCGCTTTGCGTCTATGCTGGGCGCACACAAGCTCTAACAGTTTCGGCCAACGGTGAAATAAGAGATGCCTTCTGGACATAAGGTGCTGGCGGTCGTCCTCGGCGGCGGCGCGGGCACGCGCCTGTTTCCTTTGACGCACCAGCGTTCCAAGCCCGCCGTGCCGCTCGGCGGCAAGTATCGCCTCGTGGATATCCCGATCTCGAACTGCATCAACTCGGACATCACGCAGATTTTCGTGCTCACGCAGTACAACTCCGCGTCGCTCAACCGCCACATCGCGCGCACCTATCGCTTCAGCGGTTTCTCCGACGGCTTCGTCGAGATACTCGCCGCCGAGCAGACGCCCGAAAGCCCGCAATGGTTTCAGGGGACGGCCGACGCCGTGCGCCAGGTGCTGCCGCACATCCACGACTGGGGCATCGACACGCTGCTCATCCTCTCGGGCGACCACCTCTACCGGATGGACTATCGCAAGTTTCTCGCGCGCCACTACGAGACGCAGGCGGACGTGACCGTCTCGGTCGTGCCCTTCGTGCGCGAGGCGGCCGAAGAGTTCGGCCTGCTCAAGGCCGACCCGACCGGGCACATACTTGAGTTTCGCGAAAAGCCGAAGGGCGAAGCCCTCGAAGAGATGCGCGTGGACACGACCGCCTTCGGCCTCTCGGCGGAAGAGGCCGCGCGCCGCCCCTTTCTCGCCTCGATGGGCATCTACGTCTTCAACTACACACGCCTGCGCGAACTGCTCGCGGAAAACCCTGCGTGGGTGGATTTCGGGCGCGAGGTCATCCCCGCCGCGATCAAGGACTACAACGTGCAGTCGTACCTGTTCGACGATTACTGGGAAGACATCGGGACGATCTCGGCCTTCCACGCCGCCAACCTCGACATGACCTCGCTCCTGCCGAAGTTCAACTTCTTCGACACGGAAGCCCCGATCTACACGCGCCCACGTTATCTTCCGCCCTCGAAAGTTCACCACTGCGAGATCGTGGATTCGATCATCGGCGACGGCAGCATCATCAACCGGGCGCGGCTCGCGCGCTCCGTCGTCGGCCTGCGCACGCGCATCGAACCGGGGGCGCGCATCGAAGACACTTATTTGATGGGCGCAGACTACTACCAGCCAATCGAGGAACTGCGCGAAGACGCGGCGGCAGGCCGCCCGCTCATCGGCATCGGCCGCGACACCGTGATTCGACACGCCATCATCGACAAGAACGCGCGCATCGGCGCAAACGTTCGCCTGACGAACGAGGCGGGCGTCAAACATTTCGACAACGAAGAGGCGGGCTACCACATCCGCGAGGGCATCATCATCGTCCCGAAGAACGCGACCGTGAAAGACGGCACGGTGGTGTGAAAAGCGCGTCGCGCGGAGTCGCCTGCGCGACTCCACGCGACGCGAAGTTGCGGCGAACTCAACGCCCTCTTCCGGCGTACTAGAAATCGTTCTACGATTTTCGAGCGCAGAGAGAAGCGGGGCTATGAGAAAAGCGATCTCAAAATTCATCTTCGCAGTCATCGTGTCTGTTACCGCCGCGGCGTTTCCGGTTTCCGCACAGGTCGGTCAGGAGCCGGAGATCATGACGTACAAAGAGTACGGCAAGGTCAGGCACCAGAGACCCTATCTACTCCAACTAACATCCGGGCAGGGCGAGTTGTTGTACTTCGGTGTGGGACACGTCTATCGAATTGACGACCCGCAGGTCGCCGAGATCGAACGACGCTTCGCGGAGTTTCGCCCCACGCTTGTGCTCAACGAGAGCCAGACGCCGCCCGTCGAAGCGACGCGCGAACTCGCCGTCGAACGCTACGGCGAGCCGGGGCTGGTCAGTTTCCTTGCCGCCAAACACAATGTGCCCATCCGCAGCCTCGACCCGCCGCGCATGCAGGAGATCGCCTACCTCCTCTCGACGAAACGCTGGACGACCGAACAGGTGATGCTGTTCTACGTGCTGCGCCGCGTGTCGGAGAATAACAAGAAGGGTACGCCGCGCCCGGCCGACGAACTCGTGCAACAAGCACTCGACGCCACCGCGAAAGCGCCGGGCTTTGAATCGCTGCCGAAGACGGTGGCCGAATTCGAGGCGAGCGCGCGGCGTCTGCTGCCCTCCGTCGCCGATTGGCGCAGAGTGCCGAGCACGGTCTTCGACCCGAACCCCGACCTCGGCCTCTACACGAACGACGTGGCCTACGCGTCGAGCCAGTACCGCGACCGGCACATGGTGAAACTGCTCGCGGACGAGGTGCGTCGTAAAGGCGGGCGCGTGTTCGCCGTCGTCGGGTCGAGCCACGTCGTCATGCAGGAGAGCGCGTTGAAGAAGGCTCTGGCGCAGACTACAGCCGCCTCCTCCGGGCAAGGCGCGACGACGGGCGGGCAGTAGTAAGCATCTCTTCCGGCGTCGCTTTGAGCGTGCCTAAAAGCAGTCACCGCGCAGACGCGGAGCACGCGCGAAGGGCGCAGAGAAAAAAGCATCCCCGATCTCAAACTTGAGATCGGGGATGCTTTTTTCTCCACGAAACTCTGCGACCTTTGCCCGGCCTCTACGCGGTGACTTTCCTATCTCTCCGCGAGCGGCGAGCGGCGCAGGACGGGTTGAGAACGCCTGCGGTCGTCGTTCTGCGCGTCGGCCGTCGTGTTGCTGTTGTTGTTGTGCGCGCCCGACGGGTTGTAGATGTAGCTGTCGCGTGCGCGGACGGCGAGGTCGGGGCGGGTGACCCGAACTTTGATGTGCCGCCTCTGACCGGCCTGTCCCTGCTGTTTCGGGTAGTAGCCGAGGCTGTACTGGCGGCGCAGTTCTTCGGCGACGAGAGAAAACGCTCCCTCGATGTCGCGCGTGGTTTCGGCGCGGTAGACGCGCGCGCCCGATAGACGCGCCATGTCGCGCAGGTAAGCGTCGCCGCGCTCGTATTCTTCGCGCGTGCAGCCCGTGCAGTTGCGGCCGCCACCGCTCGTCGTGCCGCCGCCCGTTCTGCCGCCGTATATGCCCCCCCGGCGATTGCTTCCGCCGGAGAGGATATCCACGAGGATGTCTATGCCGCTCGTCCTGCGCTGCGACCCGCCGCCGCCACCGTAGACGCCGCCGCTTCGCGTGGCCGCGTTCGAATCGAAAGTGTCGTACTGGACGGGGTAGATGAGCGCGTCGAGTTCTTCCACGTCCTGCGCATTGGACTGGTAGCTGGCGCGGCGGCTGGTAGTGTCCACGCCGTCGGTGAAGAGGAGAATGGCCTTGCGCCCGTCTATGCGGTTGAAGCGTTCGTTGATGACGAAGTGAACGGCGTCGTAGAGTTTCGTGCCTTCGCCGGGGCGCACGCGGCTGATGGCGTCGCGCAGGCGCGCGCGGTCGCTCGTCGCCTCCGAGAGCACGCGCACCTGATCGTCGAAGGAGACGACGAGCACGCGGTCTGCGGGGCGTAGTTGGTTGACGAAGGAGATGGCGGCGTCCTGAATTTCGGTGAGCCGGTATTTCGTCGAGCCTGACGTGTCGATGACGAGCGCGACGGTGAAGGGCTTTTCGACCGTGGCGAAATAGGCGACCTGTTGTTCGACGCCATCCTCCCAGATGCGAAACTCCGACTGCCTGATGCTCGGCACATACTTGCCCGCCCTGTCCATCACGCTCACCGGGATCGTGACGAGCGAGGTGTTGACGCGCACGACCTCGTTCTCGTCAACTTCGGTCGAATCGGCGGGCGCGCTGGCCGTCGGGGTGCGTTGCCCGGCGTTCGGGTTAATCGCGCCGCCCAGCGTCGGCGGACGGCGCGCGTTGGTTGCGTCGCGCGCCGGAGGCGTGTCGGTTC
>DATCWB010000121.1:0-4732 GCA_036566625.1 Pyrinomonadaceae bacterium
TCCGTCGCGGCCTTCACCGCCGCCACGTCGCCGCGCACGATTGCCGTCACGAACCCCGCGCCGATCTTTTCATAACCGACGAGCGTGACGTTCGCGGCCTTCACCATCGCGTCCGCCGCCTCGATCATCGCCACGAGACCCTTCGTCTCGACCATTCCGAGTGCTTCCTGTGCCATTCGAGTTGTTGCTCCTTACGGGATTTAACTGCCGTTTAAAACTTGAGAAATCACTTCCGCAAATTCAGGCCGCCCTGCTGCAAATCGCCGATGACGAACGTGTGTTTGCCCTTGTCGGCGATCTTGGTGATCGTTTCGAGTAGTTGAAAGAACTTGATATTCTCGTCGTCCTTCATCAACTCGGCTGCGTTTTTGAGCGCCCGCGCAGTAGCCACGGCCGTGCGCGCATTTTCCAGATCCGTCTTCGCACGGATTTTAGCCTCCAGGTGGCGCGCGAACAAATCCTGAATCGTTTTCGGGAACGTCACGTCGCGCAGCATCAGCCGAATCAGTTCGATGCCGTACTCTCCCACCTCGCGCCGCAGGGTGTCCGGCACGACGTTCAGCAGTTCGGCGCGGCGGTCGTTCAAATCCTCGCTCGCCACCTGAGAAATCTGGTCGCGCAAGTGTACCTGCGTCAGGTTATGCATCACCTGTTCGGACTCGTAGGCTCCGACGAAATTGTGAAAATTGGTGTGCACGTCGAAGTGCGCGATGTATTTGTCGGGGTCGTTGATGCGATACTCGATGAAATAGGAGAAGCGCAGGGCGATGTTGTCCTTCGTCAGAACTTCCTGGTTGACGACGTTTTGAATCTTGATGGTGGTCGGCAGAAAGACCATGCGCACCTCCTCGAGCGGGTCGAAGAAGCGATAGATGCCCGGTCCCAGTTTCGCGTCGAAGCGGTTTTGGCGAAACACGTAGCCGACGTAATTCGGCGGGACGGAAAATTTACGAGGCAGTAGTTTCATCACAGTTGAATTTATGCCGACCGAAGAAGCGGCGACACCGCCTGCCGAGGAAAAGCGATTAAGCCGCGACCCCGAAGGGAGCGCGCCGGTATCCTCGCCTTTGCAAGTCGGCAAACGGCTTGACGCTTGCGCGCCGTCCCCGCTCCTTCAGCCGGCCGGTTAGCCGATTGTGAGTCGGTTGCTTGCCACAGCATAATGGGGAGTCGAACCCCTTGGGCTTGTTCCCCGCAATACCCTGCAACCAATCGAACAAGCCCTCAAGTGTTACAGGTGGCGGTTATCGTTGAAATTTCGGCGCGGCGTTCAGCCCTTCAGGTTTACGGCTTGGCTCAACAACTCGACTAATTCTTCGCGGGTCAGAGAAATTTTGCCCGCCCCGTTTGTGGCCGCGCGCGTCGTGCCCTTCATAGTGCCCACAGCATCGCCCGTCGCGCAAGTGATCTGCGTTTCGTCGAGGTAGCCGCAGGATTGGCAGCGCGCGCGCTCGTCGAGGTAGCCGGCTTTTTCGCGGACGTGGATCAATTTCTCAATCGCGTCGGGAGGGAGATTGCTCGCGCCGCCGAGAGCGCGCGCGAGGATGGCGATCCTGGCCGTGTGCTCCAGCGTCTCCAGACGGTCGAACGCCTGCCACACGTCTTCGCCGTAGGCGACCGCGCCGTGGTTCGCCATCAGGAGCGCGTTATGATGCCGGACTAACGGGAGCATCGCTGCGGTCAACTCGTCGGTCGAGGGCGTGCCGTATTCGGCGAGCGGCACGCACCCCAGAGTCAAAATCACTTCGGACAGTATCGGCTGATCAATCGCCAGCCCCGCGACGGCGAAGGCCGAGCCGTGCGGCGGGTGCGCGTGGCAGACGGCGTTGATCTCAGGCCGCTCGCGGTAGACGAGCAGGTGCATCGCCAGTTCGCTCGAAGCCTTGCGTTCGTTCAAGGGCTTGCCCTCGATGTCCGTCAGCGCGAGCGAGTCTTCGGTCATGCGCCCCTTGTTGGTCTGCGTCGGCGTCGCGAGGATGCGCCCGTCGTCGAGACGCACGCTCACGTTGCCGTCCGAAGAGACGACGTAACTGCGCTCGTACAACAACTGGCCGACGCGCACGATCTCGCGCCGCGCCGTTCGCTCATCCATCGCTTTTCCTGACCCGTGGCTTAATAGGTATTGAAGTTGTACTCGACGGTCGCGTACTGCGAAACCGCGCGTCCGTCTTTCGAGGCGGGCGTGAACTCTATCTTGCTCGCCGCCGCGATGGCCTGTTCCGTCAACCCGTCGGGCAGGGTGGTGAGCGGCGTGATATCGCGCACCGTCCCGTCGGCCGCGAGCACCATCCGCAGCCTGACGGTGCCCGTCACGTTGTTGCGCCGGGCTTCCGCAGTGTAGAGCGGCTGGGGCTTGTGGCTAATAACAAACTTGTGCGTCACGTCCCCGGCCCTAAAGACATCGCCCTCGAATGAGGGCGGCGGCGGCGGCGGCGGGAGCCTCATTATCGCCTGCGGGCGGCGCGCCGAACACGACCGCATGGTGTTGAACGGTGCGTCGTCGTTCCCGGCGCGCTTCAAACCACTTCCCACGATAACGCCGACGAGCAGCGTCAGGATAAACGGCAAAACTCTCTTCAGAACGGACATCATAAAATTACTCCTTACCGGCGGCAGTACACTTTAAAGCTCATTCTCTTCACGTTGCGTGAGTTCCTCGAAGGACAACAGGCTGCGCGGATTCGTCGTGCTCGTCGCGGGTGGGCGGGCGAGGTAGTACGAGAGCGTTTCGAGCGAGATGGTCAAATCAACCGTCTTCAATCTCACGTCGGGGCGCTTTTGCAGGCGCGCAGGCGCGAAATTCAGGACGGCCTTGACGCCCGCCGACATCACCTGATTCAGAACCCTCTGCGCGGCGCGCGCCGGGACGGCGATGACGGCCACGTCTATGCGCTCGGCGCGCACCACGCGCGCGATGTGGCGCACGTCGTAAATCTTGATTTGCGCGTCGCCGACCGTCCGGCCGATGCGTTCGCGGTCGTTGTCAAAGAGCGCGACGACGGCGAAGTTCGACGCGGTGAAGCCGTTATAGTTGGCGAGCGCGGTTCCGAGGTGTCCCGCGCCGACGATGCCGAGGCGATGCTCGGCGTTCAGCCCCAGAATGTTCGTGATGTGGGCGCGCAGGTCGTCAACCGTGTAGCCGACGCCGCGCGTGCCGAACTCGCCGAAGTAGGCGAGGTCTTTTCTGATCTGCGCCGAGTTGAGATTGAACTGCTCGGCGAGCGCGCGCGAGGAGACGGTCTTGATCCCGGCAGCCGCCAGTTTGTTCAGGCAGCGCAGGTAGACGCTCAAACGGTTCGTCGTCAGCTCGGAAATTTTCTCCGACTTCATGAAGTTGCCTCTTCTTCCGATGCCAGTATAACGCGAGCGGGGCGCGCACCCAAAGACGACGTTGCCGTCGCCTCTCGCTTCAACTACAATCTTCCGGCACACAGAGACGCTCCCGAAATCTCTTCTCTCGGCAGAAATACGAACGAAGAATGATCGCACATTTATCAGGAACTCTACTCGCAAAACAGGCCACGAGTGTGATTTTGGACGTGGGCGGCGTCGGTTACGAAGTGACCATCCCGGTCTCGATTTTTTACGACATGGAAGAGCCGGGCGCGCAGATCGCTCTGCGCATCTACACGCACGTCCGCGAAGAAGCCCTCCAACTCTTCGGCTTCAAAACCGCGCGCGAACGCGAACTCTTCCAGATGCTCATCTCCGTCAGCGGCATCGGGCCGAAGTCGGCCATCGCCATGCTCTCGGGCATGAACGCCGACGAGATCATCGCCGCGATCCGCTCCAACAATCTCGCGCGCCTGACCTCGATCCCCGGCCTCGGCAAGAAGACCGCCGAACGCCTCGTCATCGAACTGCGCGACAAGATGACGACGCTCTCGCACCCCGCGCTCGAAGAGCAACTCGCCGCCCGCGACACCGGGGCTGCGCCGAGCGAAGACACCTTGCGCGAAGACACGCTCTCCGCGCTCACGAACCTCGGCTACCAGCGCGCCGCCGCCGAGAAAGTTGTCAATCAGGCGATGCACGAAGGCGGCGACCTCTCGGTCGAACTGCTCCTGCGCCGCAGCCTGAAATCGCTCTCGAAAGGATGAAACCTCGTGAATCGTGAATCGTAAATCGTGAATAGACAAAAGACAGAAGCGTTCCCTGTCTTCACTATTCACGATTTACGATTCACGATTCACTCGCTTTTATGTCTGACGAACTCGAACCGGCCAGCGTCCGCTTGTCTGCTGCGACTGATGAGGAGTCGCAGTTCGAGTTGTCGCTGCGCCCGGCGCGGCTCGCGGAGTACATCGGGCAGCGCAAGGCGACGGAGAATCTGCGCATCTTCATCCGCGCGGCGACGATGCGGCGCGAGGCGCTCGACCACGTGCTCCTGACCGGGCCGCCGGGTCTGGGGAAGACGACGCTCGCCAACATCGTCGCCAACGAGATGGGCGCGGAACTTCGTTCGACGGCCGGCCCCGTCATCGAAAAGGCCGGCGACCTCGCCGCGCTGCTGACCAACTTGCAGGAAGGCGATGTGCTCTTCATAGACGAGATTCATCGTCTCAACCCCGCCATCGAGGAAGTGTTGTACCCGGCGATGGAGGACTACCAGTTAGACATCATGATCGGGCAGGGCACGGCCGCCCGCTCCATCAAATTAGACCTCCCGAAGTTCACGCTCGTCGGGGCGACGACGCGCGCCGGTCTCATCACCGCCCCCCTGCGCGGCCGT
>DATCWB010000122.1:0-3209 GCA_036566625.1 Pyrinomonadaceae bacterium
TCAGCCGTCTCCGTGGGAGAGAGCGCACCAAGCATGGACGGGGCGAATATTCGACTCCTGAGGGCTTTCTTGCTCGAATCCATTAGCTTTTGCCGGAGTTCCAGTTGAGCCGACAAGACCACTTGAATCAACTTTGTCTCATCTGTCTCGAAATTCAGTAGAGTACGGACTAACTCTAACTGGCGACCGGGAAGCCGCTGCGCTTCATCAATAAACACGACGCACGCCTTATCTTCGGCATAGAGACTCAGGAGAAAGTCACGCAAGGTATTCTCTTGATCGCCCATCGAACGCCGAGCAGGAAGCCCGAAATCGGCGCAGATTTTCTTGAGGAAAGCAAACTCGGAAGGGAAGTTAGGACTTGCGATCATGGTCGCCGCAACGTCCTCTCTGGCGTCAAACTCATTGAAGAGGTAGCGGATGATCGTTGATTTGCCAAGTCCAACATCGCCCAGAATAGCTGTCAACCCTTGTCGAGAATCAAGGACAAACCGTACTTTCTCAAGTGTTACACGTAAGGCGGGCGTCAGGTACAGCAAATTAGGATTGGGGCTGATGGAAAACGGCTGATTCTTCATCCTAGTGCTTATACCACCACAGGTGCGCCGTGTCTATGGTAATTTCAGGAGGGGGATACAGGAATCACGCATGTTTTGCCTCATGAGAAGAGGAGGAAACGTAACTACAGGGTTAGAAAATCTACCGAGTACGCACACCCGGCCAAGGCGAAGCCGATTCGCGCCGTTCATGTCAGGAATAATCGATAGCGTTCCTCGTTTCCGCGTCGGTCGTAGTGAGCAAGGACCATGGACAGAAAGGCCAGGCATCCCGAGAGCATTGCGGGAATCATGAGCCACAGGGCGACCCCTGACATGACGGTTACGCCGGGCTCACGATAGCTGGTGAGTGGCAACTCGCCGAAGTAAATGCTGAACGAGCAAAGTACGACGGGAAGGGCAGCAGCCAAGCCGTAACCGATCCAATGCCTGAGTAGCACGGAATATGGCATGTTGGCAATTCGGGTTAAGTGGTGTCTGCGGCCTAAATGCCATGCATCACACGCGCAATTCAATTTATACAAGAGGCGCGCTGGCAGAGCAGACACGCAGGCGGGGTAAGCGAAGTTGAGATGCGCCGCATTAAACCGGATGAGGAGTTTAGGGATGCCACACAGCTTTGCCATGTGAGGCGAGCTTGCTCAACGACCGAGGCGCGTTCGCTTGCTCTATTTGTGCAACAACGCGCCGATGCCCGCAGTGTCACGCCACTTTTCACCTGCTCAAACTTACTGACCACACCGCAAAACATCCCGCGACCAGCAGCAACATAAACATCTTTGCTCTGTTCCGGGTGTTAATCTCACCGAGATATAATGCCCTCGCGACGTAATAGATGGGTGCTAACACGCCCGCCTCAATTAGCAAATTTCTGTATAAATAGTAATTCGATAATTGAATTCGGCCTGCGCTCGGCAAGATGCCGACCGGGGAAGAGAAAGCCGCCGAGCCGAGCGGCCAGAGTAGCGGTAGCGGTGTCACGCCAACCAGAAAATCCAGCCCTAAGTGCGACAATCCGGCCAGCACGGCGCAAATGCTCAATAACCTGCGTTGACTTTTCAGACCCTTCACGAAGTAAAGCACGACGACACTAAACAGCGGTAGGATCAGGCTAAAGGCGATGGAGTGCGTGATCCTGCTCCCCTGATGAGCGGGCGAGCCGAGCGCGGGGACGAGGTAATCGATGTCGGGCGCGAAGGCGAGCACTACCAGCCACCCGAGCCACATTGCTCTCCAGCGTGAGAAAGGCCGCTTCCACTGGTTGAGGGAGAAGAGCGAGTAAGCGGCTAAACTGTGGCCGAAGAACGATGACATAAATTAGAACCGTTGACTCTTTTAGATGATAGCCGCCCAACGCCCCGCCAATCACCCGCGCCCCTGTGCAACATGCTTGAGAGACTCCGCGATGGGGCGTCGGGTGAAAGCCGTTGTTATGCTGCGCCGCGCTTAGGCTGATACATCAGGAACAGAACCAGATCGCCCACATTTCGCACCTGCCCGTAGAATGGATTCGACTCCGAGCGCTCCAGCGAGCGCCCTGACCGCAATGCCACCTCGCCGAGCAAATCATCCACGTCCTCCCAATCCATGCGTAAATCTTCCTCGATGCGATCCGCCGCGCGGACTGGTAGTGTGCCACCGAAATATGCATGGAACTCCTCGTACACCGCCCGGATGACCCACGGATCAACCGCGCGGCGGTCGAAGGAACGGGCAAAAGTGCAGATGCTTTCCCCCGGACGCCGCTCGGCGAGCCGCCGTAGACGCAGGCGGTCATAAACGCCCAAAAGCGCAACTAGGAGGATTAAGCCGGTAGCGACAACGAACGCCGTAATGGAGATAGCCAGGCAGACGAGTACGACAACGAGCGCCGCTAGCAAGATGATGCTCATCGGGATTACTCGCTTCGGCGGTGCTTGCGGCATCCAGCGAGAAAGTTTGTGCATATTCACCTCCAGGTCAGGATGTTGACAAGAAAGAATACAACGGTGCGTTTGTGGCGATGCAGTACTTCGGTTACTTGCGGCGCGATCCCGAACCCGAAGGTTATCAAGCCTGGTTGAAGTATCTCGACGAGAACCCCACGGATTACCGCACGATGGTTCACGGTTTCGTCAATTCCACGGAGTACAAGCTCAGGTTCAGACAGCCATAAGAGAGATCATAGAGGGAATAAACGAAGGCTGCACGTGTGATGCCCGTGCAGCCTTCGTTGTATTGATAGAGCCATTCTATCGTCGGAGTCCGGATAAACAAGGTTATGGTGTGTGCTATTCGCGGTAGGGCGCATGCCGTTTTTAGACAGCCTCCGTGTCCCGCACATATTCACATCCTTCACCACACTACATCTTTAATTCCAATGTTTCAATTTATGCCATGAGTCCGGCAGCGGTTCACGCAGGCCGCGACAAATGAGGATTTTGTATCGCTCCTCGTTCATTGAATAAGGATGGCTGACTTCGCCGGCTTCTTCAACGCTCTGACAGTGCTGCTCTGCATCCTCACGCTCGTCGCCTAAAATTATCATGACCTCGCCGGTGTAACCGCGATGTCCCCAGAGAAAATAACTTTGATGGGCACTGATAGTTTTCGGCAATCCGTAACTCCTGCCGAAAAAATCGACGGCTCCGGCCTGACCGTAATTGTTAGCGA
>DATCWB010000123.1:0-5036 GCA_036566625.1 Pyrinomonadaceae bacterium
CTCTCGACATTCGCTTTCATCACGCTCGCCGTGATGGGAATCTACTGGCTGATGTTTCGCCCGGCGAGCGCGGCGACCGAACGCTTGCAGCGCATGGGCGAGACGGGCGGGGCGACGGTTCGCGCGGGCGGCGTTGTGGACTTGAGCACCGCCGCCGTGTCCGACGACGGCATGACCGCGCTGGCCGAGCGCATGGCTAAGCCGCTGCACCGGCTCGCGCCGCCTTCGGCCGCGGAAGCCAGGAAACTGCAAAAGCAATTGATGCAGGCCGGCTATCGTTCGCCGAACGCGCCCGTCGTCTATCGCGCCATTCAAATCTGCACGCTCATCGGTTATCCCGCAATGGTCGCGCTCGTTTGCGCGGTGATGGCGCGTCCGCTCGATAGCGCGGTGATCTGGATTCTGGGGGCGTTCATCAAGGGCTTCTTTTTGCCTCGCTTCGTGCTGGGCAAGATGGTGAAGCGACGCCAGCAGCGCGTGCGCTGGGGCCTGGCCGACGCGCTCGATCTGCTGGTCGTCTCCATCGAGGCCGGACTCGGTTTGAACGCGGCCATCGTGAAGGTCGGCGAAGAGTTGCGCGAAGTCCACCCGGACATCAGCGAAGAGTTCGAGTTGACGAACCTCGAAATCCGCGTCGGACGCGACCGCGACGAAGCGCTGCGCAATCTGGCGGAGCGCACGGGCGTCGATGATCTGCGCAGCCTCGTCGCGATGCTCATTCAGGCGGATCGCTTCGGCACGTCAATCGCGCGCGCCGTGCGAGTCTATGCGGACTCCTTACGCACGAAACGCAGGCAGCGCGCGGAACAGGCCGCGCAGAAGGCCGCCGTCAAGTTGCTGTTTCCGCTCGCGTGCTTCCTGTTCCCGACGCTCTTCATCTCCATCCTCGGCCCCGCCGCGCTCAATCTCATTGATTCGTTCGCCAAGATGTAAAGGAGTTCAACGAACATGCGCAACCGTACCATCAACGCTTTCATCATCGCCCTGACATTGACCATCGGCGTCTCGACCTTCTGGACGGCCACCACGACCGAGCACGAAGGCGACGAAGCCGCGCGCGTCGTCGCCGCCGACGGCTCGCCCACCGGCACGGCCGAAGACACGGCCGCGCCCGGCGAAGAGAAGGCGAAGAAGAAGGGCAACCGCTTCGCGCGGTTCTTCAAAGCTCCCTTCAAAGCGGCGGCGAAACTCTTCGGCGGCAACGACGACAAAATGCGCAGCCTGTCGGAGAAGGACGTGGCGAAGTTTGAGAGTGCGCCCCTGATGCGCGTGGAAGACAGCCGCACGACGCGCGCCGAGAACTCGACGGACGCAGGCGGCACGGCGAAAGACTACCTCGGGCGTGGCCGCGCGCTGCTGGACGAAGGCCGTCTGAATGAAGCGATCAGGGAACTGTCGCGCGCCGTCTCGCTCGACTCGCGCCTGTCCGAGGCGCACAACCTGCTGGCCGTCGCCTACGACCGCAAAGGGCTGCACGAACGCGCGCGCGAATCTTTCGAGCGCGCCCTCGACCACGAACCGGACGCGCAGACGCTCAATAACCTCGGCTACTCGCTCTACCTGAGCGGCAACTACCGCGCTGCCGTCGCGCGCCTCAAGCGCGCCGCGCGCCTCGCGCCCTCGGACGAACGCATCTGGAACAACCTCGCGCTCGCGCAATGCCGCCTCGGCAAGTACGAGGACGCTTACCGCAGCTTCGCCCGCTCCGGCGGCGAGTATCAGGGTCGTCTCAACGTTGCCGCCATGCTCGAACGCGCGGGGCGCGACGGCGAAGCCATCGAACACTATGAGGCCGCTCGTCGCGCGCAGCCGCAGTCGGAGTTCGTCCTGCGCCGCCTCTCAGAACTCTACGCGCGGGGCGGCCACGCCGACCACGCCGAGCAGATTCGCCGCGCGCTCGCCGGACGGACGGACGAGCAAGTCGGCGGTAAAGAATAACGAACGCCCGCCGACGGAGAATCCAGATATGACGCAAACCAACATACTGACGCGCATGGAAGTGGAGAGCATGGGGCCGCCCGTGCCCGAAGAACTCGCCGAGACGGACGTGCCGGAGAGTTTCCTGTGCGACCTCGCGCTCAAGATCGTCGCCGCGCTGCCCGAGCCTTCGACCGTCAATGTCACCGAACGCATGCGCCTGCCGCGCGCTCTGACGGAAGAGATTTTGCAGCAGCTTTATCGCGAGAAGATGATCGAGGTGAAACTGCAATCGGCGATGGGCGCGACCCGCTACGGGATGCTCGACAAGGGCTGGGGGCAACTGGCGCGCGCGCGCGCCTTCTGCGGCTACGACGGCCCCGCGCCCGTTTCGCTTCGCGACTACGCGCACATGATGCGCCTGCAAGCCGTGCCCGCGCGCCACGCCACGATGGACTCGGTGCGCGCCGCCTTCCGCGATCTCATCCTGCCGGATTCGCTCATGCAGACCGTGGGCTGCGTCGTCAACTCGCGCCGATCTCTGTTTCTGAGTGGCCCTCCGGGCACGGGCAAAACGGCCGTCGCCGAGCGCATCAACGCCAGTCTGCCCGGCGCGATCTGGATTCCCTACGCCATCGAAATTGACGGGCAGGTGATCCGCGTGTTCGACGCGCACAACCACCGCCCGGCCGCAAGCGACGCCGTGCCCGCCGAGTACGACCGCCGCTGGGTTTGCATCGAACGCCCGCTCGTCATCGTCGGCGGCGAGTTGACGCTGGAGAACGCAGACCTGACGTGGAGCGAGGCCGCGCGCTTTTACGAAGCCCCGTTCCAGATGAAGTCGAACGGCGGCACGCTCGTGATAGACGACTTCGGGCGGCAGCGCGTCGCGCCCGCAGACCTCCTGAACCGCTGGATCGTGCCGCTCGAACGCCGCGTCGATTACCTGACGCTGCACACGGGCAAGAAGATCGAAGTGCCGTTCGAGCAGTTGGTCGTCTTCGCCACAAACCTCGAAGATAAGGATTTGGTTGACGAGGCGTTCCTCAGGCGCATGGGCTATCGCGCGCGCGTCGAACCGCCGACGCCCGCCGCCTACATCGAAATCTTCAAACGCGCGGCGCACACGCGCGGGATGCGCGTCGAGCAGGTCTGCCTCGACTACATTCTGAACAACTACATGATCTCGCACCGCCAGATGAAAGCCTGCGAGCCGCGCGATCTGCTCGACCGCGTGCTCGACATCTGCCTCTTCGAAGGCCAGCCCATCGAACTCACGCCGAAGGTGATAGACAGCGCGTGGCGTAACTACTTCGGCACGTCGCACGGTTTCGCCGCGCCGGAGACGGAGCGGCGAGGCGCGGGCGAAGCGCGAAGCGTGGGGGATTTGGTTGACGTTTAGTAAGCGGGGTCAAGGACGATGATGAGAAAATTTTCACGCAAAGGCGCGAAGGCGCAAAGGGAATTCACGACGGAGTGGAATGAGGATGCGAAGGAGTCGGACGATGCCGCGCGCCGGTCTTCTTTCTTTGCGCCTTTGCGCCTTTGCGTGAGTCCAATCCTTTCCCGCTCGCACGCCCCTCGTTTGAAGGTCGCCGCGTTTGCTTTCCTGTTCGTGCTCGGTTTGCCCGCCGTCGCTTTCGCCGACCGCCTGCACATGGTTGACGGGACGACCATCGAAGTGGACGAGGCCTGGGACGACGCGGAAGGCGTGTGGTACAGGCGCGGCGGCATGACGAATTTCGTCGCGCGCTCGCGCGTGCGGACGATTGAGCGCAAGAAGGCGGGCGAACTTGACGCCGCGAAGAGCCGTCAGGCCGCGAAGCTGTCGGAGGCGGGCGACGCGTCGGACGAGTCGGCGAAGACTCCGCCAGTCGCCTCGGCGCAGCCGCTCTGGATTTACCTTGTAGGCGGCGCGCGTTTTGAAGTTGACGAAGCGAACGAGTCGCCGGAGGGCGTCTGGTACAAGCGCGGCAATCTCTCGATCTTTCTCGAACGCGCGCGCATTGAGCGTATTGAAAGAGAGCCGGGCGAAGTGAAGGCGGAGACGGAAGAGACGGCGGCGCGAGCGCCGAGGCGCGAGCGGCGTTGGACGACGGGCAGGCCGCATCTCGACGCCTTGATCCGGCAGAACGGCGCGCGCTACGGCGTCGATCCTTACCTGATCTTTTGCGTGATGGAGCAGGAGTCGCACTTCAACGCGGGTGCGGTCAGCCCGGTGGGGGCGCGCGGCCTGATGCAGTTGATGCCGGGGACGGCGGCGCGCTTCGGCGTCCGCAGCATACACGACCCCGCGCAGAACATCGCGGGCGGCACGCGCTTCCTCAAGCAACTGCTCGGTAGATTCAACGGGCGGGTCGAACTCGTGCTCGCCAGTTACAACGCGGGTGAGGGCGCGGTTGCGAAGTACGGCAATCGCGTGCCGCCTTATCGTGAGACGCGAAATTACGTGCGCCGGATCAGCGGTCGCTACGGGCGCGCCGCGCACGTCGTGAGCGAGCGAACAACTGTCGAAGGTAAGCCTGTGGCTCTGGCGTCGAGAAGTGGTAAGACGAGCGCCGTGGCGTCGGGAAATTGAGCCGGGTTCGGGGTGGCCGCCGGGAGGAGTATGAGAAGTTTGCTGGCAAGGCATGTTGCGTGCGTCCTGGTGTGCGTCACGCTGTCGGGTTGTGCGTCGGAGTCGCGCGCGCAAGGGTCGTCGCAGCACGGCGTCGCGTCTGAGGCGGACGCGGATGCGCCGTTGACCAACGCCGCAATCGTCAAACTCGTGCGCGCGAAGTTTAGCGAAAAGACCATTATCGCCATCATACGGGTGCGCCCCGCGCGCTTCGACCTCTCGCCGGATCGCCTCGTCGAGCTGAAGAAGAACGGCGTCGGCGAGCGTATCATCCTGACAATGCTGGCGCGCGCCGAGGGTGACATGCTTTCGGCGCGCGACGACGCTGGCGACGCATTCGAAGACGATCCGTTTTTCGACGGCACGCGCGGGCAGACACGCACGCCGGGAGCGGGGAAGCCCTCCGGCGGGCAGAATGATCCGAACGAGGTCAACATCTTCGGCTCGTCGGGCGGCGTGCGCGGGCGCAGCCGTTCACGCGTCGGCGGCGGCGCGGCCGAGG
>DATCWB010000124.1:0-15540 GCA_036566625.1 Pyrinomonadaceae bacterium
GGTGAAGAGTCCGGTGGGGCCACCAACGGGGCCGCCTGTGCCTACGGTCGGAGCGGTGTTTCTCGGATCATCCGCCGGCCGAAGTGTTTGAGCTGATACTGCGGCACACAGCACCAACAGGGTGAGCGCCATAACGGACGCTCTTCTCGCGAGTCTCATCGCATTCCTCCTGCGAAATGAGTAATGTAATTTTGCGGGAAGGGGCGACTGCCAGTCCCTAGCCCAAAGGTTCGCGCGTTTGCCCGTGTGAATCTGATCTGCGACGACTTTATTCATCGTGATAACACGAACATTCCCTTGTACTTTTGGTGGGATGCAGACGCTCCAACTACAAGCGTACACAACAGAGTCAATGTAAAACTGCTACCGCCCTCGAACGAAACGCCTTGTAGCTGGAGCGGAGCAGCGAGAGGAGCCGAACACGTATTCTGTGTTCGCGGGCGCTTAAAACCTGCCTCTTTGCGCCTCTCAACTGTATTCTTCTTTAGCCTGATTAACTGTAAGGCGTTACTGCTTATACAAAACAGTCACGCCCATGTCAACGCCGCGAACTCGAAATGCAGGAACTTTATCGTTAGCTTACACTTTGCGACTCTGCTCCTACATAACAATTTCCGGCAGACCATACTCTACATTGGCGCGGAAATCAAGACTTTTTCACCACTTAGCACGAAAAATCCCTACACGTTTTTGTCACGCGTAGATGCCGCGCATGCGCGTGTCGTAGGCCACACGGTCAATGGCGAGCATGTAAGCGGCCGTGCGCGTGTCCACGTTATGCTTCTCGGCGAACTTCACGAGTTCGTTAAAACTGGCGACCATCACGTCCTGCAAACGCTCGTTGACCACGTCTTCTTTCCAGAAGTAGCCCATGCGATCCTGCACCCACTCGAAGTAGGAGACGGTGACGCCGCCCGCGTTGGCTAAAATATCTGGAATCACGAAGATGCCTTTGCGCTGGAGGATTTCGTCGGCGGCGGCGGTCGTCGGGCCGTTCGCGCCCTCGGCCAGCACCTTGCAGTTGATGCGCTCGGCATTTTTCGAAGTGATCTGGTTCTCCGTGGCGGCGGGCACGAGCACGTCGCACTCGATTTCCAGCAGCTCGGCGTTCGACACGCGCTCGGCGTTCGGGTATTCCTCGAACGAGCGCGTTGCCCGCAAATGTTCCATGGCGGCGGGGATGTCTATGCCGGCCGGGTTGTAGATACCGCCGTGCATGTCGGAAATGGCGATCACTTTATAACCTGCCTCGTGCATCAACTGCGCACCGATGCCCCCGACGTTGCCCGACCCCTGAACGACGACGCGCGTCGAGGGCGGCGTCATCTTGAACTTCTTCATCGCCTCGTTGACGACGAAGAGGACGCCGCGACCCGTAGCCTCGCGCCGCCCGCGCGATCCGCCGAGGTCAATCGGCTTGCCCGTCACGACCGCCGTGACGGTGTGGCGCGCGTGCATGGAGTAGGTGTCCATGATCCAGGCCATCGTCTGCTCGTTGGTGTTCATGTCGGGCGCGGGCACGTCCTTCTCCGGCCCGATGATGTCGATCAATTCTGAGGCGTAGCGGCGGGTCAGACGTTCCAACTCGCCCTGCGACATCTGCCACGGGTCGCAAATGACGCCGCCTTTCGCCCCGCCGAACGGGACGTTGACCACGGCGCACTTCCAAGTCATCCACGCGGCTAGGGCGCGCACCTCTTCTATCGTCACGTCGGGCGCGTAACGGATGCCGCCCTTGGCCGGGCCGCGCGCGAAGTTGTGCTGCACGCGAAAGCCTTCAAAGACCTGTATGCGCCCGGAATCCATGCGCACCGGGATGTAGACTTTCAGCTCCCGGTTTGGCACGCGCATCACGGCGTAAAGGTCCGGGTTGAGATCGAGCAACTTAGCCGCGCGGTCGAAACGCGACATCATAGACTCGAACGGGTTAGCCTCTTTCGCCGCCGGCAGAGCGCCCTCAACTGTCGTAGTAGCCATTTTCATCTCCTAGTGACAAGTGACGAGTGACGAGTGACAAGCAAGAACAAGTTTTCTGTTTTCAACTTGTCACTTATCACTCGTCACCCGTCACTGCTTTCAAGACTTCGTTCATCGCGCCCGTGCGATAGCCGTGGAGGTCGAGCGTCACATAGCGGAAGCCGAGGGCGCGAAAGCGTCGCGCGAGTTCGTCCGTGACTTCGCGCCGGAGAGCGTTTTCCAGTTCCGCCGGGGCTATTTCGAGGCGCACCAGTTCGTCGTGATGCCTGACGCGAAATTCGCGGAAACCCATCGAACGCATGATCTCTTCGCCCGTTTCAACCTCGCGCAGGCGTTTGATGGTGACTGCCGTCCCGTAGGCGATGCGCGAAGAAAGGCAGGGGCTGGCGGGCGCGTCCCACGTCGGGAGTCCGGCGCGGCGACTGAGCGCGCGCACCTCGCGCTTGCTCATCCCGACTTCGACGAGCGGGCTGCGCACGGCGTGCTCCAAGGCGGCGGCGCGGCCGGGGCGATAATCGCCGAGGTCGTCCGTCGTCGAGCCGTCAACGACGCAACTGAAGCCGCGCGCCGAGGCGAGAGGGGCGAGTTTCGAGTAGAGTTCGGTCTTGCAGAAATAACAGCGGTCGCCCGCGTTGGCCGTGTAGCGGGGATCGGACATTTCTTCGGTGTCAAGCGTCTCATGGCGGAAACGGAAGCGCGCCGCGATCTCTGCGGCCTGCGAACGCTGGTGCGCCGCGAGGCTCGCGGATTCGCCCGTCACACACAGAGCGCGTTCGCCCAGTTCGTCTGCCGCCACGTAGGCCACATAAGAACTGTCAACGCCGCCGGAGAAAGCCACGAGCACGGATGTCATCTCGCGGAAGAGGGCGCGCAGGGCGAGTTCTTTCTCGGCTGCTGCGGGTGAAACCGTGGCCGCTTCAACATCGCCGCGCAAAATCTCTTCAACTACCGAACCGCTCACAGCCATCTTTGCTCCGCTCCAAGACCCGTGTCCGTTCTGAGAAGGCCAACCGACTTGCCCGGTGCGTCGCCGCCATCACCGCCGGGGCGGCCGGATCGCAAGTTTGAGTTGAAAATCAGGGTAGCGCGCATGTTATCGCAGGCATCTTGAAGGACGCAACCCATCATCCATACAAAGCGCGCCGGTTTGTCGGAGAGTGTCGTGGACGCGTCTGCGGAACGCGTGTTATGCTCGCGCGGCAGAACAGCCTTTCTGCATCGCCGACGCCTCTTCCGGTTCACGTTTCGGCAAACAAATTTCACATCCGAACGAAAGCAGTCGCAGTTGAGACCTTCACGTCTTTTTCTTACACACTTCATCGCGCGCGGCCTCGTCTGGTCGCTCCTCTTCCTCGCCTGCGCCGCCCCGCTGCACGCGCAGACGACTGACGACGCGGACGACGGCGAAGACGACCCGGTTATAATTTTCAACCGCGCGCAGGACGCGCACGCTAAAGGCGACCTCGCACGCGCCGTCGAACTCTACGCGGAAGCGATCAAGGTGCGTCCCGAATTTCCCGAAGCGGAATATCAAAGGGGCGTCGCGCTCGTCGCGCTCAAACAACTGCCGGAGGCGGAAAAATCCCTCCGCCGCGCCGTCGAACTGCGCCGCGACTGGTCGCTCCCGCAGACCGCTCTCGGACTCCTTTTAGTCCGCGCGGGCGACGACGCCAAAGCCGCGCCCTTCCTGCGCCGCGCCGTCGAACTCGACGCGAAAGACACGAACGCCCTCGCCGCCCTCGCCGCAGTGCGCCTGCGCGCGGGCGCGAAGGAAGAGGCTTTGAAACTGATCCAACGCGCTACCACCGACGCTGACGCGACCGCCGCGATGTGGGCTACGCGCGCCCACATCGAACGCATCGCCGGAGACAAGACGGCCGCCGCCTCAAGCGTCGAGCGCGCGCTCCAACTCGATCCGCAAAACGTCGTCGCCATCGAAGAACGGACGGAACTCGCCGCCGACACGGACGACTACGAGCGCGCCATCGCGGATATCGAAAAGGCTCTCAGCGCCGCGCCCGCCTCTGCACAGTTGCGCGCGCGCCTCGCCAGCTACCACGCGCTCGCGGGCGAAAAATATCGCACCACCGATCCCAATAAGTCGCTCACGCATTACCGCCGCGCCGCCGAACTCGCCCCGACCAGCATCAACTACGCGACCGGCTACGCGTCCGCGCTCGTGCAGGCGCGTCGCTTCGAGGAGGCCGCCGCGTTGCTGCGGCGCATACTTGCGAGCGCGCCCGACGATTACGCGGCGCACGCGAATCTCGCCACCGCCCTGGACGAGTTGAAGCAATACCCGGATGCGCTCGTCGAATATCAATGGCTCAACCGCGCGCGCCCCGATCTGCCCGTCACCTATTTTCTCCTCGCGCGCGCCTACGACCTGACAGGCCAATACGAACTCGCGCTCGCCGCCTATGAAACCTTTCTGGCGAAGGCCGACGCCGCGCAGAACGGCCTGGAGATGGAGAAGGTCAACCTGCGCTTGCCGAACCTGCGCAGGCAGATCAAGAACGGGCAGGGCGCGAAACGGAAGAAGAACTAGAGATGCGCGGGGACATTCAGGGACGAGTCCGCGCCACCTGTCTTTAGTTTTAAAAGTTGTAGCTGGATTACTCCGGGGCGGGCAGCGCGCTTGTCCGCCGACCCGTAAAAATTTTCGCGCCGGTCAGTCGCACGCATACATGAATCGTTCAAACCTCTATCGAAAGCGTCTCATGCTTCTGTCGGCGTTGATGTTCGCCGCTTCCCTTTCCCTGTCGTCGGGCGCGAGGGCGCAGGATTTGGTCGTGCCGCCGCAGGCCGCGCCGCCGCCGATGGTCTACATCCCGAAGGAGGCGCGCACGCAGTTGTTGTCGGCGCGCGACGAGAAGGCGCGCACTCGTCTGAGTCTCGAACTGGCGGAGACGAGACTCGCGCGCGCCGAACAGCAGACGGAACTCAAACAGTTCAACGCCGCCACCGCTGACCTCGGCGTCTATCAGGCGTTGATGGAAGACGCCCTCCAACATTTATATCGCGCGGGCGGGACTGGCGGTTCGCGTGATCTCTTCAAACGTATCGAACAGTCTTTGCACAAACACGCGGCGCGCGTCGAGGGCATGCGCCGCACGACGCCGGGCGAGTTCGCGGGCAACCTGCGCGCGCTGGGCAAACTCGTCCGCGACCTGCGCACCGAAGCCCTCGAAGCCTTCTACGACGACTCGATCATGTGACGGCGCGGGCGACGCGTCGAAGCCCTTTCGAGTTTGCACGATGCCACAGCGGCCGTCACTTCTTCGTCTTCCGCGCAAGCGCGACGGAGATAGATTTTCAGACACCAGATTTCAAGTGAGCCACACGATGAAAAATTTTGCCCCTCGTCTCGCACGCCCCAGCGCGTTTCTACTGCTCGCGCTCGTCGCCCTCTCGCTCGTCCCCGCCGCGCGCCCGAACGCCGCGAGCCTCCAGCGGCGTGAACACCTGACGGAGCAGGAATTGGAGATGGTGCGCGACACGCAGGAACTCGACCGCCGCATCGCACTCTTCGTCAAGATCGCCGAGCGGCGCATCGCCGCCGTCACGGGCGCGGCCGCCGCGCAGACTTTATCGGCCAAAGATTTGGAGAAGTGGGGCGAACTGCCGAAGGGCACGCGCGCTCAACAATTCAACGACCTCGCGCGCATCCTCGACGAAGCCATCAACAACATAGACGACGTGGCCGTGCGCACGCCCGACAGTTCGCTCATCCCGAAGGCGGTCAAGCATCTCTCCGAAGCCTCCGCGCGCTTCCTCCCCCAACTCATGCCGCTCCGCGCGGGCGCAGAGGCCGAGGGCGAGCGCGAAGCCCTCGAACAAGCCCTCGACAACCTGCAACAAGTTTTAGACGCCTCGAAGAAACTGCCCGAAGAGACGACGGAGAAGAAGGGCGAGAAAAAGAAACCCTGACGGGGCGTTCACCACCGCAGACGCGGAGAGCGACAGAGGGGGCGTGAGGAAAAGCAAGGGACGATCTCAAATTTGAGATCGTCCGTTGTCTTCCTCTGCGCCCCCTCCGCTGCTCTCCGCGTCTCCGTCGTGAGTGGCTTTCAGTTTCCCCTTCCCTCTCTCAGCACGCCGACCGCGCGGCGGATCGCTTCCGTGATGCGGACGGCGGCTTCGCGCGCGTTCGTGGTGTTGCGGTCGTCAATCGCCTGACGCAGATCGGGCAGGGGTTGCGCGGCGTAGCCCGTGTAGAGGCCGGGCGCATAGATTTGATGCCTGTACCAGGGGCGGTTGCGGAGGCCGCGCTCGTCCGTGAGCGCGCGTTCGGCGGCGATGAGACTGTCGTTGATGCGCTTGAGGGGCATCTGCGCGCGTGGCTCCTTGTCGCCCGCGCGAATGCGCGATTCCATCTCTTCGAGCAGCCCGTTCCGGCGAGACTGAACGCGCGCGGCTTCGTCGCTTAAATCTTTGACGGCATCGAGCAGGGCTTTCCCGTCGAAGTCGTCGGCGAGTTTGCGACGCGCGGCGGTCTTCTGCGTCTCGTTGACGAAGTCGCGGAGTTCCGTCGCGTAGTCCGTGTAGTCGAAGGGGAGCGAGCGCGCGTTGGCGAGGCGCAGCGCAATCGTGCCCCAGATTTGCGCCGCGGCGACGTGGTAGGTGAAACCGGGGTCGCCGAATTTCTCCATCCAGTTGAACGAATCGTAGGCCGAATGATAGACGCCGTAGTCGCCGCCGAAGCCCATGTCGAGCGAGGTGATGCCGAGGTGTTGGAGGAAGGGCGTGTAATCCGAACCCGAACCGAGCGCGCTGATGCGAGCCTCGGCGATGGGCGCGTCCGTGCCCGCGGCGGCGTCGGTCAACTCGGCTTCGGGGCGCGCCTCGCGCACGCGATCCTGCCACGCCTGATAGACCGACATTCGGGTCTTCGGATCGGGCACGTCGCGCGCGGCGGCGCGGACGAGTTTCCAGAGCGTCGGCACGCTCGACGCGCCGAAGTTCGCACCCGATACGGCCGAGTCCATGTTGAGATAGGCGACGGCATTCGCTTTCAACTCGGCGGCATGCTCCTCCACCCACTCGGTCGAGCCGATGAGACCCTGTTCCTCTGCGTCCCAACTGCCGAAGATGATCGTGCGACGCGGCCGCCAGTTCTGTTTCAGCAGTTCGCCGAAGCCGCGCGCGAGTTCGAGCATGGCGGTTGTGCCGCTGTTCGGGTCAACCGCGCCGAACGTCCAGGCGTCGCGGTGATTGCCGAGCACGACCCAGCGGTCTGGTTCCTCTGCGCCCTCGATGCGGCCGATGACGTTCCAGATCGTGCGGATCTGTAAATCCATCTCGGTCTTTAAGTGGGCGCGCACGTCATCTGTGCCGCCGACGTGATAGGCGAACGGCAGGCCGCCCTGAAATCCGGCGGGGCGCACGGGGCCGCGCAGGGGTTCGAGCAGGCGGCGCGCGTCGCCGTAAGAGATCGGCTGGACGGGTATGCGCGGGATGTTGAGCGTCGGGTCGTCCTGCTTGAGCCGGGGCGTGCCGGCAATAGCGGGCTTGCCCGGCGTCAGCGGGTCGCCGGGATACTGAAAGAGATACTGAACCGAACCGCGCTGCCCGGAGGTTTCGGGACGCCAGGGGCCGTTCGGATAAACGTCGCCCTGCACGTAGCCGTCGTCGGCCGGGTCGGAGTAGATGATGAGACCGACCGCGCCGTTCTCTTCCGCCACCTTCGCCTTCACGCCGCGAAACGAACGACCGTAGCGCGCGATGACGATCTTACCTTTCACGTCCACCTTGATCTTTTTCAGAGCGGCGTAATCGTCCGGCAAGCCGTAGTTGACATAGACGAGCGGTGCGGTCACGTCGCCCGTGGCAGAGTAGCCGTTAAAGAGCGGGATGATGCGTGCGTGCGCGGATGAGGGGTCTTGCGGGAGGACGGCCTCCTGCAAATTCAGACGCACGCGGCGCGGCGCGACGAGTTCGAGCACCGTCGGGCGTTTCGGCTGCGGGAGCAGCACCTGATACTCCCTGAGTTCCGCGCTGATGCCGAACTTGCGCAGTTGGTCGCGGACGTAGACGGCCGTGCGATAATCTTCCGGCGTGCCCGCTACGTGCGGCTCGCGCGTGAGCGTGCGCAGGTGTTCGCGCGCCGAAGCGGCGAGCGGCACGGCGCGGAAACGCTCTTCGAGTCGCCGCTCGGCGTTCGACTCCGTGGCGGTGAAGCCGTCGAGCACGGTTACGGCCTCCGCCGTTTGAGCGCGCGCGCGGGGGACGAAGGCCGCGATAAAAAAGTTGATGGTCAGAAACAGCGCGAGGGCGGCGCGCATGGATGCTTTCATGTGGTCGAGTCTCCTCGGAAAGATGGCGCGTCTACGTTGAACTGTCAGGCGCGTTTGAGCGTAGAATGAGTTTACGCGAAAAGGCGCGCCGAAGATAGAATGGAAAGGACGCGGGGCGGGATTCATGGATAACAGGTATTATCCGGGCGTAGACGTTGACGTGCAGAGTCTGGTCGTGGAGTTGCGCCGCCTGTACGAGGAGGGCGGCTACGAAGTGCAATCCATGCAGGTGGCGCAGACGGTCGTGCTGCAAGCGCGCAAGGCGGGAATGCTGCGCGACCTGACCGGGCTTTCGGCCGCGCTCACGATCAAGATCACGCCGGAGCACGGCGGCACGCGCGTCGAACTGGGGATGCAGAAGTGGTTCGACAAGGTGGCGGTGGCCGGAGTGGTGGCGATGTTTCTGGCCGCGCCGCTGATCGCGCTGCCCGCGCTCGGCGCGTACTGGCAGCACCGTTTGACGGAAGTCTCCTGGAAGGTCATCGAGGCGCACATCACGCTCAAGGCGGGCGGGTACGTGCCGCCGGTGGCCGGCAGTTGCGGGACGTGCGGCGCGACCAACCTCTACGGCGCGGCCTTCTGCGCCACCTGCGGCGCAGACCTCAGACGCGACCGCACCTGCGAAAGCTGCGGCGCGGCGCAACGCGACCCGTCGGCCAGATTTTGCAATCGCTGCGGCAAACCGCTCGGCGCGAAAGCCTGAGTTTCGTCGAGCCATACCCGTCGAGTTAAAGTTGCGGCGGTGGAAGTGAAATAGTCTCGGAAGTGAAATAGTTATGCCTGAATCAAAATTTTCAGTTCGCAATAAGAGCGTGGCGGCGCGCCGCATCGTCGCCGTCTTCTGTTGTGTATTGCTCGTGCTGGCGGCGGTCGGCATGGGTTACGGGCAGGCGGGGCGGCGGGTGGCGAAGCCGAAGAGCGACCCGCCCGTGCCGAAGTCGGCCGAGCCGGTCGCGCCCGTCAAAGAAGCGACGCCCGAAGCGGAGAGAATACCCATGTTCGTCGTGGCTTCCCGGCCGTCCATGATGGGCTATGCGGCGGGGCTGACTGACAATCTGCCGGGCGTGGTGGCGCGGCGTCTGTCGGACAGCAGGAGGTTGCAGGTCGCTTCCGGTGGCGAGATGAGCCGCGGCGAGGCGAACAAACGCGCGAAGAGCGGCGAGACAAAAGCCTTCGTCGTCTGGCTCGAATTACAGGGAGACGGGATCGACCTTGATCCGCTGACGCGGCGCACGCGCATCGAACACCTATCTGTCCGCTACGTCATACTCGAACCCGGCACGGGCAAGATGAAGGATCAGGGCAGCGTCCACCTGCGCCCGGTGAGAGGCGGTGTCTTCGGCGGCGTCCTGCGCCTGCCCTCCTGTTACCCTCAAGTCTCCTCCGATTTCGAGTACGCGATCATGCAGGCCGGCATCGAGACGGCCGAGCGCATCATCCGCTCGTTTTCTCTGCCGAATCCGACCTTCTGCTCTTGAGCGCGTTGACGGGAAATTGTTGTCGCTAACTGCCGCCCCGCAATTTTATGTCCACCATCTTCTGCCACAACTGCGGCCAGGCGAACGCCGACATCGCGCGCATCTGTCGTTACTGCGGCTCGGCTCTGTCTTCCCACACTCAATCCGCGCCGCGCCCGGCCGACTATGCGCCGCCCCCTCCGCAACCCGACTTCACGGGGATGCCGCTGTGGGCGACCGACCCGCCGCCCGCGCCCGTCGTTCCACTGGCGCAGCCATACGCGCCCGCGCACTTTCGCTGCCCCCACTGCCAGTCAACCGCCCCGCCCGTTATCGCCAGACGCATCGGCACGGCCGGATGGATCGTCTTCTTCACGCTACTCATCGCCTGCTTCCCGTTATGCTTCATCGGCCTCTTCATCAAAGAGGAATATCGCATGTGCAGTTGGTGTCGCGGCGCAATCGCCTGATGATGAAAAGAATTTGACGGGCGCACCCCCGGTGTCATAAGAACTAGGGCGCTCTAACGCGCATCATTTCCATCAAGCCGGAGGACTCCATGAACAACGCTCGCATGTTTTTTCAGACCATGATCACGCTCGCCTCGGCCTCGCTCGGACTCGTCGCCGCCCTCGCCTGGAACGAGGCCATCAAAGAGACCATCAAGCAACTCCTCGGCACGGGCGAGAGCCTCGCCGCCCTCTATGCCTACGCCATCCTCGCCACCGTCGTCGCCATCGTCGTGCTCATCCTGCTCGCCCGCGCCGCCGCCCGCGTCGGCGGCGAAGCCGCCATCCAGCGCGAAGCGGAAGGATGAAGTAGAAGACAGAAAACAGAATTCGGTAGTCAGAAGTCAGAATGAAGATGAGCGCATGTTTTATTCTGACTTCTGACCACCGAATTCCGTGTCTTGCTTTTATTCATCGTTCCGCGTTCCTGCTTGATCGTTTCCGCTCAGTCGTGCCTGAGAGCTTTGACGGGATCGATCCGCGCGGCGCGGGCGGCGGGGTAGAGGGCGGCGAGGATGGCGACGGCGACGGCAAAGAGGATCGCGCTCAGCCACAGGTAGGGCGGCAACGCGAAGAAGTCTACGTAGGAGACGCCGCGCGGCTGGAGCACGAACTTGTAGGCGAGGCGGTTCGCCACGGCGTCAATCGCCCACGCGGCGAGCGCGCCGGCCACGCCGCCCATCAACCCGATCAGCCCGGCTTCGACGAAGAAGATCAATTTGATCTCCCTGTCCTCCGCGCCGATGGCCTTCATGATGCCGATCTCGCGCGTGCGTTCAAGGATCGACATGATCATCGTGTTGGCGATGCCGAACGAGGCGACGAGCAGGGAGATGCCGCCGAGCAGGCCGAGCGCGGAGTTGAGGATGAGGAAGACCGTGCGCAACTCTTTCAACTGATCCACGATGGAGAAACTGCTGAAGCCGAGTTCGTTCAGACGCCTCTGCACGTCGGGCAAAACGTCCGGGTCGGTCACGCGCACGACGGCCATCGCGTAGCCCTCCGTCTCGTCATCCTTGAGCATACCGCTCTCGCGCGCCAGTCGAAACGCCACTTCGCTGATCGAGTTGCGATACCTGTCAGCCCACGCGCGTGCGGCGGGCAGCGGGATGTAGATGCTTGAGACGGGCATCATGCCGCGAAACTGACGATTGCCCTGCGCGCTGGGCTCTACCTCCGTCTTTAACACGCCGACGATGCGAAACGTTCGCACCGCCAGCCCGCTTGCCGGATCGGCTTCCGTTGAAGCCTCTTCCAGCGGCAGCCCGAAGAAGCTCAATCCTTCATCATCCCCGCCCCGCCCCGCTTCATCTCCTGCGCCCGCCCTCTCTTTCGCGTCCGCACCCTTTCTACCACCCGCCTCTTCCCCGTCTCCTGCTTTCTCCGCGCCGTCGTCGCCGCCGGGCGCGAGCAGTTCCAACGACTGCCCCACGGCGTCTTGCGCATTCTCGAAGCCGAAGCTGCGCAGAAACGACTCGTCAACCACCGCCTCGTCGGCCTGCGGCGAACTGATCATCCCTCCCGCGAGATAAGTCTTGAATCGCGTCGCCCCGTTCGGCACGAGCGCGCCGCCCACCTGTCTGAGCAGTGAGCGTTTGTTGGCGCGCACGTAAGTCGTCAAATCTATGTTCGGCTCGACCGATGCGACGCCCGGCAGCGCGGCGATCTCTGTGAGCGCGGCATCGGTCAACATGCGCTCCGGCGTCTTGCCCCTCGGATCGGTGGCGTCTGCCTGACCGCGCCGCCCACGCCCCTCGCGCCCCTCGCGCCCGCCGCCGTCGCCCATCGCCGACGACACGAGACCGATCAGGCTGCGACCGCTGACGGTGATCTCGTTGAACAGGTCGAGATCGCGGAAACGCTGCACGGCGTTGCGCTGCAACCCCAGCCCGAACGACATCATCGTCACGATCATCGAGACGCCGACGACGACGCCGAGCGTCGTCAATCCCGCGCGCAGGCGCGCCTCGCGCAGATTGCGCAATGCGAGTCGGAGAATGTCTGCAAACTTCATAAGGAATAAGTTTCAAGTCTCAAATCTCAGGTCTCAAGTCCCGGGTCTGAATGTCTGACTGACCCGGGACTTGAGACCTGAGATTTGAGACTTAATTGAGTCGTGCCAGTTGTAGACGCATCTGCTTCAACTGCTCTGTGACGCGTTCGGCGTCGGGCGGGTTGCGCGCGCCTTTGAGATAGGCTTCCGTATCGACGATGGCTTCGGAATAACGGCCGAGTTGCGCGAGCAATGCGCCGCGGTCGCGTCGCTCCTCCAAAGCGCCGGGCGCGACGAGCAGGATGCGTTCGATGACGGAGAGCGCACGGCGATAGAGTCCCGCCTGCGCGTAGATGCCTTTCAGGTTGCGCAGGAGGCGCGCGAGGATGTCGCGCGTCGAGACGGGTCGCAGGTGCAGGTCTGTGAGCGGCGCTTGCCCGCCGTAGATCGTGTCCAGCCGCTCCTGGCAATCGTCCGCATCGACAATACGGCCGTTGAACGGATCAACCAGGGTCGGCTCGCCTTCCGCTCCTTCCGCGCGCACGATGAAATGGCCGGGCAATCCGATGCCTTCGACCCGAACGCCCGCGCGCCGCCCGACTTCCATATAGACCAGCGAGAGCGTGATCGGGATGCCCGTGCGGCGATCCAGCACGTCGGACAACAGGCTGTTACGCGGGTCGTAGTAGTCGCTTTGATTCCCCGCGAAGCCCAACTCTTCAAAGAGAAATTTATTGAGCGCGACGACCGGGTTCGCGCCTCCCGTCCGCGCTATCGCGGCGCGCGCCGCCAGCCCCAACTGGTAGAGCCGCGCGCGATAATGTTCGACATCCAGACCCGGCCGCTCTTCCGCCGCCAGCAGCAACGCCGCGTGCGCCAACTCGATGGACGCCTCCGGCTGCGCCACCAGCCGCGCGAAACGTCGCCGCGCATCCACCATCAACAATTTACCTTCAGGAGTCATAGGAGAAAGGATGAAGGAGGAACGCGGAAGGATGAATTGGAACACAGAACACAGGAGTCAGGATGAAGACCGGAGCGTGTTTTATTCTGATTCCTGTATTCTGTGTTCTGACTTCTACATCATTCATCATTCATCGTTCCCCGAAAACGTGTCTCACGGCATCGTCCGTCCAATCGGCGAGGCTGTGTGTGACGACATCCGCCCCGGCGGCGCGCAGGGCGGCCTCGCCCACAGTGTTCGTGACGCCGAGCGTGCGCATGCCGGCCGCGCGGGCGGCCTCGATGCCGGGCGGCGCGTCTTCGATGACGAGACATTCGGCGGGCGCGAGTTGTCCGGCGCTGTTGTCGCCGCTGCCGCGCCGTGCCTCGTTCAATTTTTCGAGCGCGCGATTGACGCAGGCCGGATCGGGCTTGCACGCCGTCACGTCTTCCGCGCTGACGACGACCGCGAAAGCCTTCGCCAACCCCGCGCGTTCGAGGACGTATTCGATGCTCTCGCGCCGCGCCATGCTGACGACGGCCAGCGGGTAACGACGCGCGAGCGACTTGACGAACGTCACGACGCCCGGGAACAGGGGCAACTCTTCTGCGATCAACTCGCGGTGCAGTCGCGCCGATTCTGCGAGCACGCGGTCGAAGCCTTCCCCGGTGTGTTCGCGCCCGGCGCGGGCAAAGGCGGCGCGGAAGAACGTCACGTCGTCCATGCCGAGCGAGTTGTAATAATCCTCGTCGGTGAGCGTGATGCCCTCGGCTTTCAGCGCGGCCTGCGCGGCCTTGAGTTGCAGCGGTTCGTCGTCAATCACGACGCCGTTGAAGTCGAACAGAATTGCTTTGATCATGCGTGTGTGAACTCGGCGCGTACTCAAACTTTCGCGCGCGGCCGAAACTGAAACATTCGATAACTGAAAATTGAGAGACGTTTATCGCCCGTCCAAGATACGACGCTTCGCGCCAAACTCCAAAATCCGACCCACGGCAGGCAGCGACGCGCCGCATGTCCCGCTCAGGCGGCGGGAAACTTCCCGTCCTGGTTCGCGGCCGTTCGCGCCGTCAAGCCCTTAATGATTGTTTGTTGCTCGGCGAAGAGCAGCGGCAGGCGTTCGCTTTCGAGCACGTCGAGGCGTCGGAGAACTTCCGAGATGGCAAGCTCATTCTTCAAGTTGATCTGAAAGTCGAGGTCTGCGCGCAGGCGTTCCTTCTCGGCCTGCCGGTTCTGCGACATCATGATGATCGGCGCTTGCACGCCCGCGACGACGCCGAGCAGGAGACCGAGCAACTCGTAAGGAAACGGATCGAGCCTCGTGCTCATGACCGTGTTCAGGAGAATCCAGCCGACCAGAAAGATCGTCGAGTAGGTGATGAACCTCCAACTGCCGCCGAACGCGGCGAGCGAGTCGGCGACATGATCAGCCCAGGTCAGGCGCGCCTCGTCCTCCTCGTTGACGTTGCGCGAGACGCGCTGGCGCAGCAGTTCGTCCGTGCGCCGCAAGCGTTCCGAGATCGCGCTGACCATCTCCAGCGCCACGTCCGGATTGTCGCGCACGAAGCGCAGGAAATCCGCGCGCGCCAGCACGGCGAGGCACGCCTGCTCGGTGATCGCGGCGTTGGCCGAACGCGGCTTGCCGTCGATGATCGCCATCTCGCCGAAGAAGTCGCCGTTGCCGAGTTCGGCCAGCGTCAGGTTTTCGCCCTCGCCGTCGTGGATGTAGATGCGCACCCGCCCCGCTTCGATCAGGAACATGGCGTCGCCGGGGTCTCCCATCTTGAACAGCAACGTCCCCGCCGGCACTTCGCGCACGGACATCAGATCGCGCAGCGTCCGCGCCGCACGGTCGTCCAGCGACGCGAACAGCGGCACGGAGCGCAACGATTCAATCGTCATCACTTGAGAAGCAACGGCCATGATTCTTTCCTCCGACAGGAATTGATTCATTAATCCATTTATTCATTGAATCAATGAACCGATGAATCAATTCCTATTCATCGTTTCCACTTTCCCGTCTCTCATCTGAATGGTGCGGTCGGCGAATTGGGCGGCGAGGTCGCGGTCGTGTGTGACCATGATGACGGTCAGCCGGTCGCCTGCGACCATCTCTCTGAGGAGCGAGAGGAGTTCGCGCGCGCGGGTTGAGTCGAGGTTGCCGGTCGGCTCGTCGGCGAGCAGCACGCGCGGCCGGTTGGCGAGCGCGCGGGCGATGGCGACGCGCTGCTGCTCGCCGCCCGAAAGCTGCGACGGATAATGATCGAGGCGCTTGCCGAGGCCCAGAAAACTGAGGAGCTGGGTCGCCCGGTCCCGCGCCTCCTCCTTCGCCAGACCGCGGATGAGCTGCGGGATCACCACGTTC
>DATCWB010000125.1:0-9133 GCA_036566625.1 Pyrinomonadaceae bacterium
TCTATGTTTTGCTCTTACGCGGACGGGGTTAAACTCGCGCCCGCCCGTCCCGTCCGATTCAAGCTCTCGTATCCCGACCCGGCAGTGTGATAAGGCGATGACGCTCATCGAATCATGTCCGTTGATCATCTGCACGAAGGATGCGCCCGCCCAATTCCGGCGGCTCATCGCCTCAGCCCGGCACATAGGGGAAGGCGGCTGCCCGGCGCTGGTCATTATCGACGATAGCAGTTCGACCGACACGCGAGCCTTCAACAAACAGACGGCCGAATCGCTGTTCGGCGCGCGCACGCTCTACGTGGACGCGACAAACTGGCCGGAGATTGCCGACGCCTACGTGCTGCCGCAACTCAAGCGCCCAGAGCAGATCGATCTCGTCAGGGCAATACGCCTCGGCGTGCCCGAGTGGAACACCGAGAGCACGCGCAACGTCGGGCAACTCATATCCGTCATCTTCCTCAAGGAATATCCCCTCGCTCTGAATCTGGACGATGACATGATCCCCCCCGGCGGGCTTTTCCCCCTACGGCTCGCGCAGCAAAGGTCTTTACACGGAATTAAGATCAACGGCAGCCCGGACTATTCGCGCTTCGAATGGGTTCAACATTACGTGCGCTGCATTGCCATGCGCTACGGGCGACCGATTCCGGCGCGCCCTTCCCTCTACGTCCAGGCGGTCATGGGCTGTATGGACTACCGGCAGATTGCCGGCCTGCTGATCAAATATTCCGACTTCGTATGCGCCGACGCGCCCGACGGTTCCAACGGCCTCCATAGATTCCCGCAGCGGAGTGAGTTCATCAGCGGCGGCGCGTATCTCTCGGCCGTCGGCAATGCGGCCGTCTCGATGTTCCCCGGCTGGTACGACGAGGACTGGTTCTGGTTCGACGCCGTCCAAAGGCAGATGACCGCACCGGCGGATTTCCTCGACGTGGAGATAACCCACGAACCGCGCCATAAGAAGGTGCTGCTGCGGAAGTTTATGGAGTTTGAGGAGCGAGGCAGGATTCTGACGGCCGTAGTGCGTGATGCGGGCGGGCAGGCGGTGTCGGGCGAGCAGGTCGAGGAAGCCCTGCGGCGGCGCGCGGCCTACATCGCAGACGAATTGGATTTCGTCGAGCAGATTGCGAGCGTGGAGATGGAGAGCGTCGAGCGCAAACAGGTGCAGGCCGCGCGCGAGCGGCTCTTACAACTGATCGAGTTCCTCAAGGCCGAGTCGGGCGCGGCCTATGTCTCGCAGATCGCAAACTTCACACGCAGGAATCAACTGTGGACGGAGGTCATCGCCCTGCTGGCCGGATGAGCCATCGGCGCACGCGCCCCGCGCCTGCGGCCTTATTGCATGAAGACGCTTATCATCTCACCCCACTGTGACGACGCCATCTTCTCCCTGGGCGGCGCGCTCGCCCGCGGTCGGCTGGGCACGGCCGACGTGTGCAACGTCTTCACGGAAACAAACTTCAGCATCGCCGGGGCAGGCGACGCGGCGGAGACGACCGCCCGCAGGCAGCTTGAGGATCAGGCGGCGCTCGCGAAGGTCGGCGCACGCCCGGTTTACCTCGGACTGCCCGATGCCTGCCTGCGTCCCCCCTACGCGGAACCCGAGTCGTACCTCTCGCCCGCGCTTGACCCGCTGCTGGACCCTGTGTGGCCGCTGGCCTCGGCGGCGTTGCTCGACTTCATCGCGCGCCACGACCACGACCTGCTCTGTTTCCCGCTCGGGCTGGGTTGTCACATTGATCATCGCATCGCCGCGCGGTGCGGCCTCGAACTCTCATCTCGCGGGGAGGCCGTAATTTTTTACGAGGACTTGCCCTACGATGCCGCGCGGCGACCCGGAGCGGTTGCGGCGCACGTACGTGCGCTCGCAGGCGGGCTTGAAAGCAGGGTGCTGAAACACGTCGATCTGCGGGACAAGCTCGCGCTCGTCTGCGCCTACTCCTCGCAGGTTGACGAAGAGGCCACAGAGATAATCAGGCAGACCTTCGACCTGCATGGCGGTGAGAGGATATGGGGCGGGCGCGATGTACTGGAAAGATTTTTCCCGCATGAAGAGGCTGCGTATAATGATCGCCGGCCGTGGCCCGGCCGTCGCTCGCTCAAGTCACTCGACACCGTCCGAGACGGGAGGTAGCAGATGAAGTATGTCCCTTTCGGCGCGGAACTCGAAGGCGTGCCGAACATCATGGTTGACAGCCTCCGCTCGCCGGACACCGTGCTCGAATTGAGCCACTGGCCCGGCAACCGGACGCCCGCCCCGTACAAGGCTGACACTAGCACCGAAATCGTCTTGAACTTTCTACGTTCGCCCGAGCGCGACTATTATCTGGGGCGTGCGGCGGCTGTTTCAAACGATCATTTCGACATAGACGGGCTGCTCTCGACGTGGGCTTTGTTGCACCCCGAAGATGCGCTCGCGCGCGCCGACCTGCTCGTCCGCGCGGCCTACGCCGCCGACTTCGGCACGTACATAGATGAGCAGTCTATTTATCCCTGTCTCGCGTTGAACGCTTTCGAGCAGCACGCCTTACAGCCGCTCATCTATAACTCCGGCTGGACGGGCGAGCAGATCACCGGATACCTCTACCGCTGCGCGCTCGCCATGGTGGCGGAATGTCTCGACCGCCCGGAGCGTCTACGCCACCTGTGGGCGGAGGAGCATCGCGGCCTGCGCGCCTCGCTGGAAGCGATCCGGACAGGCCGCGCGCGCGTGACCGAAAACACGGAACTCGATCTGGCGATCATCGAATCGGACGACCCCCTTCACGACTACGCCGTCAACGCCGCGACATCATGTTTGCGCGTCCTGACAGTGGTGGGCGGCTCGACCTTCTGCTTTAAGTACCGTTACGAGTCGTTCGTGGAACTGATCACGCGCCCGGCATCACCGCGCATCAGGCTCGACGCGCTCGTCGAAGAGTTGAACAGCAGGGAGCAACGCCCCGGCCGCTGGGTGAGCGAAAGCGTCGTGACGGCGCACCCGCGTTTACAACTCTACAGCCGCGCCGGCGCGCCGAGCGTCAGTTCGATCACGCTCGAACAGTTTCTGGACACGCTCAGTCTTTACATCGCGGAGGGCGCGAGCGCGCCCTCTCTCCAATGGCGCGCGGCACACGGGTGGGAGCACGAGGCGGGCATTCCCCGGCCGCCTTCAATGCGAAAGGGCGAGAAATCATATGCTAACCAGGCTTCTTCCGATGGCTGAACTGACGCCTCATACGCCCAGGCTCGTCGAAGTCGGCGGTAAACAACTTCTCGTCCTGCAAACCGAGACGGGCACGCACGTCGTCTCGGCGGTCTGCCCGCACAGGGGCGCGCCTCTCGTCGAAGGTTTCGTTGTTGAAGGGATGATCGTCTGCCCGTGGCATCGGTCGATCTTCGAGCTTGAAACGGGCGCGCCCATCAGCGGCCCGTGCGGCCAGCCGCTCGCGGTTTTTTCTCCCGTCATTCAGGACGGTCTTATTTACATTGAGAGCGAATCCGCTTAAGATTACCGGGCATTTTCGCAGCCACGATATTTTGGTCTCAGGAGAGTCGAGGTGAGATGTTTGACCCGCTCGGCGGGTGAGGCGTTTCTCAGAGGCGAGGGACGGTAACGACCAACTTCGCTTCGACGCGGCTGCGGTCGCCGGATGCGTTCCGACCTTTACGTCCCGGCCTCGTCCCGGCATGACAATGACGGCGCAGTGTACTCGCGTGCATCTGCGCACCCGCCGACACTCAAGCTTTATCATTAAACACGGAGCAGTTGCCGATGGGAACAGCAGAAATTCTCATGCGTTACGCCGAGGTGGCGAAAAGGGACAACCTGCTCCCCGTCCGCGTAACTCCTTATTACCGCCGGCTCGTCGAGGAGGAGGTCAATACCCTCGGCGGGACGCACGGCCCGCTCTACAGAGTCGTCTACCCGACAGAGGAGCGCATCTCGGAACGTGCGCCGGGGGAGATGAAGGAGTTCGTCAAAGACCGCGACAACATGCCCGCCGGCCTACAGGACACGGTCATACGCAAGTATGACAACCGGCTGCTCTTCCTCATCACCGACAAGTGTGCGGCACACTGCATGTACTGCTTCCGTCAGGACGTGCTGACCGAACAGCACGAGCGCGACCTGCCGGGGCTGGGCGGCAAGCTCGACGCCCTCGTCGCGTACCTGCGTGCGAACCCCGGGGTCGAAGAGGTCATCTTCTCAGGCGGCGACCCGCTGCTCATTCCCTTCAAAACTCTCCAGAACTGCCTCCAGCGCATCAGCAGCGAGACTCAGGTCAGCAACTTCCGCTTCCACACGCGGAACATCGCCTTCGCGCCGCAGGTCTTTAATCAACGGCTCTGCCGCCTCTTCGGCGACTACAACGCGCGCATGGTGCTGCACCTCGTACACCCTTACGAGCTAAGCGCCGAGGCGGTGAGCGCCATCCGGGAATTGAACGCCTGCGGGGTGCGCTGCTACAGCCAGTTTCCTATCTTGCGCGGCATCAACGACCACGCGCGCGTGCTCGGACAGCTACTGCGCGGCCTGGACGAACTGGGCGTCAGACCCCTCAGCCTCTTCGTCGCCGACCCGATCAACTACTCCGCCTGTTTTCGTATTCCCCTGACGCGACTCTTCTCCATCATGGACGAATTGAACTGGCACACTTCCGCCTGGATCAACGCCGTGCGTCTGGTGCTCGACACGCCCATCGGAAAAGTGCGGCGCGAGGACATCACACACTGGGACAAAGAGCGCGGCCTCGTCACGTTCAGCCGCGACGGGCAGCAGGTCGTCTACCCGGACTTTCCCGACGAGACGGACAAGCCGGGCGACATACGAACCCTGCTCTGGAAGTCCTGATGCGCTCGCGGCGACAGCAGCCCTCGCGCCCCGCCTCATAACAGCCCCTATTTCCATGACCCGCCCCGACCCCGAGAAACTTCGCCGCCTCGTCGAAGACGCGGCCTTGCCCGACTACTTCGCAAGACTCATCCTGCAAAGAATCGAAGAGGGCGATTACTCGCAGCACTGGCTCGACAGCATGTGCGAGCGCATCCTGTATCTGGAGACGGTCCTGAAAAGTGAGGGCGATGTTGATGCGCAGCCTGGCAGAGTTTGAAGAGCGCAGGGTGGGGCTGGAATTCGAGAACCCGGTGATTGATGCCACGGGCAATCCCGCCTCCTCCGCTTCGATGCAGGAGGTATGGGGTGATTTAGCGTCGAGCGGTTGGCAGGTCGGCCGCGATTCCGATTCACAAGAGATCATCAGCGCCGGGAAGGATTTCGGTCACGGCACAGTCGTGCTCACCTCCGACTGCGCCGCCTGCAACCTCGAAATGGCTTTGCCGCCCTGCCAGACGATTTCGGAGGCGGGCGCGCTCTACGCGAGGGTCAGTGCAGAGGTGCTGCCGGCGCTCGCGGCGCGAGGACTCTCGCTGCTCGCCTACGGCATCCAGCCGGGCGCTTTCGCCGACGTGGACGAGGCGCGCATCCCCAGCACACATTATCAGGCGCTTGAGCGCGCCGGTTCCGGCAATCGCTTCACCAACGCGATCATGTTGGCAAACAGCGCGCATCAGGTCGGCGTCGGCATCAGGGTGTGCGAGGCCGTCGAGGTTACTAACGAGCTTCTGAAGATCACGGGGCTGGTGGTCGCGCTCTGCGGCAACTCGCCGATCCACGGCTGGCGGGTACTCCCCTGGAAGGAGTGGAGAGTTCTCGGCTGGGACTTCAGGTTCATCGTCGACACTCCCGGCTACGAGAAGCTGACGCAGTTTCCGAGCAGACCGTTCCGAACGCTCGGCGATTATTATTCTTACTATTGGGACACGCCTTCCATGATCCTGGTTCCTCTGCGGGAGGGTCGCTGGATTCTCCCTGACGAGGAATTGACTTACGGAGAGTATTTCTCGAAGTCGCGGGTTTCGGCGCGTGACCTGAGCGGCGAGGCGCGCGAGCTTACACCCGAGCCGCACGACTTCGATGTCGCCCTGCGGGCGATGTGGCCTCTCGTCAAGCCTCACCTGATCGTCGAGCCGGGCAGTGTGAACGTGCGGGAGTTCTTCGATAGCCTGCGCGATGACACACTGGAAGACTACCTGGAGGGCAGGTTGTCGAACTGTTACGTCGAGTATCGCGGCGGCGCGGCCTCGCCCTGCGGGGAGGAATTGGCGCTGCCATCTTTGATCCTCGGGCTGGTCAACAATCTCGCTGCCCTCAAAGAGATCGGATACCGCCACGCCTGGGAGCAGTGGGGCGAGTTGATCTACAAGGCGGCAGCACGCGGGCTGGAGGCTCGGATTGACGGGCAGAGCGTTGTACCGCTGCTCGAAGCGCTCATCGAGACTGCGGCGGAAGGTCTCTCGACCAGACCTTACGGCGAGGGGGCGCACCTGGATGTCCTGCGCGAGCGGCTCGCGCGTAGACGGAACCCCGCCGACATGGCGGTTGAAGCCTTCAGGAGAGGGCGCGAAAATTTTCTGCGCCGCGTGCGCTACTGAGCGAAAGGCGCGCGTCAGGTCGGCAGCGCCGACAGCAGTTCCGGGAACTTCAGGTGCGGGTCGGCAACGGCGCTCTCAAGGATGGCGCGCAGCCCCGACAGCATGGCGGTGACGGTCGCCGCCTCAAACGCCTCGGCGCGATAAGTGATCGAGATGTCCAATTCCCGCTCGGTTTCCACGACCTGTATGGCAAGACCATTGTTTGCGGCCGCCTCGGGGCGGGGCACGGCCAGAGACAAAATTTTCAGTCCCTCAACCTGCGGAGTCTGTTTCTGGTCGTCGCGCTTCTGCGTCATGTTAAAGACGACACGCGGGGTGTCGTCGTTCCACTTGCTGCTGTGGTTGAAAACCTCCACGAGCATTACAAAGGGTATATCCTGATGCTCGTATGCCTCCAGCACCACTTTGCGGACGCGCCGGAGCGCGTCGGCGAAGTCGGCCACACCCTGGAAGTCCGTGCGCAAAACCAGCAGGTTCGCCAGCCACCCGATCATCCCTTCGGTCTCCGGGCGCGAACGTCCCGAGACGGGCGAGCGCACGCCTATGTCCTCCTGGCCTGAGCAATGGTGCAAAAGTATTTTCACTGCCGCGAGGATAACCATGTAGAGCGTGCAGCCTTCGCGGCGTCCCAGTTCTCTGAGCGGCTCGACCAATTCGGAAGACAGCACGATTCCCCGTGCAGTGCCCTTGTCGCTCATTGTGCCGGAGACGGGGCGCATGTTCCGAAAATGCACGTCGGGCAGCGGCCCCATGCCCTTGAGCTGTTCCAACCAGTACGACAGTTGCCTCGTTGCGGTCGCCCCCTCCTGCAAACTCCTCTGCCAGTGTGCGAAGTCGGCGAACTGAATAGGGAGGGCGGGCAGTAACGCCGCCGTGCCCGTCGAGCAAGCCCGGTAAAACACCAGCAGGTCTCTCACCATGAACTCCATAGACCAGATGTCGGAGATGACATGATGCATGGTCAGGAGCAGGAGATATTCTTCCTCGCCGAGCCGAAACAGCACGACCCTCCAGAGCACCTCGCGCTTGGTGTCGAACGGCTCGTGCTCCCGGCGTCCCACGCGTTCCATAACCGCCTGCTCACGCTCAGCCCCCGATATATGCCGCAGGTCAACGACCGACAGCGGGATGACGGGCGAGTCGGTGATGACCTGCGTCAGGCGACCGTTGATGGACAGGAACCTCGTCCTCAAAATATCGTGACGCTGCGACAGCGACTCAAGGCTCTGTGCGAGCGCGTGTTCATCGAAACGACCCCTGAGCCAGAAGCACTTGCTCAGGTGGTTGGACACGTCGCGCCCGGTGGTTTCCCGCACACGCTGCTCGTAGAGAAGCCTGTCTTCCTGAATCTGTGTGAGCGGCAGTTTGCTGTCGTGCGGTGCGCGCCTGATTTGCGATTGGTCGGGGTGCGCGCCGGTCGAGGGCTTCCCTTGCAGCCGCTTTGCGAGCAGTGAGAGTTTCGTAGCCGAGAGCTGTGTGCGTCGCGTCGAAATTTGTTCTTGTCGCATGGTGGAATCAAACTCTTTCGTAGTTACGTTGCTGTTGCAAGAGTTGCAGACGCTTTTCCAGAAGCCCGAGCTTGCCCGCCGAAAGCTTCGCGCGCCGCGCCGACAATTCGACCAATCTTTCTTCGTGCGTCTCCGCCGAATCGGAGCTCGCCGGAACTGCTTCAACTTCGGGTTCGACGAGCCTGCGAAGAGCGCGGAAGTTGATCTTCTCCACAGGGGATGCCGGGATCATCTTCGTCAGCACAATGGCCGGCTGGCTGGACGCTCCGGGCAGACGCTTCAACAGGTAGTCTTGTAATTTTTCGGGTGCGAGCCTGAACCCGGAGTTGAGGACGACGAAGGCCGTGTCGCCTCCGGCCGCCGCGTCGCGCCTGAGCAGAACGGCATCATAGACTGCCGGGTGTTCGATGAGATGACGTTCGACCTCACCTCTTTCGTCAACCAACTGCCTGCGCTCCTCTTCCGTCAGCAGCGGCAATTCGTCTATCGGACGGTCGGGGCGCGCGATGATCCCCCTCAAGAATATTTCAAAGTGCCGGAGCATGCGCTCAACCGTCTCCGGCTCGAACAAGTCGGAGCTGTATTCACAATGGAGAAGTAAATTCCCCTCTAACACCTTGGTGGTCAGCAGAAGGTCAACCTTCGACGTTTTGCTGTTCCCCCAACGCTGCGTCAGGGTCACACCCGGCAACTCGATGGGCTTGGACGAGCTTGTGTCGAGGTCAAACATTATCTGGAAGAGCGGGGAGCGACTCTGATCCCGCTCCGGCTGCACCTCTTCCACCAGCCGCTCGAACGGCACGTCCTGATGCGCGTACGCTTCTACGCACCCCTCGCGTACCCTGCGCAACAAGCTCCTGAACCCTTCTTCCCCTCGCACCTCCTCGCGCAGCACCAGCGTGTTGACGAAGAACCCTATTAACTCCTGCACCTCCGCCTGCGCTCGATTCGCTATCGGCGTCCCCACCGATATATCCCGCTGCCCCGTGTACCGGTACAACAACGCCTGGAAGGCCGCCAGCAAAGTCATGAACGGCGTCGCCCCTTCCGACTGCCCCAACTGCCGCAACGCTGCGACCACCGCGCCCTCCACCAGCAGAGCGCGCTGCCCGCCACGCCCCGATGGCCGCGCCGGTCGCGCACGGTCTGCC
>DATCWB010000126.1:0-2802 GCA_036566625.1 Pyrinomonadaceae bacterium
TCCCCTCCGGTAGCCGAACAAATAAGCGTCCGACAACTCTTTGGGGACGGCCGTGCAGTTGAAGGGGACGAAGACTTTCGCGCGCCGCGAGGAGAGAGCGTGGATGGCGCGGGCGACCAGTTCCTTGCCCGTGCCCGACTCGCCCGTGACCAGGACGGTCACGTCGGAGGAGCGGATTTTGTGGACTTCTTCGACGAGCCGCGTCATGGCGGGCGACGAGTGGATGAAGCCCGGCATGAAACTCTGGCTGGCGAGAGTCGATTGCTCCGCGCCGTCGAGACCTTCGCGCGCCTTCTCCCGAAACGAGCAAACGTCCAGACCCAGTTCGACCATTCGCAGCAGCGGGTCGAGCAGGACGCCGCCCGGCAGCGTGGCCGCTCCCGGCGGCGACACGAGCAGGGTGGCGGGCGGTGCGTTCGTCGCGCGCAGTTCGATGATCTCGGCCTGATGTTCGCCTGCCACGCGCTTGGCCTCTTCCGCGCCTTCCGCGCGACACAACTTCTCCAATAATTCCCCGCCCTCGCCCTCCGTCCAGCCGTGAGCCACGACGATCTGATCGCGCGCCTCTTCGCCCGTCTCGGCGATCAAAATCCGGCGCGCGCCCGTCTCCTGATAGATGACGGCGGCGAGTTCGCGCAGGAGCAATTCACGCGAAGCGACCGCGCCCGTCAGTCGCAGCAAAATTAAATGTGTGAGGTTGTCGAAGCGCGGTTGTTGCGCGGCGGGGGTCTCGTCGCCGCCTTCACCCCGGTCGAGCGCGCGCAGCGATTCTTCGGCGCGCGTGATGTCGAGGCGTGCGCCGAGCTGGCGGAAAGTCTCTGCGGCGCGCGTGAGAGATTCGTGCGCGCGTTCCGGCTGCACGGCGGCGTAGGCGCGTCCGAGGTCGTAGCGCGAGCGTGCACTGCGATAGCGGTCGCCGAGCATTTCATAGATGGAGACGCTGCGCCCGAAGTGCTGGGCGGCGAGCATGGCATCCCCCTGCGCGAGCGAGAGCAGGCCGTGGAGACGTTGCGCCTCGCCCGAGACGGCGAGGTCTGCCGACGTGTCGGCCGTTTCGCCGAGCACCGGATTCAGTTGCTCCTCGCAGCGTGCGAGGTCGCCGCGCCGCAGGTGCGTCTCGCCGAGCAACAGGCGCGAATCGCAGACGGCCTGCCGATCACCGATGCGCTCGGCGTATTCGAGAGCGCGCGACCCGTCGGCGAGCGCGCGCTCCAACTCGTTCATCGCGAGATGGCAGCGGCCGAGCGTGCGCAGGGCTTGCCCGACGTACCACTTGTTGCCGTGTTCCTGCGACAGTTCGACGGCGCGTGCGAGATACTTTTCGGCCTCTTCCAGTTCGCCGCGCAGCATCAACAACTCGCCGAGCGAGTCGAGGATCATCGTCTGCTCGCCGCGCTTGTCCGTCTCGGAGGCGAGATCGAGGGCGCGTTCGAGGGCTTCCTGCGCGCGCGCCCACTCGCCGACGAGGATGAGATGGATACCGAGATTGTTGTAGCCGTCGGCGGCGTTGGCCTTGTGCTCGGTGCGCTCGTAGTAGCTGATCGCCGTCTCTAAATATTTGATGCCGTCGTGCGGTCGCTTGAGAAACCAGCAGACGCCGGCCATGTTCGTGTAGATTTTGCCGAGCAGGTAAGGCGCGGGATGGTCGCCGACGAGTTTTAAAGAGTGCTCCAGATTGTTGAGGGCGGGCTCGTAGTTGCCTTCAAAAAGTTCGGCGAGCGCGATGGCGAAGTAGGCTTCGGCCAGCCCGCGCCAGTCGCCCGTGCCGCGAAAGTGTTCGAGCGCCTTCTGCGCGTGATCGTGGGCGATGGTGTATTCGTTGATACTGCGATAGACGCGCGCGAGCGCGACATAGACCGAGCCGACCTGCGCGCCGCCGCCATGCTCGTTCGCTTCACGCAACGCCGCATTGAGCAGTGCGATGGCCTTCGGGTGATCGCCCGTGTAATTGTAGGCGAGGCCGAGTTGGACGCCGAGATAAATCGAAGAGACCGGGTCGCACTTGGCGCGCTCTTCGGGCTGCTCGTACATCTGCACGGCTTCGAGCGATTCGCGGTAACGCCCCTGCATCTCCAGAGCCGCCGAAAGCAAACATCGCGCGCGCGCCAGGAGCGATGCATCCTGCCGCGAGGCGCGCATGAGCGCGGCCGTCCGCTTCAAGACCTCGGAAGTGAGACCCTGATCGAGCAGCAGGCGCACCTCTTCCAGTTCGCGTTCGAGCGATTGGCGCGCGGCCTGCGCGCGGGCGCGCACATCGCCCAAACCGGCGATGCCGGACTCCTCCCCTCGGGTCTCCTTGCTCATTCTCCGGCGGCCTCCGACAGGAATACACGCGTCTCGAAACGATATGCGCAGGCAAATCATCGGGGCGACCGGCATCGCACCTCTCGCGTCGGCGCGTGGGCGATAACAGCCCTGTCAGGGATGCCGGCCGTTTGGTTGGGGTTAAATATAGTTGCTGCGTTACTAAATCACAAATTGCAAGTTCCGGTGCGGGAGGGTGATGGGAGAGGTGTGCTTCACGTCCGGGGCGGCAGATAGATCGTGTCGTAGTGGCTGTGCAGTTTATAACCGGCGCGTTGATAGAAAGCCTGCGCCCGCTCGTTCCGTTCGTTGACGAGCAAACAGAGCGACTTCGCTCCCAACAATAACTCGCGGCTCAACTGCGATAGGCAACGCAGCCCGTAGCCCTTCCCGCGCTCGACGGAATTCACGTACACGCCTTCCAGATAAATCACACGCGGCGCGTCGGAAAAGATGTCGGCCTTGAAGATCAAACGCCCGTCTTCGATCCACACCCAG
>DATCWB010000127.1:0-5163 GCA_036566625.1 Pyrinomonadaceae bacterium
GCGGGCGTTCGTTTCATTGCCGGCCGCGCCCTGTTGCTGCTGTTTCGGCGCGCCCGCTTTGTCGTCGCGTGCGGCGTTGGTCTTCTCTATACGCGCACTGATGCGGCGGTCGAGGTCTGCGATCTGTTCAGGCGTAAGACGGTAGATGTTGGTCTGGTTGTGGTAGAGCTTCGCGCCCGTCACGATGTCGGCGACTTTAAAGCCGTGACCCTCGGCCTTCGCGATCAACTCCTGAATCGTCAACGCCTGCGGCACGAGCGAGAGCGGCGAAGGCTTCTCTTCGAGCGTCTCCGGCACGCTTGCGGCGCGCGGCGATTCCATCGGCAATTCGTCGCCAGTCTCGCGCTTCATGTGGTTGATGAAATCCGAGAAGGTGACTGCGCCCGTCAACTCGAACCCGACCTCGAAGGCGGGACTGTTCGACTTGACGATCTGAAAGACGCGCACCACCTCGCCGTCGCGCTCTTGCAGCGACACCTCGACCATGATGTCCACGAAATATTCCAAGCCGCTCGCCGTCATCGGCAACACGCGCCCGATCTCGTTGTCCTCTTTCGCCTCTTTACCCTTCGCCGGAATCTGATCCACGATCACCACCGACTTGCCGCTCTCGATGCACAGGCGGCGCAGGACGCCCTGCAAGATCATCTGGTCGGCGGCGAGTTCTTCGGCCGAGGGCTGCGCCAGCGGATCATTCGTGCGTTCGCGCACCGCCGCCACCATCTCGCTGTGCTTCGCGCTGAAATAAGAAGCCCACGAATCGAGCGCGAAGCAGCCGTAGTTCTGCTCCTGCCCTTCGCCGGAGAGCGCCCAGTCGATGAACTCCGGCAGTTCGTCGGGGTGTTCGATTTCAAGGCCGTCGAAGATCGTGCCGTTGCCTTTGAGGAGGCGCGATTTGCGCTCCACGTCGAAAATGCAGAGGCGACCCAAACCCGCCTCGGCCATGCTGCGCACGAAATGGCTCTTGCCCACGCCCGCCCCGCCGCGCACCGCCATCACCAGACGCTGCTGGCGCGGACGCCGACTCAGCGGATTAACTCTCGGTTTCCTTGTGTTGCTCATCACTTGCTCCTTCGGTGTTTCATTTTTTCGGTGACGGTTCTGCGTGTTCGCCCGCCAAAACTTTTGCGACGCGCTCGGGAGTGCCCATCGAAAAACTTCAAGCAGCACTGGAGCGTTTAGCTCGAAAACGCCGGCACTGTAACACGTTTCGGGCGCGAGTGCAACAATATTTCACGGATGAAACAAAACTAATCCCGGGATGCAACAAACCCTCTCGGCGTGTGGGCTGCGCGCCAACTTTGACAAAGCGTGCGAGAAAAGTTTTTATAGTTGAGTTAAATATATCTCCCGACCCGGATAGACGGACAGTTTCAACCCGGCAGCAAAAGAGAGTTTATGGAATTCCACGAAAACATACTCGGCCTTATCGGCAACACGCCGCTCGTCCGGCTCAACCGCCTGACGCAGGGCATCAAGGCGACGGTGCTCGCCAAGATGGAGAATTTGAATCCCGGCTTTTCCGTCAAAGACCGCATCGGCATCTCGATGATCGAGGCGGCGGAACGCGAAGGAAAACTCAAACCGGGCGGCACGATTGTCGAGGCCACTTCGGGCAACACGGGGATCGGCCTTGCGCTCGCGGCGGCGGTCAAAGGTTATCGCTGCACGTTCGTGATGACGGACAAGGCTTCGGTCGAGAAGGTGCGCTATCTGAAGGCGCTTGGCGCGGACGTTGTTGTAGTGCCCTCGTCGGCCAAGCCGGGCACGCCCGATCACTATGTTGTGACCGCCCAACGCATCGCGGGCGAGACGCCCAACTCTTTCTATCCGAACCAGTACGCGCACCCCGCGAACCCCGAAGCCCACTACCGCACGACCGGGCCGGAGATTTGGCGACAGACCGAAGGCAAGATCACACACTTCGTCTGCGGCCTCGGCACGGGCGGCTCGATCTCGGGCACGGGGCGTTTCCTCAAGGAAAAAAGCGCGGACATCAAGATCATCGGCGCAGATCCTTACGGCTCGGTCTTCAAGACTTTCAAGGAGACGGGGCAACTGATTCAGGCGACGCCGTATCTGGTCGAAGGCATCGGGCAGGAGATCATTCCCGAAAACGTCCACCTCAAATACGTGGACGAGATCATCAACGTCACGGATCGGGAGTCGTTTGAGCTATCGCGCCAACTCGGGCGGGTGGAAGGAATCTTCTGCGGCGGCTCGACGGGCACGAATTTCGCCGCCGCGCTCAAAGTCGCGCGGGGTTTGGACGAGTCGGGCGTCGTCGTCTTCATCGTCTGCGACACGGGCGAGCACTACCTGACCAAGCACCACTCGGACGAGTGGATGAAAGAGAAGCGACTGATCGAGCCGCAGAAGATCACGGCCGGACTCATCAGCGGGACGAAGGGGCTGCAATCGCCGAAGTCTCTCGTCTCGGTCGCGCCCACGGAACGCGTCTCGGACGTTCTGGCGAGGATGGACGAACTCGGCATCTCCTGCGTGCCCGTCATCGAGGAAGGGAAGTCCGTCGGGTCGCTCAGGGAGAACCGGATGCTGGCGAAAGTCCTGGGCAACCGCGAGTTGATGAATGCGCCGGTGAGCGAAGTGATGGGAGCGAGTTTCCCCATCGTGGATGTTGACGAGAGCGCGGGCCAGGTGTCGCGCCACTTGCAGAAGAGTCCGGCGATCCTGGTCGAAGAGTACGGCCGTATTTCCGGCATCATCACTCGCCACGACCTGCTCGATGCGGCTCTGGCAGATTAGACGACCGGCCGATATAGACAACCCGGACAAATAACCGCGACGCCGTTCAATCCGCCAGCGACTCGTCGCAGATTCCGAGGTAGCCGCACGCGGCGCAGCGCGCCGTCTGGTCGTGGCTGCGATGCACGTCGGGAGCCTTGCGCGCTTCGCGCATCTCCGCCACTAGTGCGAGCAACTCGCCCCGCAACTCGTCCGTGTAATCCACGCGCAACTGCCGGTCGCGGTAGCGAATCACGCCGAACGGCACGCGCGCGCCCGTCGCCTCTTCCACCAGCAGGCAATAGCAGGCGAGTTGCATTACGTGCGACTCGTAAGGCACGCCGTTCGCCGGACAAGCCGCCGACTTCGCTTCGACCGGCAAGATGCCCTCGTCCGTCCGCACCAGATAATCCGGCCGCCCGACGAGTCCGTGCCGGTGCGAAAGCAGCGGCTTCTCCTGTCGTTCCCCGCGCTCGTTCAAAGTCACGGGCGCGATACCGCCGACGGGCGCGCCCGTGTCGCTGTAGATAATCTGACCCTCCGGCAAATCCGCACGTCGCGCGCCGCGACGTGCCGCCAACCATGCCACGGCAGCCGTGAGCAGCAGCAGGATGAAAGCCAGAGACAGAAAATTTATCGCCATCTCAACACTAACAGTAAGAGGCCGACGAGGAGCGCGGCGAGGGAGGCGAACTTTGCCAGCCGCAGCATCCTCTGCGCCCGCACGACCTCGCGGCCGTGCGCCAGATGCCACGTCTCGCCCGCCGCGCGTCGCCCGTGGCCGGAGGCCGGTTCGTGCCCCTCTACGCGCAGACGCCACGCCCGCGCGCAGTAGACATACTCGGCCACCTCCGACGCGCGTATATATTTGCCGCGTCCGCTCAAAGTCGTTCCTCTGAAAAACTAACCTGTCGAGGAAAAGCGTGCCCATCATAAACCAGCGGGAGGTGAGTCGCCCCGCCGAATTTCACAGACGACTACCGACAGTGCTCGCTGTTGATAATCATTGCCGGTTGGCTTATTGTTTCCGAACATGAGCGGACAACTGGAAAAGATACGCAGCCGAAAATATATCGGCGTTGTCGAACTGGCGAAGCAGGCGGCCGGGATTCTGGCGCAGATCGGCACGACACAGGATCGCGGCACAGTCAGCCTCATGCCCGACGAGCGCACGCTCCGTTATTATCTCGCGGAAGGTCTGATCTCGCCCGCGGCGGAAAAACAGGGCACGGCCTCCGTCTTCGGCTACCTGCACCTGCTCCAACTCCTCGTCGTCAAGAAACTTCAATCCGAGCATTTACCGATACGCAAGATCAAAGAGTTGGTTGACGGCCGAACCGAGAGGGAATTGGAACGCCTGCTCGGACTCGATACGAGCGCAGGGGCAAGGAACGAAGCCCACAGTTATCTCGAAAAGTTATTGACCAGATCAACCTCGCCTTCCGCCTCTTCCGCCCGCAGCCAAAACCCGGCCGGACTCGTAGCCGACACGACGCGACCCGCCCCGAATTTATCGCCCGCGAAACAATCCGCGCCGGCCGGTCAGGCCACCTGGGCGCGCGTGGAGATCGAGCCGGGTTTGGAATTACATGTGCGCGGTGATTACGCGCCGCCCGCCGAGACGAAAAACGTGCGCCGTCTCACGCGCCTGATCCTCGACGCGCTCGAAGGGCAACGCGGAAACAACCGTAGGTAAGGAAAGCAGGGTTCGTCGCTAACTCATCGCCGGATTGATAAGGTTCTAACGGGATACACAACCGGATAGCTATTGACACTCGCCGCCTTTCTCTATATCTTCCCCCGCGCTGATGTTTCATTAGCCTCACGTCCCCAGTTTGAAAGGAAAACTCATGTCTACAATCATTACATTGGTCGCGCTGTCAATTGTCCTTCTGTCCACGCCGAGCAAGGGCATCAACCCTGTCCAACATAGTGAACGCGCCGCGAGTCAGAACAGCAAAGGCATCAACCCCGTCCAGCATAGCGAGTAATTCACTCACTATTAAATCACCCGATAGTTTCGTTCACCGCGAGAAAAAGGTAAGCCCGCACGACGCCCCGGCGTTTGCGCGGGCTTACCTTTTTCTCGCGCCTACCGTCCGGCGTGTGATGTTGGTATCCTGTCAATGCGCGGCCTCGGTAGACGGCCGCGCGCGTGAAACGGCGGCTATGTCAAGATTCGATTCAGACACGGACGATGCGGTTGCGACCGAGAGCGAGACGCGGCTGAAGAAGCCGCCTCTCTACCAGGTGCTGCTGCACAACGACGACTTCACGACGATGGAATTTGTCGTCTACGTGTTGCAAAATATCTTCCAGCGATCCGAAACCGAGGCCGTTCGCATCATGCTTCAGGTTCATCTGGAAGGCGTCGGCGTGGCGGGCGTTTACACCTACGAGATCGCCGAGATGAAAGTG
>DATCWB010000128.1:0-4838 GCA_036566625.1 Pyrinomonadaceae bacterium
ATGAAGCAGGAACGCGGAACGATGAACTGAAAACGTCTTGCTTTTACTTCATCGTTCCGCGCTCCGACTTCATCATTGGTTTTCGTTCGCTCCCGGCCTGGCCGGGACTGCTACGGGCTTGCCGTCTTCGGCATGCGGCTCGGCCCCGATCTCCTGTGTGATCTGCGCGACGCGTAAATTGGCCTCCTCGTTATCGGGGCTGTATCTAAGCGCGCTTTGATAATCGTGCAGGGCGTCGGTCAGGCGGCGCGCTTCGTGCAGCGCGTGGCCGCGCCGGACGTAGGCATCGGCCAGCGCGCCGAGCGTGGTGTCGTCGTCCGGGTTCTTCTCCGCCTGCTGTTCAAGCCCGGCGATTTCCGCGTCCAGTTTCGACGTGTCCAACTCACGCCCACCCCCGGTATTGCTCGCCGCGCTCCCGTTCACATTACCCTGCGACACCGTGACGGCATCCATCCCGCCGTTCCCGTTCGCCGCCGTCGGTGCGCTCTTGCCGCACGCGCCGCACAGCAACAGCAAGGCGCACATCAAACTCAACCAACCCGCAAAGTCTCTCATGTGATTCATCATTATTTAAGTGACGAGTGACAAGCGACGAGTGACAAGAAAAGACAAGTTCTTTTGCTTTCAACTTATCGCTCGTCACTTGTCACTCGTCACTGCCCTTTCAGCTTCCCGCGATGTATGGGCGCGACTGCACGATGTAGACCTGCCCCCCGTAGAAGACCCATTCGATGTCCTGCTCGCGCCCGCGAAAGACCCGCTTGATCGCCGCCGCGGCGCGGGCGAGACGACGCACCGTCGCATCGGTCAGGACGGCGCGCTCGCCGCTGATCGGAATCTCTTTGACGCCGCCCTCGCCGTCAAAGGTCAACAGGCTCTCCTCGTCCGAACGCGTCAGCACCCGCACGGCCTGCGAGCGCGGGCGGAAGATGATCTGCTCCGCGATCCTTTTCCCCTCGACCACCTTGATCCCGAGTCCCCGTTTCGCGCTGATGTAGATGCCGTCGCGGTTGGTGTCGTCGTAAGGGTCGGTCGTGATCATGACGCCCGCGCTGTCGGCGTTGATGCCCTCCTGTATGAGCACCGCCGGGTAGACTTTCATGTGATCGATACCGGCGCGCTCGCGCGTCTCATAGGCCTCAAAATTCCAGACCGATGCCCAGACAATTTTGACCGCCTCGATCAACTTCTCCTCGTCGCGCACGTTCGGCACGGTCGAATACAGACCCGCGCCGTTGAACTTCGGCAGGTCTTCCGCGTTCGTCGAACTGCGCACGAACAAACCCTTGCCCTGATATTCCGCGCGCACGCGTTTGAGGATGGCCGCGCGCAACTCGTCCTGAAACTTTGCCCCCTCGATGCGCGCACGCATCGCCGCCAGGCGTTCGCGCCGGTAGGCCGGGTCGTGGACGAACCTGTGCTCCTCCACCATTTCGTAGATGGCTTGTTCGAGTCCGTTCACCTTGACGAACGCGTCGTAATAATAGATCGGGATCGTGAAACCGTTCGGAACGGTGATGCCGCGCAGCCGCGCGTTCACCACTTCGCCCAGGTTGGCCGACTTCGCCCCGTAGGCGTCGGCCATCGCGGCGCGCTGCTGCCGCAGGTCGAGCAGCCGCCGCTCGCCCAGATTGAAGCGCGGCGTCATGATGTCGTTGCGCTCCTTGAGCCGCCGCTGGTATTCGCTGAGCGCGTTGTTGTCCGCGCGCTTGATATCGTAGTTGCCGGCCTTCGTCTCGAACGTGACCCACCAGCCGTCATACTCCTTGAGCAGCTCCGCGGCGTTCTTAACGTAGGCGTTCGGCACGCCCCAGGATTTGGCGAGCAGGTTGATGTGCGAGAGCGGCGTCGAAGGCCGGCTCGTGATGATCCCGGCGACGGGCGGCAAGGTCACCGGCACTTCGTCGAGCACGAGTATTTCGTTGAAACCGATCTCGACGTGTTCGTCCAGCTTCTTGATGATGTGAATGCGCCCCAGACCCCGCGCCACGTTGAGCGGTTGATACTCCTGCTCGCGCGCGATCTCGCTCTGCGAGACGCGTTCCAGCCCACTGATTCCGGCCGAGGCTTCGTCCTGCTTGATCGAGTTGGGCTTGAAGGCGACCGGCTCGAAGAAGGTGCGGTTGATCGTCTCGCCCGTGAGTTTGATCTGCTCGGCCGGGATGAGATCGCCTTCCCAGAACTCGAACGTCCAGCGCGAGAGCGGCGTCTGGTAGGCGAGCGTGCCGAGGATGAAGCGGCGGTTGGGCTTGAGATAGTTGTTCTCGAAAAACTCGCGCCCGCGTTCGAGCGAGAGATACGTGCCGTTGACGAAATCTTTGTGGAAGCGATAACGCTTCGAGTTGACGTAGTAAATCTTGTTCCGGTCTTTGCGGTCGATGACGTACATGACGTGCGGCAGCGGGTAGCCCGCATCGGTGTTGACGCGGGCGAAGGCGTCGAACTCGGCGCGCGATTTGATCTCAGGCCGCGAACGCTCACCGGTCGCCTTCGCCGCCTCTTGTCGCCCGGCGGGTGCGGCCGCCGCTGCACCTTTACGCGTCTGCTGCGCCCCGGCCAAAGGACACAGGAGGGGAAAGACCAGCGCGCTCAAGACCAAATTTTTAATAAGCCTCATAAAGCCTCTCTCGCTTTCAACACTTCTCTGCTTTCGCGGCGAAGCAATTCTAACAGATCATCTATGTGACGCCGCTCCGTCAGGAAGCTGTTGACGTTCACGCGCAGAGCGCGCCGCCCGTCGAGCACCGTGGTGGAAAACCACGCCTCGCCGCTACGTTCGATGCGCCCCTGCAATTCGCGTTGCAAGGCATCGAGTTCCGCGCCCGCCGCGCCGCGCATCTCCGCCGGGACGAAACGCAGGCAGCACACCGCCGTCTCGACTTCGCCGACTCGCTCGAACCCCGCGAGCGCGTCCACGCCGGCGGCGAAATACTCTGTCAGTTCGATCTGTCGTTCGATGATCCGGGCATAACCGCGCGTGCCGAGCGTTTTCAGCGCGAACCAGATTTTGAGCGCGTTGAAGCGGCGCGTGCCCAGTTGGCCGTAGCGGAAGAAGTCGAAGGGCACGTCTTCGCCGCCGCGTTCCTCGCTCAGGTATTCCGGCGTGATGTCGAAGGCGTCGCGCAGCACGACGCCGCCTTCGCGCACGAGCACCGCGCCCGCCGCGAACGGCACGAACATCCACTTGTGCGGGTCAATCGTCACCGAGTCCGCGCGCTCGATGCCCCGCAGGCGATGCCTGTATTTTTCCGACATGGCGAGGCTCGCGCCGTACGCGCCGTCAACGTGAAACCAGAGTTTGTACTCTTCGGCGATAGCGGCGAGTTCGTTGAGCGGGTCTATCACGCCGGTCGAAGTCGCGCCCGCCGCGCCCGCGATGCAGACGGGCAGGTTGCCCGCTTCGAGGTCGCGCTCGATCTCTCGGCGCAGGGCGTCCGTGCGAATGTGAAAGCGTGCGTCCGTCGCCACCTTGCGCAGATTCTCGCGGCCGAGGCCGAGTATGTCCACGCTCTTGACGAACGAGTAGTGGCACTGCTCCGACGCGTAGACGATCATGTTGCCCGCCGTGGCCGGCGCATGAGGCGTGTGGTTATCTGCCTGACCCATCCGCAGAGGCGCGGCGCGCAGGCCGCGTTCGCGCACGAAATCGGCGGCGCGGTCGCGCGCGCACTTGAGCGCGATCAGGTTCGCCTCCGAGCCGCCGCTCGTGAGCGTGCCGAACGCCCCCGCGCCGTAGCCGACGATTTCGCAGAGCCAGCCGAGCACGCGCGATTCGATGACGCTCGCCGAGGGCGAATTGCGCCACGCCGCGCCGTTCTGGTTGATGGCCGACGCCAGCGCGTCAGCCCAGACGGCGATGGGTATCGGCGTCGGGTTGAACAGCCCGTAATAGCGCGGGCTGGGGATATTCATCGCGTGCGGGATGACCTGCCGCGCGAACCGCGCGAGCAACTCTTCGACATTCTCGCCTTCCTGCGGCAACGTCTCGGCGAAGAGTTTTTCGAGGTCGGCCGGCTTGGCCGTCGAGCAGACGGGCAGTTGGTCGAGAGAGCGTGAGTAATCGGCGATGATTTCGGTCACGAGTTGACCCAAACGCTCGTGAACCGTACCCAGGGCTTTGAAAATGTCTGAATCAGTCATAGCGTGTGAAAACGAACAACGGTTAAGCTAACCTATCGGAGCGTAACATTCCAACAGGGCTGGCGGGGATGATGACACAGAGAGACGAATTCACTTCCGCGCTCGTAGAGAGCGCGCCACGTTACGGCGTGCAACCCGGCGCGGGCGAGTTTGCGCGGCTCGGCGATTATTATGAACACTTGTTGAAATGGAACGCGCGCCTGCATCTGGTCGCGCCCTGTGCCCCCGTCGAGTTTGCGACGCGGCACGTGCTCGAATCGCTCACGGCCTGTGCGTACCTGCCGGAAGGCGCGCGCGTGTGCGACGTGGGTTCGGGCGGCGGGCTGCCGATCATCCCGTGTCTCGTCGCGCGCCCGGACATCAGCGCGACGCTCGTCGAAGCCTCCGCGAAAAAGGCCGTCTTCCTGCGCGAAGCCCTGAGCCGCCTGAAACTGCAAGACAGGGCGCGCCTGATCGCGGAGAGATTCGAGCGGACACCCGCGCCGGAGGCCGACGCCTTGACGTGCCGCGCGCTCGAACGTTTTACGGAGATGTACCCCCGCCTCGCCCTCTGGTCGCCCCGCGCGTCGAGGCAGCTTTTGTTCGGCGGGAATGCGCTCGGAGAATTGTTGGAGCGCGACGAAAACGTGCGCTCGTTCGCGGCGGTGAAGATGCCGGACTCCGAGCGGCGATTCCTGTTCGTGGTCGAGCGCAAGGGC
>DATCWB010000129.1:0-7882 GCA_036566625.1 Pyrinomonadaceae bacterium
CGGCGCACGCGCGGCGCGCTCATGCCGCGTCGCCTGCTGCTCACCATCTCCGATCCGGCGCGCATGGCGCAGACCAATCTGCTGCTCAGGAGCGCGGGCTACGAAGTGCGCGCCGCCTTCGACGGTTTGCAGGCCATCAACCTGCTGCGCATCGAACGCCCCGACCTCCTCGTGATTGACGATGCCCTCTACGGTATAGACGGTTTGGAAGCGTTGCGCCGCCTGCACGGCCAGCACCACGGACGCCTGCCTTTGCCCGTCGTGCTTTTGCTCTCGAACGCATCGGAGGGCGAGCGCGTGCGCGCGGAGGCCGAGCGGTTAGGCGTGCGCGGTTTCATCCGCATGCCGTATGACCCTGAAGAGTTGTTGACCCGCGTGCGGACGGTCGGGATTACCGATTGAAGGAGCGAAAATTATGTACTGTATGAATTGCGGCGTGGACATTCCGGCGAACGTGCGCTTCTGCGCATCCTGCGGCGCGCCCGCCGACACGGAAGCGACGCGCGTCGCCTCGCGCGGCCAGACATCGTCGCTCGATGCCGCGCGCGTCCGCACCTCTCTCGATCAGGAGATGACTGCCGTCGGGCGACCGGAGCAGGTAGCGAGCCTCCGGCGCGAGCCGCAAATGCTGACGCAGACGCCGCGCGACGCGGACGCAGCCGAGCGTGTCATCTTCAGCGTGCGCCCGACGTTCCTCTTCATCGGTATCGGCTACGTCCTCGTCGCCGTCGCCGCCGTCGGCCTGAGCATCCTGCTCGCCATGTTCGCGGGGCAATACGTCTCCGCGCCCGTCGCGGTGTTCCTGACGCTCCCGCTCCTGCTCATTCCCGCCTACAAACACCTGCGGCGCAACACCGTCAAGTACACGCTGACCGACTCCAAGATCGAGATCGATCAGGGACTCATCGCGCGCAAGACGCGCAACATCCCTCTCCGAAACATTCAGGACGTGACCGTCTCCACGACCATCCCGCAACGCATTTTCGGCTTCGGCGACCTCATCATCGAAAACGCCAACGAAGTCGGCGGCCAGACGCTCCTCGACAATATCCCGCAGCCGCGCCGCCACGCCGAACTGCTCCTGCGCGAACTGCGTCGCTGGAACTAAATTGCCCCCGGCGGTTACTATTAACCTCAACACAACGAGCGCGTTCCGAAGAGCATCAAAATCTCGTTGCCCGTCATCTTTTAAGGTTTTGCGGTTTCGCCGGTTAAGGGAATTTTCGATGCGTTTCTCACTTTTATCCAGCCTGTTTTCCGCCTGCGCGCTTTCCGTGCTTCTCGCCGTCGCGGCCTTTGCCGACGTGCCGGCCGAGGAATTTGCGAAGATGCTGCCCGCACGGGTCGGCAACTTTAAAGCGGCGGGCGCACTTGACTTAAAATTCAAACAGAAAGCCCCGGAGTTTATTAACCCGTCACTTCTCGAAGGCACACCGCTGGCGGCGCGCTCCTACGTCTCTGCGAGCGGCGAGAAGTTCGACGTGCAACTTTACCGGACGCAATCTGACGCCGCGGCCTACTCGCTCTTGGGCAACGCTCGTCTGACGCAGGCTGCGAAATCGCCTACGGACGTGAAAAGTTTGGAAGGCGTCGGCACATCCGCCATCGGAGGTAATAACAGCATCTCCTTTTACAAGGGCGCGGCTTTCGTCCACGTCAAGAGTTCGGGTATGACACAGGGCAGCGAACTGGTCGGCTTCGCGCGCTCGCTGGCCGAATCGCTGGACGAGGGTTCGGGCGAAATTCCCGTACTCGTCAAGCATCTGCCGGATTGGGAGACGGCGCAGGAGCGCGCGGCCTACGCCGTGAGCCTGCCCGCTCTGCAAGAGGTCGCGGGCAATCGCCCGGTGCTCGATGCAGTCTCTTTCGAGGGCGGGACGGAGGCGGTCACAGCCACTTATTCGCCGGGCGCGCGAATCGTCGTCGTCGAATACGCGACGCCGCAGATTGCCTCCGATGCGGATACCGCCATCAAAGCGCGCATCGCCGCACTGCCCGGCGAGGGCAAGCCCGTGCCTTCGGCCTACAAGCGCGTCGGCAATTACGGCGTGTTCGTCTTCGATGCGCCGGACGAGCGCGCGGCCAACGATTTGATCGGCAAGGTCACTTATGAAAAGGACGTGCGCTGGCTCGGCGAGAATCCTTACGCGGTAGAGCGTGCCAACCGGGCGTGGCTGAACATGTCAACGAGCGTTATCGTCAATACGGTGAAGGCGACGGGACTCGCCATAGTCATCTGTCTTACAATCGGCGGCATCTTCGGCGGGTGGATTTTCACGCGTCGGCGCGCACAGGCCGCGCTGACCGAAAAGTTTTCGGACGCGGGCGGCATGCTGCGCCTCAATATTGACGAGTTGAGCGCGCAGAACAACCCGGCGCGCTTGATCGGTCAGGGTGATAAGTAGGCGGGCGTGAGTTACGGCGGCTAGAAGCCACCGCCGGGTAAACGTAAAAAAGCGCGGCGAGTGTCCCCCAACACTCACCGCGCTTTTTTACTTAAAGCACTTCGCAGCGTTACCCTCGATGAAGTTTGCGGGCTGCCGGACTGCCTGTAGCGTTCCCCCAAAGCACTACAGACGGTGACCAGCAACCCAGCAACCAAAGCTCTTCGACCGCTTGCCCGTAACGTTTCCGTTCCCCCAAAGAACCGCTACCGACATGAAGTGAGAGAAAGCCTCCCCCAAAGCTATCACTCACTGCCGTCTCCGAGCCGACCCGATAACACTATCTACTCAATTATCAATATTAACTGTTCTTCCTCTTGGCAACGGTCGTGCCACACATCCTCCCAACGTCGCACGGCTTTTGAAATCCAAATTTTCGTCAATAAAAATGCGGTCGGGAGTTTTCCGCCCCGCCCGGACGGAAATCTCGTCATTTTCAGCCTCGTCGAAAATCTGCACGATTTTTATACTCTACCCGTGTATGCCTGAATTATTTTAGTTCGCAAAACAGACGGAACGGGGCGATTTAGCGTCGTTTCCAACCCATTTGGCCTTCCACCCATCGCCAAATTTTTTACTGCCTTAACTCGAAAGACGCACGAACTTCGCCCACCTCGTCCTTGCGATGATTGAGCACGACGAACCTCGCATAACGGGCTAGACGCTCAAGCGCGGCATCGTCCAGCACGCCGAGTTGTCTGAGCGATTCGATGACGACCGTCGGGCGGGCGCGCCTGTCTTCGCCGTCCTCGATCTTGAGCGCGAGTCCCAGACCCCGCGGCCAGCGCGCCGAAGGCTGTACGCCCACCGTGTAGACCCCTTCCGCGCCGACCTTGGAAATCACGCCCGAAGCGGCGCGCATCAACTCGGTGTCGAGCCGCTCGCGCGTGCCGCCGACGAGTTCCGGGTGCGCGCGCATCGCTGCGACGATGCGCGCCGAGGCATCGCGCGTCTGCTGGTCGAAACTGTCGGGCGGCGCGACGAGGCGAGCGTACGTCAAGGCCATCGCGCGCACCGAGACGCCGAATACCGGCACGCCGCAACCGTCAACGCCGACCGCGATCTCTTCCGGAGGCACGCCGGAAAATTGTGCGACGGTGCGGGCGATGGCGAGTTGGGCGGGGTTGTCGGGCTGGTCGTAAGTCTCGGGCGCGCCGCCCAGGTGCAATGCGAGGGCGAGCATGCCCGTGTGTTTGCCGGAGCAGTTGTTCTGCAAGACGCGCGGTTTCTCGCCGCGCCGGCGTAACTCAAGCGTCGGCTCTTTACCGAACGGTTCGTGGATGCCGCACTTGAGCGCGCCCGGGCTGAGTCCCGTCTTGGCGAGCATCGCGGCGACCGTCTCTTCGTGGAGCGGTTCACCGCTGTGCGAGCCGCAGGCGACGGCAAGCTCCTGCGGGGTGAAGTTGAAACGGTCGGCCGCGCCCGTCGAGACGAGCGGCACGGCTTGCAGCGGCTTGGCGGAAGAACGCAGGTAGGTGACGACTTCCGGCGCGCCGAGCCGGGCTACTATCTGCCCGTCCCCGTCGACCGCGACGACGTGGCCGCGGTGGCGCGATTCCGTGATTGAGCCGCGTGTGACTTCGACGAGCGGCGCAGGCGCAAAGGTATTCCGGGCATCTTCCATCTATGTGCGGTGCGCGAGAGTTGGCCTTCAAAATTGTGATTGCTTTGTAGTGCGACGCATCTTAACCGCGTCGCAACGCGCGCCGCAACCCGTTTTCGCAACCGGAGCGACGCCGCCTTGCGCCCGCCGAAAAAACAAAGGCCGCCGTCATGACTGACGGCGGCCTCTCTGTTCCCTTATGTTTTATATTGCCACTCGGCGCGAAATTCAACCGACCCTCAGCCCGTTTTACGGGCGCGTTTGGCTTTCTTCTGGCCGTAGCTGAGGATCGTCAGCTTGACGGGGCGGCGCCCGAAGCGGATGGCCTCGCCGTTGCTGGGAACCCAGATGTCTATGACGCGCCCGCGAACTTTTCCGCCGCGGTCGGCCACCAGATATTCGCCGCTGTAACTTCCGGCTTCGAGACGGACGCGCGTGCCGAGCGGCAGCGAGTGGTCGGCGGCGATCAGGCCACGGCGTACCGTCTGGCCGCTCGCCGTGCGTCCGTGTAGCGCGTAGGCGGTCGCCGTGAACCTCTGCGCCGAAAGGGGCGCGGAGTTTTCGGCTTCGGACTTCGCGTTCGGAGGCGGGGCGGGCGCGGCGTTTATGGCCGCTTCGGCTTCTTTTGAAACTCCGGCGATGGCGATAACGGGCATGACTGCCGCGAGTGAGCCGGAGAGCAGGGCGCTTTCGTGTGAGACGGTGATGATCGCCCGGTTGATGGTGGTCTGAGAGTCCTCGGTGGCCGGTTTGTTTCCTGCGACTAACGTCTGGGAGTAAAAAGTCAAAGAACACAGAAGGAGCGCGGCTGTAATCACAGCGCCCCCTCCAAAGAGGGATTTCAGCATTGTTGTCGGTTCTCCTGTTCCGATGAAGTCTTTCCGGCGGCGCGCGAGTCCCGCGAGGTTTGAAGGGACTCGACCTCTGGCTCTAGGAGGTCTTAACACTAATCGTCAGCCCGAGTGGGGATTGCATCCTTGATGCACTGACGCCGGAAAGAGCGTTGATTAAAAACAAAAACAAGCGAACATTGACTGTCCGCTTGTTACGTAAATGAGGCTAACACAAGCCCCTGCGGGCTGTCCACCCGCGAGAACACAGATTTGTGATAGACGGATGGTGAAGCGGAAGGCGGAAAGCAGAGCGATCTGAAAAGCAGGCGACTGTCTTCTAATCCGCGATCCGAAATCCGCAATGCGAATTCCCTTGCAGCCACTCGCCGCGATAGATCACCTCGGCTTCGCCCGTCAGCAGCACTTCGCCGTCGTCGCGCCACTCGACTTCGAGGCGGCCGCCCTCCATCTCTACGCGGACGCGCCTGTCCGTCCGTCCGTTCAGGCAGGCGGCGACGGCCGAGGCGCACGCGCCCGTGCCCGAAGAGAGCGTCGGCCCGACGCCGCGCTCGTAGACGCGTACCTCGATTGTCGAGCGGTCGCGCACGCGTATGAACTCGACGTTGGTTCTTAGAGGAAACTTCGCGTGCGACTCGACGGCACGCCCCACCCGCCGCCAGTCCACACCCTCGAAATCCTCCACAAAGACGCAGGCATTCGGGTTGCACATCTGTAACGCCGTCAGGCTGACAATTTCACCCGTCTCCAACTCCAGAGGGAAATCCACGACCCGTTCGAGCGTCTCGCCCGTCTGCATCGGGATCGACTCGCTGTCGAGGGCGGGGCGACCGATCTCCGCCGCGAAGCGGTAACGACCGCGCCCGTCCTGTTCGAGCAGACGGTAAAGTTTGACGCCCGCCTTCGTCGAGAGGCGCAACTCCTCTTGCCGCCACAAGCCTTGAAAGTAGAGAAACGCGGCCGCCGAACGCGAGCCGTTGCCGGACATGGCCGCCTCGCTCCCGTCCGGGTTGAAGATGCGCAGGACGAAATCCCCCCCGCTGCCTTCGGCCGCCGCATCGAGCGTCGCCACGCCGTCGCCCCCCACGCCGTAATGCCTGTCGCATGCGCGCCGCACGAACTCCGGCACGTCGCCCCCCGCGACGCCCGCCAACTCGCCCGCCTCGCACACGATGTAGTCGTTGCCGTAGCCGTGAAATTTGACGAAACGCATGAAAGGCCGTGACAGGTGACAAGTGACAGGTGATGGGAATAAATCGGTTTGAATCCTGTCACCTGTCACTTGTCACCTGTTACCCTCCGTTGATTTTGCCGCTAAAGAAGCGAGCTGGACGGCGATGATGTCCATGTAATTCTGGCGCGGCGAGTTGTCGTCGGGGTAATGGTTGACGATGATGGAGAAGGCGAGGCGTTCGCCCGCCGCCGTGGTGACGTAGCCGGAGAGGCCGGAGACGTTGTTGAGCGTGCCGGTCTTGGCGCGCAGATTTCCGGCGGCGACCGTGTTACGCATGCGCCCGCGCAGCGTCCCGTCCACGCCGGCCACGGGCTGCGCGTCGCGCCAGACCTGTGCGTGCCGGTGCTTGCTCATGTAAGTGAGCAACTGGATGGTTGACTCCGCCGTGATGAGGTTCTGCCGCGCCAGCCCCGAACCGTCCACGAAGGCGAGGTGCGTGGTGTTGACGCCCGCCCCGTTCAGAAAAGTTCTGACGACCGACAGCCCGGCCTCGGCGGTCGTCAGCCGCGGGTCGGTCGAGGGAAATCGTTTGCCGAGCGTGCGCAGGATGAGTTCCGTGTAGAGGTTCTGGCTCGGCTTCAGAGTATGCGCCGCGATCTCGGCGAAGGGCGGCGACTCGCGTTTGGCGATCTCGAACGGGTAGGGATTGATAGACGGCTGACCTGCGGCGGCCATTACCGGCTGTTGTCCGGCGACGGGCGGCAATTCGGGCTGCTTCGGCCGCATGGGCGCGTCAACGATGCGCGTGCGCCCTTTGATCGAGACGCCCTGCTTTTCCAGCGCGGCGCGCAGCATCGAGGTGAACAGCAGGGCCGGGCGCGCGGCGGCGACGCTGCCCGTGTAGCCGGGGTCGTCTTCGGCAATCTGCCCGGAGACTTCGACGAAATTTTGACCGAGCGGGCGATGCACGCTGATGTCGCGCTTCGCGCCGCGCGGCGCGGTCTTGACGCGGTTGACGAACGTCAGGAAGTGCGCCGCGTCCGCGACCTCTTCTTTATCGCGCGCGACGACGACGCGTATAACGGGACTTGCGGGGCCGGTTGTGACGACCGCCGCCTCGCCCGCGCGCGCGCCGGGTTTGACGGAGAGATCGAGCGCGTTGTCGTTGACGGTAAGTGCGCTCACGTCCGCGCCGTAGTACCACTGTAGATCGTCCCACTCCCAGCCGGGCGAGCGCGCAGGCCCGTCGAAATAACTCTCGTCGCCGACGATGTTGCCCTCCACCTGCCGGACGCCCGCCGCGACGACGCGCGCCGCCAGTTCGTCAATCGCCTTGTAGTAGTCGCCGCCCGTGAAGCGCGTGGCGAAGGTCGGGTCGCCGCGCCCGTAGACGACGAGGTCGCCACGCAGTTTGCCTTTCTTGTCGGGCAATTCCTGCGCGTAGACGGAGGTGTTGAAACGGAAGTCCGCGCCGAGGCGGTCGAGCGCGGCGGCGACCGTGTAGAGTTTCATGTTCGATGCGGGCACGAGCAGTTTCCCCGCGTTCTCCTCAAAGAGCACGCGCCCCGTGTCGAGCGAGACGACCTTGATGCCCACGAGCGCGGGCGCGAGTTCCGGTTCGCGCAAGACCTCCGAGATGTTGGCGCGTAGCGTTTCGAGCGAGCGCGCGGCCGGAATTACTATGGCCGGGGGCGTCGCTCTCGGCGTCGGGGTCGCCGGCGTGGCGGCCGTCGTTATCTGCGGCGACGGCGTGGGAGACGGTACGACGGAAGGCGCGGCGGCGGGCGCGGGCGGTTGCCCGACGCGGCGG
>DATCWB010000130.1:0-9588 GCA_036566625.1 Pyrinomonadaceae bacterium
AATCTTAAATTCCCCGTCAGCTTGCTGCGGGGTCGCCGAATGAGAAATATGGGATTCCAAAGGGAACGGCGTTCCCTTTGGTCAAGGGCGGGGTCAATACACCGACCGCGAAGGCGGCGTGCAGCGCGGCTGAGCGATGCCGCCGAAATTTATTAGAATAGTGTGTCCTCAAGAGTCTATAAATTCCGCGCCCTCTCTGTTAGTATGGCGGCGCATTTCCTGAAGGGCGCACGCCGGCGTGTAAAAGCTTTCAACGGCTCGCCGCAAATATCATTTAAGATCGGGAGACAAAAAAGGGCATGGGCTATGAGATACAGACCGAGCACCTGTCGTTAGACTTCCTGCGCGTGTGCGAGGCGGCGGCCATCGAGGCCGCGAAGACGATGGGGCAGGGCGACCGCAAGTATTCCGATCACGTTGCGGTCGAGGCCATGCGCACGGTGATGGACACCGTGCCGATGCTCGGTCGAATAGTGATCGGCGAGGGCGAGCGCGACGAAGCCCCGATGCTCTACATCGACGAAGAGGTGGGTCAGGGCGCGCGCGCCAGGGAGAGGGGCGAGGCGTGCGAGGATGTCTACCCGGAGGTTGACATCGCCGTGGACCCGCTCGAAGGCACGAACCTCTGCGCGCTCGGCGCGAACAACGCCATCGCCGTGCTTGCCGCCTCCGAACGCGGCGGACTCCTCAACGCCCCCGACATCTACATGGACAAGATCGTCGTCGGCCCTTCGTCGCGCGGCCTCGTTGACATCAACGCGTCGGTCAAAGATAACCTCACCGCCATCGCCAGGGGCTTGGGGCGCGACGTGGACGACCTGACCGTCATCGTGCTCGACCGCACGCGCCACCGCCAACTGATTCAGGAAGTGCGCGACGCGGGCGCGCGCATCCGTCTCATCTCCGACGGCGACCTCTCGGCGGGCATCTCGGCGGCCGTCGCGGGCACAAACATCCACGCGTTGATGGGCATCGGCGGCGCGCCCGAAGGCGTCATCACGGCCGCCGCGATGAAGTGTCTGAACGGCGAGATACAGGCGCGTCTGGTGTTTGATCCCGAACGCCTGGACGTGGACAAGAACAAAGTGCCGCCGAAGGAAGAGGTCGTCAGCCGTCTGAAAGAGATGGGGATTGACGACCCGGACAAAGTTTACAGCACGGACGATCTCGCGCCCGGCAAAAAGATCATCTTCGCCGCCACGGGCGTTACCGACGGCGCGCTCCTGCGCGGCGTGCGCTTCTTCGGCGCGGGCAAACGCACACACTCGCTCGTCATGACCACCGAGTCGCGCCACATACGCTTCGTCGATACCGTCCACGTCGAGGGCGGGCCGGACACCGTCATCAGATTCTAATGCGGATTTCGGAATGCGGAATGCGGATTAGGAAACAAGAATCTGCTTTCTATCAGTTTTAGCTTTATCAATCCGCATTCCGAAATCCGCAATCGTTTATGCCTGCTTCACCCGCCAACTACGTTTCGCCGTTCGCGCCGCGAGAGTTCTCCGCGCGCAAGGCTTGGGCGACGTGGGCTTGCGTGGCCGGGGTTGCGCTGTTGTGGCTGGGACTCGTCGCGGGCGCGCCCTTGGCGGCGTCGGCCGGGCACGAGACGACGGCCTTCTTGATTTATCAGGGATTGAAAACCATCTGCCACCAGATGCCGGAGCGCGCCTTCTGGGTGGCGGGGCATCCGCTGGCGGTGTGCGCGCGTTGCTTCGGCGTCTACGCGGGCTTCGCCCTCATGGTGTTGCTCTATCCGCTGGCGACTCGTGGCTTGCGACACATCCAGACGCCGCGCCGTGAGTGGTTCATTCTCGCGCTGCTGCCGACGACGATTGATTTCGCCATAGGCATCACGGGATTATGGGCGAACACGCACCTGTCGCGCTCTCTGACTGGCGCATGGCTTGGCGGGTGGCTTGTATTTTACCTTGTGCCTGGTCTTCTCGAAATCAGCCGGAGCGGCTGGTCTCAACTCTTCGGACGATCCATTCCAGACGAACGGGAAATATGGGGGTAGAGGGGAGGGTTTGCCTGGAGCGGCATCCCTGTCTGGAGTCGTGCGAGCGCACGCAGAGCCCCATGCTCTCGTCAAGCAGTACTCTTCGGACAAGTTTTACCAAATCTCTTCCGTGAAGGTGCTAAAAATATGAATAACAAAATGAAAGCCGCAGTTACCGGCGGCGCGCTCGCCGGCATCTTGTCTGCCATCCCATTTGTTAATTTCGTTAATGTGTGTTGTTGCGCTTGGGCAATTCTGGGTGGACTGCTCGCGGCACACCTGTATGCGAAGAACGCGCAAACTCCCGTGACCCCCGCCGATGGCGCGACGCTCGGGGCTATCGCCGGGGCAATCACCGCTGCGATCTACCTCGTGATCGGCGTGCCCCTCGGCTACATGATGGGCAAATCCATATCATCGTTTGCGCTGGATTTGGTGTCACGTAACGACCCGGCGCAGGCTGAAGCCTTGCGGCAGCAGATGGAGGCCAGCCAGACCATCGGGTCGGCAATTGTGAACGGGTTGATCGCTGCGGTTCTCCTCTTCATCTTCTCGACTCTCGGCGGCCTGCTCGGCGCGGCCATCTTCGGGAAGAAGGGCGCGGGCGGCGGCGGTTCGACCATGCCTCCCCCGCCCCCCCCGGTCAACTACGGCGGCACGCAACCCCCTGCGGGCGGCAGTTACGGCGGCGGCACTTACGGCACAGGGAGTTGAACCGGACAACGCCCCGGCGCGGCAACTGTGAGAACTCGCGCGCCGGTGCATGAACAGGGCGGGCGGTGGGCGGGTGGTCGTTGCAAGACGACCGTCCCGCTCGCCGTCCGCTTTAGTCCTTATCGCGGAATCCAAAAAATTATGACCGACAAAACGCGCGCCGCCTTAATCGGGGGGGTGACGCTCGGACTGCTCTGCGCCATCCCTCCGATCAGTTTCGGCAATCTCTTTTGTTGTGCGTGGGTAATCGGGGGCGGCGCGCTGGCGTCTTACCTGTATGTCCGTCGCTCGGAGACGGCGGTGCTGATGGGTGAAGGCGCGGAAGTGGGCGCGCTCGCCGGGTTAATCGGCGCGGTCATCACTTTCGTGATCGCAATCCCGCTGTCGTTAATTCTCGGCGACTCTTCAAACGAAATGCTCCTGTGGGTGGCGACGCGTGTTGACCCACAGGGGGCGGCGGAGTTAAGGCAGCAGATGCAGGCGGGACAAGCGCAGACGTTAGCCCAAAGACTCCCATCCATGTTGCTTAAAGGATTATTCCAAACCGTGGTATATACCGCCTTCGCCGCACTCGGCGGACTCCTCGGCGTCAAATTATCCGAGAAACGCGAGCAGGCTTTAAACCACGCGCCGAAATAATAGCGTTGCGGCGGTTATAATAGCGTCGAGGCGGTTATTCGTGCGGGTTTGTGAGCGTTGGGCGGTTCGGTTACAATGTGCGCGATTAACGGGGCAGCGTCCGGCAAAGGCGCTGCTCGTTTTGTGTCGAGGGTGTGGGCGGGAGCGCGGGTCGTTCGCTGAGTGCGCCGCGCGTGATGCGCTCCCGCCGTGTGCCGCCGGTCGTTGCAGTTTTCCCCTGAGCGAGAAATACCGAGATGTCCCTTTTTCAAACTGATGCCGCCTCTCGCACGCGCGACGACATGTACCGGGAGTACGGCCAACTCCAGGCGGATTTTATTGACGCGTGGCACTGGAGCACGCAGTCGAACATCAGCGTCCTCTACGAACTCGACACCTTCGACTGGACGGTGCTCATCCTCTATTTCACCATCCTCGGCGTGCTCGCCGTCTACGGCGCGTACCGCATCAAGCAGGTCGCGGACTTCTGGCGTTATCGCCACATCCAACCCGCCCCGAAGGCGCGCTTTGCGGAATCGGACTTGCCCGTCATCACCGTGCAACTCCCGCTCTTCAACGAGATGTACGTCGTCGAACGGCTCCTGCGCGCCGTCACGCAGTTCGACTACCCGCGCGACCGGATGGAGATTCAGGTGCTGGACGATTCGACCGACGAGACGGTCGCGCTCGCGCGCCGCACCGTCGAAGCGTATCGCGCCAAAGGCTTCGACATCCATTACATCCACCGCACAGACCGCACCGGCTACAAGGCGGGCGCGCTCGCCAACGGCACGCAGAGCGCGAAGGGCGAACTGCTCGCCATCTTCGACGCAGACTTCGTGCCCAAGCCCGACTGCCTGCGCAAACTCGTAGACTACTTCACAGACCCGCTCGTCGGCTGCGCGCAGATGCGCTGGTCGCACATCAACGGCGCGTACAACCTCTTGACGCGCCTGCAAACCATCATGCTCGACGGCCACTTCGTCATCGAGCAGACGGTCAGGAATCGCACGGGCGGCTTCTTCAACTTCAACGGCACGGCCGGCATCTGGCGTCGCCGCGCCATCGAACTCTCCGGCGGCTGGCAGCACGACACGCTGACGGAAGACACGGATTTGAGTTTCCGCGCGCAGTTGATGGGCTGGCGGTTCATCTACCTGCTGGACGAAGACGCGCCTTCGGAAATCCCGGTCGAGATCAACGCCTTCAAGGCGCAGCAGCGTCGCTGGGCGAAGGGCGTGATGCAGGTCGGCATCAAACTCTACCCGCGCATCTGGCGCGCGAATCTCCCTTTGCGCGTGCGGCTCGAAATGTTCTTCCGCCTGACGGGAAACATCAGCTACCCGCTGATGATCGTGGCGAGCTTTTTGCAGTTCCCCTTGCTGCTCGTCCGCTACAATCAGGGCTTCTATCACCTGATGGCCTTCGACGTGCCGCTCCTGTTCTTCTCGACCGTCTCCGTGATCCTCTTCTACGGCTCTGCGATCTGGTATCTGGACAAAGAGGCGGGGCGGGGTCGGCGTCTGCTGCACCTGCCGCTCGTGATGGCGGTCGGCATCGGGTTGGCCTTCTCGAACGCGCGCGCCGTCATCGAGGCGTTGATGGGCGTGCAGACGGAGTTCGTGCGCACGCCTAAGTATCAGGTGGAGAAGTCGTCGGACGAGACGTGGAAGGCGAAGAAGTACAAACGCAAGCGTGGCCTGCTGCCCCTCCTGGAACTCGGCTTCGCCGCCTACTTTTTCTGCGCCCTGTGGTACGCCGTACACATGCGCATGTGGGGCACGCTCCCGTTCATCTTCCTCTTCTTCTTCGGCTACGGATACATCGGCCTGATGAGCATCCTCCAGACCGCGAGCGGCAAACGCATCCAGTCGTGGTGGCGTCCGCTCGCGCTCGGACGGCGGGCGTAAACGACGGCCTGAAAATAAGTTCGCAGGGGCGTGGGCTAACTTCCCGCCCCTGCGAATTTTCATTCGCGGCGAGTTTCCTTGACCGCCTCACGCCTCTCCATTAATATCTCGCTTCCGACGAGCCGCAAGGTTTCGAGTCCCCGTATACATTTCAAGTCACAGTTTATTTTCAGGCGACGCACATGCGCGCGGAAGCGGGCATCCCGCGCCGCCATCCGCCCCAACCCATTCTCGGCCGAAAGGACATCATGCTCAAAAAATCCCTCTCGCATTTCAACCGATTGCTCCTGGTGTGCGCGTCGCTCGCGCTGGCGGCCGCCACGGCTTTCCCGCAGTCGCAGGCCACGTCGGGCAACATCGAAGGGCGCGTGCTCGACCCGAACGGGGCGGCCGTGCCCGGCGTCAACGTGACGGCGACGAATCAACAGACCGGCTTCGAGAAGACGGCCACCTCCGACGAGGAAGGTAACTACCGTCTCATCGTGCTCCCGCCCGGCACTTACAAAGTCGTGGCCTCGGGCGCGCAGGGCTTTCAACCGGCGACGCTTGAGAACGCCGTCGTTACGGTCGGCGGGCAGACGAACATAGACATCAACCTCGGCGTCGGCGGCGCGACGACGACCGTCGATGTGTCGGCCGAAGCGCCCGTCGTCGAAGTGACGCGCACCTCCGTCTCGACGACCGTCAACGAGCGCGACATCGAAAACCTCCCCGTCAGCGGGCGCAACTATCTGGACTTCGCCACGCTCACGCCCGGCGTCGTGCGCGACCCCTCGCGACAGGGCGACCTCTCCGTCGGCGGCCAGAAGGGCACTCTGAACAGCTTGCAGGTTGACGGCGCGGACAACAACAACACCTTCTTCGGTCAGGCGTTCGGCCGCACGGGCGTGCGCCCGCCCTACCAGTTCTCGGAAGAGTCCGTCAAAGAGTTTCAGGTCAACCAGAACGGCTTTTCGGCGGAGTTCGGGCGCGCGGGCGGCGCAGTCATCAACGTCGTCACGAAGTCGGGCACAAACTCGTTTCACGGCGGCGTCTTCGAGTATTTCCGCGACGAGTCTTTGAACGCCAACGCGCCGAACATCAAGGGGCAGCAGGGCGTGGACTTCGACCTCGGCCGCCGCCGCGACCGCAACAAGCGGCCGCCGCAACAGATCAACCAGTTCGGCTTCCGCCTCGGCGGCCCCATCGTCAAAAATCGCGCCTTCTTCTTCGGCACTTACGACGGCCAGCGGCAAGACCTCCCGAACATCGTCGAAGCGGCGAACCTCTCCGCGCAGTCGGCCGTCATACGCGATTTGCTCGGCCCGCGCCTCGCCCCTTACCAGATCAGCCGCAATCAGGACGTGTACCTGCTCAAGACCGACATCGCCGTCAACGCGAGCAACCAGCTCACGCTGCGCTTCAACCGGCAGAACTTCACGGGCGTCAACAACGAGTTCACCGGCTCGCTCGCCGCCGAAGAACATTCCGGCGACAGCATCGCGCGCACCACCACTTTCTCCGGCACGCTCGCCTCGACCATCACCTCATCCATCGTCAACGAGTTTCGTTTCCAGTTTGCGCGCGACGCCGAACCGGGCACGGCCAACAGCGATCTGCCCGAGACGCAGATTCAAACCGGCAACGGCTTTCTCCTGCTCGGCCGGAACAACTTCAGCCCGCGCGAGACGACCATCAGGCGCGCGCAGTTCATCAACAACCTCTCCTACGTGCGCGGCCAGCACAACTACAAGATCGGCGTCGATCTGAACTTCGACCGCATCCTGAATTTCTTCCCCGGCTTCTTCTCCGGGCAGTACACTTTCGCCCCGATCACCGTGAACGGCGTCGCCTTGAACGGCTATCAGGCGTTCCAGCAAAACATCCCTTCATCCTTCCAGCAACGCTTTGCCCTGCCCAACACTTCGGGCGCGACCAGCAACCCCAACAGCACCGACTACGCCTTCTTTCTGCAAGACGACTGGCGTGCGACGCGCAAGCTGACGCTCAATCTCGGCGTGCGTTACGATTATCAAAAGCTCGCCGCGCCGCCGCTGCAAAATCCGAACGCCGCGCTGCTCGCCGCCGGACTCGACACCAGCCGCCAGCCGTCGGACGGAAACAACCTCGCGCCGCGCGTCGGGTTCGCCTACGATGTCGGCGGCGACGGCAAGACGGTCGTGCGCGGCGGCTATGGCATCTTTTACGGGCGCACCACCGCCATCATGCTCGGCACGGCGCACACCGGCAACGGCGTCCAGACCACGGGCGTCAACTTCACCACTCCCGCGCAAATCGCCGCCGCCGGTCTGGTCTATCCGAACGTCATCACCAACGCGCCGACCACTGCCAGCGGCACGCCCGACATCTTCCTCTTCGCCGAAGACTACGCGCAGCCCTACGTGCAGCAGGCTCGTCTCGGCTTCGAGCATGAATTGATGAAGAACATGAGCGTCTCCGTCACCTACCTGTTCTTCAAGGGCGTGCATCTTTCGCGCACGCGCGACATCAATCTGCGCGCGCCCGAACAGGTGACGGCCACCGGCGCTGGCGCGACCTTCACGGTCGAACGTTTCCCCGGCGCGAGTTTCACCTCGACCGCGCCCATCCGCCCCTTCTCGAATTTCGGGCGCATCAACCTCTTCGAGAGCACCGCCAACTCGCGCTACGACGGCCTCGCCTTCCAGGTGCAGCGACGCTTCTCGCGCGGCTTCCAGTTCCTCGCCTCCTACACCTACTCGAAGGCGAAGGACGACAAGCCCGACCAGACGGCCGTCGTGCCCGGCGGCGGCGACGACGCCAAGATCGTGCAGAACCAACTCAACATCCGCGACGACTACTCGGCCGCCGATTCCGACCTGCGCCACCGCTTCGTCTTCAGCCCCGTCTACGAATTCGGCGACTTCAAACGCGGCGGCAACCGAGTCCTCAGCGCGCTTCTCAGCGGCTACACCCTGTCGAGCATCGTGCAACTTCAATCCGGCTTCGCCTATTCGCAGACCGTCGGGGCGGACTTGAACCGCGACGGCAACGCGCGCAACGACCGCGTGCCCGGCACGCGCCGCAACCAGTTTTACACGCCCGCCACTTACCAGTTCGACGCGCGTCTGACACGCACGATCCCCTTCGGCGAGAACATGCGCCTGCGGCTGATCCTCGAAGGCTTCAACATCTTCAACCGCGCCAACGTGGCGACGGTCAACACCAACCTCTTCTCCGGCCGCACGGCCACTGCGCCGAACACGCTGACGCTCACGTCGCCCGCACCCGCCGCCGCCTTCGGCCTTCCGCGCTCCTTCCTGACGCCGCGCGAACTCCAACTCGCCATCAAGTTCGACTTTTAGAACCGTCCGTCAATCCAAACTTAAAAGCGGCGCGCCACTCATCAGAGTGGCGCGCCGCTTTCTTCCGGCGTCAGAGAGTCTCGCTTTAACGTCGTCCCGCGTTCAGGATGCGTATGAGCGCGAGGAAGATGTTGAAGGCGTCCAAGTAGAGATCGAGCGCGCCCGCGATGTACTCATTGGTCGGGTAGCGGCGGATGATGTTCGACGTGTCGTAGAGCACGAAGCCGGAGAAGAGCAGGAGCGTCGCCGCCGCCAGCCCGAAGCCGAGCGCGCTCGAACCGACGAGAAACATGTTCAGCAGCCCGCCGAGGATCATGATGATCAGGCCCGTCCAGAGCATCCCGCGCAGGAAACTGAAGTCGCGCTTCGAGATGAACACGTAAGCCGTCAGGCCGCCGAAGATGCCCACGGTCAACACGCCCGCCTGCCAGATCGAGGCGGGGTTAACCTGGCTCACGTAGTACATCAGCGGTGAGATGACCACGCCCGTAAACGTCGTGAATGCGAAGAGCGCGACGACGTTGACGACCGGCACGTGGCGCACGGCCGTCGCGCCCATCACCGCGCCGAGCATCACCAGCAGCATGATGAACGGGTGCTCGCTCGCATAATCGAAGAGCATCGGGGATGACATGCCGAGCGCGACGCCGCCGATGGCGAACAGCGTCCCGACGAAAAAGAGCGCGTAGACTTTGCGTATGAATCCCATCCGTTCGGCGACCGTGGCCTCGGCCGCCGTCTGCGCCTGTAAACTGCCCCACGAGCCGTCCGCGCTTCGCGGCGGCCACGCCTGCCGCTCCTGGGGGGTGTAGCGTTGATTCGGAGACTGAAAGTCGTTCATTGAAATCCTTCCTTCGTGAACAATTCCGGCTGAAAATTCCGGCTGAAAATTTCGCGGCGCGCGCCTTGCGCCCGCGCACATATTAAGATGCCGACGCCCGCGCGTTAGCTGCATCGGGCGTGATTATACCTCACGGGGCGGCCGGGCGGTCGAGTCGCGTATGTCGCGCGCGCAGCGGAG
>DATCWB010000131.1:0-9416 GCA_036566625.1 Pyrinomonadaceae bacterium
GCGCCCCGCCTCCGGAGCGCGTGCAGGTTTCGCCCCGCCCGCGCGTGTGCCCGGTTCGTCGGATTCGGAGCGCGCTTCGTCCGCCTCGTCGATGGCGGAGAGAAAGTTTCCCCACGCGATGTCGAGACGCAGCCGCCCCTCGACGGTCTGCAAGTAGGCGGCGTATTCGGGCGCGCCGGACTCAAAGCGTGCGTCCGTCATTTGACCACGATGGAATGCGCGCCGCGCACGCCGATGCGACCGATGCGCGCGGCGTCCGGGTAAACTTCGCTGAGGCGCGCGACGAGGGCATCGGCGCGCGCGGGGTCAACGGAAATCAGGAGGCCACCCGCCGTCTGCGGGTCGAAGAAGAGGCTCGTGAGCGGGCGGCTCACTTCGACTCCGATCTCGATGTCGTCGCCGACGTAGAGACGGTTCGTTTTGTCGCCACTCGTCAGCAACCCCTGCGATGCGAGTTCGAGCGCGCCGGAGATGAGGGGCACGCGCTCCGATTCGATCTCAATCGTCACGCCGCTCGCGCGCGCCATCTCCGAGGCGTGGCCGAGAAGGGCGAAGCCCGTCACGTCGGTCGCGGCGTGCGCGTCGAACTCCTGCATCAACTCGGCCGCCTCGCGTCCCGCGAGCAGCATCGTCTCGAGCGACGCCCGCATCACCGCCTCGCCCGCCTTGCCGAACTTGATGCCGGTGGAGATGACGCCCGTGCCGATGGGTTTCGTCAGGACGAGGGCGTCGCCGGGGCGCGCGCCGCGATTGGTGATGACGCGGCGCGGGTTGATCGTGCCCGTCACGGCGTAGCCGAACATGATCTGCGGGTCGTCCACGCTGTGGCCGCCGAGGAGCGCGACATTGTGCGCGGTCAACACGTCGAGGCCGCCGCGCATGATCTCGCCGAGGATCGAGAAGTCCAAGCCCTTTTTCGGGAAGCAGGTGATGGCGAGCGCGGTGATGGGCTTGCCGCCCATCGCCCACACGTCGTTGATGGAGTTGAGCGCGCTGATGCGCCCGTAGTCGTAAGGGTCGTCAACGATGGGCGTGAAGAAGTCTACGGTCTGGACGAGCGCGAGGTCTTCGGTCAGTTGATACACGCCGGCGTCGTCCGCCGTCTCGATGCCGACCAGCAGATTGGGATGCTTCGGGATGTTCAGCCCGCCCAGAACCTGGGCGAGTGCGCCGGGCGCGAGTTTCGCCGCTCAACCGGCGCAGTTGACCATCTCCGTCAGACGCATGTTCGGCCTCCCTTCTTTGCGGTTGCGGCCTAGATTAACAGTTCGCCCGCGCGCCGCCAAAACCGGCGGGGCGCGGGCGTCGTCCGAAAGGCATCCGCCGCCGCAGACGCCTAAGAGCGGGCACGGAGAAGAATAACGTTGAACGATGAATGATGAATAAGAAGCACACAAGAAGTTAATGCTTCATTCATCGTTCATCGTCTCTCTCCGCGTGATCACTCACGTCCGGCCTGCGATGCGGGGGCGGGCTTCGCGCGGTCGCCGACGTTGAACTTCGTGGGGGCGAGCACGGCGCGCGCTTCCGGGTTGTAGTAGTCGTAGACCACGGAGGGCGCGCTCTTGGCGGCGAGGCCGAAGCGCGGGCGGAAGGTGAATCGGAAATTCGTGCCCCCGGCGCGCGGCCAGAGGTAGACGACGAGGCGGTCGGGCAGCACGTCGTAGTGGCTGAACTCCCAGCCCGACTCTTTCATCGCCAGTTCGAGCGAGGCGCGATCCACGTCCGCGCCCGGCGGCAGGCCGACTTCGGCGAGCAACATCCCGTAGCCTCGATGTCCGATGCGTTCGGCCGCGACGCGACAGGTCACAACGTCGCCCGTCGTCGCCGTCGTCCGGTCGAACGCGACGTTGAGCTTCAATGCGCGAGAGTCTGGCGGGCGAGCGTGCGCGCCGTCGGCGACGGCGGCAGACCACGGGCGATAATAAGTCGTGACGAGTTGTGCTGAGGCGGCGAGACCCGCGCCCGGCGCGCGCTTGATCTCGACGCGGTTTGCGCCCGCGCCGACGAAGCGCGAGAGGTCGAGCGTGACGGGGTTTGCCGGTTCGTGCATCGCCGGGAGCGTAAGCGTGCCCGCGCTCCGGCCGTTGATGAAGACTTCGACTTTTTGTGCCGCGCCCGCTTCGGTCTGCGGCGCGGCGACAAGGTTGTCGCCGCGCCCGCCCGACGCACCGGGGGGAGAGAGCGCGGCCAGCGCGTCGAGCACGTTGACCGTCGCCTGCGTCGAGAGCCACACGCCGTAGCGATCCTTGTTCTTCAACAGGAACAGCAGACCGCGATCAACGAGTTCAACGGGAGACCGCCCGGCGGTCTTGGGCGCAGGCGGTGAAGACGCGGAAGATGTCGAAGCAGGCGCGGAAGGCGTGCGCGCAGAAGGCCTGGATGAAGGCGCGGAGGTTGAATCAACTCTCCCTTCATCCTTCCGCCTTGCCGCTTCATCCGTCTCGCCCGTTTTTCCGGCTTCGTCCAGCGCTTGGCCGCCCGCGCCCTTCGCCTTCGTGAGCGCCTGCACGGCGAGGGCGGTGGTTTCGATGCGCCCGGCGTTGCCCCAGCCGTGGAAGGGCGTGTTGGTTTCGAGCTTCCAGTAAGAGCCGCCGGCTTCGTCGTGTGCGAGCGCACGCAGCCTGCCCGTGGCGCGGTCGATCTTTTCCGCCGACTCGCCCCCGTCAATCGCGGCGAGCGCATAAGAGGCGATGAGGTACGGCTCGTCCGTCTCTTCGATGCGCGGCGCGAGATAGGCGAGCGCGCGGCGGAGCGCGCCCGAGATTTGAGTCCTGTCTTTATCGTCGGGCGATACTTTGGCGTCCGGTTGCGACATGGCGAGGATGCGCGCGACGTAGGACGTGAGGATCGCGCTCCGACGCGTGTCCGTGTTTTTATCCCCGGCGTAAGCCGTCCAACTGCCGTCGGCGTTCTGCTGCCGGATAAGCCACCGGCGCGCGCCCGCGAGCGCGCTCTCGTCAATGCTCGTGAAGTCGCGCGCGTCCGTTAGAAATCTGACGGCATAGGCCGTGAGCGCGAGGTCGGGTTCGCCCCGTCCCCAGTAGGAGAAGCCGCCGCCCTCGGAGCGATACGAGAGGAGGCGTTCGTAACCCTGCCGGACGTAGCGCGCGGCCTTCGCGGCGACGAGCTTAGAGGCCGCGTCGGAGTCGCCAACGCTCGCGCGCCGGTAGTGGCGCAGCACGAGCAGGCTCGGGTAGGTGGAGGAGATCGTCTGTTCGGCGCAGCCGTAGGGGCGCGACATGATCGCCTCGACGCTCTCGATGGCGTGCGCCATGAGGTTCGGGTAAATCTTCAACTCGGCGCGCGTCGAGCGCGGGATGGTCTCGGCGGGCAGGCGCACTTCGAGCAGGGAAGACTCGCGCAGGATTTGCGTCTCGGTCTCGGCCACCTCTTCGCCGTCGGGGTGGACGCGGACGGGTCGCTCGATCTGATCGCTCGCGTCGCCACCGATGGCTGTGATGCGCTGCAAGCCTGCTTCGATGGAAGCGACGGCGCGGAAGTCGAACGTTTCGCGCGCGGCGTCGCCCGCCGCGACGTTCGACTGTTTGCGCGCCGGGCCGAGCAGCGTGAACCAGTCTTCGGGCTTGATGTCGAGCGCGACCGATTGCGCGCGTTCGAGGTAGTTGCGCAGGACGACGGGCAGGCTGATCTCGTCGCCTTCGGTCAGAACGCGCGGCGGGTCGTGTTCGACGAAGAAAGGCTGGAAGGCGCGTATCTCCTGCTCGACCGTGCCGAGTTCGCCCGTCTCGGTCGAGCCGATGATGGACATTTTCCAGGTGGTGATGTTGTCGGCGAGTTTGAAGCGCAGTTCGGCGCGCCCGCGCGCGTCGGTTTCGACGGCGGGTTGCCAGTACAGCGTTTCGGGAAAATCCTTGCGCAGCCGCGGCGTCGAGATCGGGGGCTTCTGCGCGCCTGAGTGTCCCCGCCGGACGGTCGAAGCCGACATGTCTGAGGTGGCGCTGGTGGCGACGGACTCTTGCTCGGCCATGACTGTGACCGACTCCGTCGCGCCGCCGATGGTGAGCGTTAAGCTCACGTCGGCGAGCGTCGCCGAATAGACTTTCACGTCCATCACGACCCCCTGTGTGAACCCCTGCGCGCCGGCGCGCACGGTGTAGAGGCCGGCGGGCAGGTTGCGCAGGAGAAATTTGCCGTCTTCGTCGGTCTTGGTTTCAAACACGCGTTCGGTCTGGTGTTGGTGCGTCGCCGTGACGCTCGCTCCGGGTATGACCGCGCCCGAGGGGTCTAAGATTGTGCCGCCGATTGCGCCGGTGTCGCCCGAAAAAGTGACGGCGGCGGGCGCAGCCTGCGGCTTCGCTTCCTGCGCCGATTGGTCGGAGACGACGCGTGAAAACTCCGCGACGTTGAAATCGTCAATCGTCCCGGTTTTCCCATCCGCGCCCGCGCTGCGGAGCGTGACGAACTCCAATTGCTGCGTGACGGGCGTCGTGTTCGTTCGCTGCGTCGGTTGCCCCCCGCCGCCCTCGACCTGAACGCGGTCGGCGTAGCGCGATACGTTCTGGAAAGTGGCGTAGTAGATGTGTCCCCAAGGGTCTTGCAAACTCGCTGCGTCGAGTCCCACGCGCCGCAGCACGTCTTGCAGCGTGGCCTCGTCGCGCGGGAAGCGTCCGGTCGCTTTGAGATAGGCGGCGACGGCTGTGTCGATCCGCGCGCGCGTCTCCGCGAAGTAGTCCGTCAACGTCGTCCAGACGGTGAAGTCGTCGTTCGTGCTGTAGTCGTTCGGGGTCGGAGCGAGACGGCGATCCGGGCCGCCGGTCTGGATGTTGATGACGTAGTTCGTGCCGCGCACGTCGAAGGTCAGGGCGTAGGGTTGTCCCCAGCGATCCCGCAGCGCGTCGAGGTCGAACCCGGCGCGGGCGAGTTCGGCTTTGAGTGTGGCCGCGCCGCGGATGAAGCCGCCCGTGCGCTTGTGATGCTCCGAGACGGCGCGGTTGATCGCCTCGCCCGCCGGGCGAAAGTAGTCCCAGGTGAGACGCGCCGCCAACCAGTCGTCGTCCGTATCGTGCTGCTTGTCCGCGCCCGCGCTCTTGAATTCCAACACGTCGTTGGCGCGTTCGACGAAGAAGGCGGGGCGATAAGGCACGCCCCACGGGTCGCGCAACGCTTCGAGCGCGATGCCCGCCCCGGCGAGCAGGCGACGCAGGCTCGCCTCGTCCGTAGGGTGCTGCGCGTGTTTGGTGTAATGTGCGGCCAGCGCGTCGCGCGCCGGTTGGAGCCCGGCGGAGGCGAGCGTGCCGAAGACCTGCGCCTGGTTCGTGTCGTAATCGGAGGAGGTGAAAAAGTTCGGGCGATAGTATTCGTCGTCGCGTTGGAGCAGCAGGTCGGCCACGGTCTCCAAATCTTCGGGGAGCGTGCGCGCCGGGTTGAGTTGCTCGATGTCGCGCAGGCTGATGCCGCCGATTGATTCGGGGCCGTACCAGAATTGGTAGAAATAGTTTGAGAAGCCGTAAGCCGCGCTGAAATCCTGCTCGGTGCGCGCGCGCTCCTCGACGGCCTTGTCGAAGACCACCACGCCGAGCGCGCTCTCCACGTCGCGCCCCGCAGCGTTTTGCACGCGCACGCCGGCCGCCGCCTCCTCGCCCGGCCGGTAACTCGCGCGGCTCATCCGCACGTCGAATTTCAACTCGCGGTTGCGCGGGTAGACCACGGCGCGCGAGCCGCGCGCGTAATCGTCGTAACTGCTTTCGGGAAAGTCGGTCGTGTAGGCGACAAGCGTCAGACGGTTTTGAAATTCGCGCCGGTAGGGAAACTCGACGAGCGCGCTCCCGCCACGCAGCCGCGCTGTCGTCGTCGCCAGCACACGGTTGTTGCTGACGACATCGACCAGAATTTTCATCTCCTTCTGATTGGAACTGACGCGCGCCGTGATGCCCTCGCCGGCGCGATAAATCGTCTTGTCCGTCTCGACACGCAGGGCCGGCTCCGCGGTAAACCAGAAATTTTCGGTGTGATGCCCCTTGCGCCCTTCGCGGTCGCGCGCCGCGAGTTCGAGGTGAAAGGAACTGCTTCCGTCTCCGGTCAATTCAGACCCGACGACCTTGGCGACGCCGTAAGCGTTCGTCTTGATCGTGGCGGGGAATTTCACGCTCTCCCACTCCGTTGTCGCGTGCGTGAGTTTCAACTCGCACGAGGCGGGCGTGCCGTCGGCGTAGGAGGTGGAGACGAAGAAGGCGAGCGGCAGCCCCGAGGCCGGACGATAATTGCCCTGCGAGACGTAGATGTGAATCGGCTCTCTGGTGACGCGCACGCGAAAGCGGCGTTGCTCGGTGCGGTTGGTAGTGGGGTCTGTGACATAGGCGGCGTAAGTGAGGTCAACAAAGTGTTGCCACGAATTGCCTGCCAGTTCCGCGTGCTCTTTCGAGAGGTTGATGCGCGTGCGGAAGCTGCCGTCTGCCCCCAACTCGCCCTCGTAGCGGTCGCCCTCCCTGATGTCGTATTTCTGCTCCTTGTAATTCCACTCGCGCTCCGTCTCGCGCACGAGGCGCACGCGCCCGCGCTTGAGCGGCTGGCCGAACAGGTAATCGCCGCGCACCTCCACTTGCGCGCTCTCGCCCGGCAGGTAGTAGCCGCGATCCGGCGTCGCGCTGACGGCGAAGTTCGGCAACTCGTAGCGACTGATCTTGACGCGCTGCCGCGCCGCGCTCTCGTCCGGGTCGCCGTCGTCGGCCTCGACCTTGATGTTGTAATCGCCGAGCCGTGTGTTGTCCGGGATCGGCCAGTCACAACTTGCGACGCCGAAGCGCGATGTCTTGAGCGGCGCGGTGAAGACGGTCGTGCCTTCCGGGTCTTCGATCTTTAGAGTGGCGTCGGCGTCGGCCAGGGCGCGGCGCGTTACCTGATTGAGTAGCAGGACGCGCAGGTGGAGCGTCTGGCCGGGCTGGTAGATTGGCTTGTCGCTCGTCAGCAGGATGCGCGTCGTCCGGTTCAGGCTGATGTCGTCGGAGGCGGTCTGGACGACATCGCCGCGCCGCCCCGCCACTTTGATCTCGCCCTCTTCGGTCTCGATGCGCGCCGGCAGCTTGAAGTCGAGCGTCGCATAGCCGTCCCTGTCCGTTGTGCCTGACAACTTCAACGCGCCGCTTTTTTCGGCCTCGTCGCTTTCGTCAAAGACGACTTCCGCCGAGACCTCGACGCCGCCGACGGGGCGCGACGAGAGCGGGTGCGTGGCGCGCACGCGCACGCGATAGAGCATTCCCGGATTGGCCTTGTTCGCCGCCGCCACGCTCAACTCGAAGAGGTCCGGCGTGATCTCGGAGAGCGAGATGATGCCTTCGGCGCGCGTCGTCGTCGCGTTCGTCGAAGCTACGGCGGCGTTGGGCGTGATCTCATACCGCAGGCGATACCAGAGAAGCTGCTTGATGTCCGCGCCGGGGCGCACGACGTTCGAGATGGGGAGGAAAGCCGCGACCACGTTTGCGCCGGGCTTCAACGTCTCGCGTCGCTGCGTGCGCGCGACGACCTTGTCATGTGGGTCGAGCAGTTCGAGTTTGATGTGCGCCGACGCGCTGCTTCCCGCTTTGTTCTCGACGGCGAGAGAGATTTTGCCGTGGCCTTCGGCGAGCGAGATTCTCGTTGCCGCTTCGTTGACGCGAAGCGAAAAGGTCTGGGCTGCGGTGACAAGTGTCGAGACTGCGAGGGCGCAGAGACACACCTGTAGACAGGGTAGAAGGGAGAGCCATCTACGGCACATGGGACACCTCCGAATTGTGCGGCTGTGATGCGCGCCTCTCTCTCAATGGTTGTTGCGCCCGTCCGAAAAAATATTTTTTGTGTTGAAAATTTCGTGGCGCGCATTCGAGCAACCGCGCGCCCGCGTGTGTGCAACAAAGCGACAGCACACAAAGTCGGGGATGTCTTCATCTCGGTCGTCCTTCGCCCGCGCGAAACATCTCTCCCGGTTCGCAAAATAATTAGCGGGCCGCCCCGATCCTTTCGCCCAGCTCGCGGTAACAACAGACGGCCGAGAAGTTCTCGACGGAAACGAGCGCCTCAGGTTTTGCCTGACACTGACACAGACGAATCTCTACTCGCGCGCGCACGCGCCGGCGACGAGGATGCGTTCCTCTCGATCTACACACGCCATCGCGCGGGGCTGTATCGCTTCGCCTGCCGCCTGCTCGGCGACGCGACGGCCGCCGAAGACGTGACGCACGATTGTTTCCTGAGCCTGCTCAAACATCCCGAACGCTTCGACGCGACGCGCGGCGCGACGCTCAAGACCTATCTCTTCGCCGCCGTGCGCAATCTGTCGTTGAAACAGTTTCGGCGCGCGGCGCACGAGACATTGCTTGACGAAGCGGCGCACGAACAGAGCGCGCCGGCCGCCGAGCAGCCCCTGAGCCGGATGCTCGAAGCGGAATTGTCTGCGGCGGTGCGCCTGGCGGTGGAGAGTCTTCCGGCGTTGCAGAGGGAGGTCTTGATTCTGTTCGAGTTTGAAAATTTGAGTTTGCAGGAGATCGCCGTCGTGGTCGAAGCGGAAGTGAACACGGTGAAGTCGCGCCTGGCGCGCGCCCGCGCCGGAGTGCGACGCGCGCTCGCCCCGCAACTCGAACGTCGCGCGGAGTTGGTCGGCGCGTCGGAGAAGTAAAAATGAGCGAGAAGAAGACGAGACAGTATTCCCGGCCGGTGAGCCGTCGCGGCGTCGAACACGATCCGCCGGACGATCCGACATGTGAATCGTCCATGTCGCCCCCGGATGAAGATTTGAAAGCCTTGCTTGACGGTTGGCAGTCTCCCCTTGTGCCCGCGTCGCTCGACGCGCGCGTCCTTAATTCGTATCGCGAACTGTTGAAGGAGAAAGAGATGAATTTGCACCGCCCCGGCGACGCGCTCGCGCCGCAATACGCCCTGCCCGGCGAATACCGTCTGACGATTTTAGAGGAGCGCGGACTCTTGACGCGCCTGCTCGCCGAAGCGCGCGAGACGGCGCGCGATGCGGAACTCACGCGCGCGGAGTTTCGACGCGATCCGTTCCGCTTCGTGCGGCGCATGAGCGCGGCCTACGCCGCGCTTGTCTGGCGCGCGCTCAGTCAGGAGAACACGGCTTACGGCGTGCTCGCCGCGTTCGTCGCCGTCTTCACGCTCGTCGGCGCGGTCGCCGCGTTCAATAATTTTCAGGCGACGCGCGTTGGCCTGTTGACCGAACGCGTCAACGAGGATTTGATCTATCTCGGCCGTGTGACGGAGATTCCGAAGGAGCAGCCGAAGCCCGATGAAGGCACGGCCGGGATGGCAAAGGGCGCGGGCGGCGGCTCGAAGTCGCAGCAGGAGAAACCGGGCGGCGGCGGCGGCGGCGGTCGCCTCGAAGACAAGCCGGCCGTGCATGGCAAACTGCCGCAGGCGACGCTCGACCCGCAAGTGCTTGCGCCCGACCCGAAGCCGCCCGTGATCCG
>DATCWB010000132.1:0-14340 GCA_036566625.1 Pyrinomonadaceae bacterium
CGAGGGGCAGGGCGTCGCGGCGGGCGCGGGCACGGGCAGGGTCGCGGGCGACTGCCACGCGGGCTGGCGATCACGCCTGAAGGTGTTGCGGAGTTGCGCGAGCGCGCGGCAACCGTCAACCTCGATGCGGAAGATGGCGTAGCCGTATGCGTCGTAGACGACTTCGGTTCCGTCGGGCGACCAGGATGGCCCCGTCGTCGGATTGGGCGGGACGGCCACGACCCTCTCGCCCGTACCCTCCGCGTTGATGACCCTGATCGTCTGGCCGCCCGAACTCGGCCAGCCCTGGGAGACGAAGGCGATGCGCGCGCCGTCGGGCGACCATGCGGGGGCAGTCCCTTGTGTGAGTTGCCTGACGCCGCCGCCATCGGCGTTCATCACGTGGATGAAGCTGCCACGGCTGAACGCGATCCTCGTGCCGTCCGGCGACCAGGAGGGTTCGCGCTCGCCGCCCCTCTCGCCTGAGAGGCTCCGGCGGCCGCTGCCGTCGGCGTTCATCACATGGATTTGATAGCCCCGCGTCTCGACGAAGGCGACGAAGGCGATGCGCGTGCCGTCGGGCGACCACGCGGGAGAGGTTTCCACCGCGGCGCTCCTGGTCAGGTTCGTCTGGCCGCTGCCGTCGGCGTTCATCACGTAAACTTCATAGTTGCCGTCGCGCGTCGAAGTGAAGGCGATCTGCTTACCGTCGGGCGACCAGGCCGGCTCTTCGTTTTCAGCAGCATCGGCCGTCAGTCTGGTCGCGATGGAGTCGTCGGGCTTCATCACGTAAATGTCCGATGATCCGAAACGGTTGTTGCTGCGCGAAAAGGCGATCTTGCCCTGCGCGGCCGTCGCGGCCGGCGTGACACGCGTTGCGTGGAGAGTCGGAACGTGAGACGCGCCTGCGGCGTGGGTCTCGCCGCTCTGCCAGAGCATGATTACGCCGACACAGCCAGCCACAGACAACGCGGCGAGAACGCGGACGAGTCCGCATGCGATTATGTGAGAGCCGGCGGCCTGAGCGCGGCCGGTAATTACGTTAAACATCTGTCTATCCCCCATTACTGCTTAGACTCCTGGTGTTAGAAATCCAACCTTAGCGCCAACTGGATCGAACGCGAGCCGCCGACCTGATAGAGAGGGCTTAATCCCCCGTTGACGCCGCCCGTCCCCAGACTCTTGCCGAGCGTCTGGATCGACTCGCCGAATCGGCTGCTCCCGAGTTCGTTGACCGGGTCTCCGAAGTTCGGGTGGTTCAGGGCGTTAAAGAATTCAGCGCGCACTTGCACGCCCACCCGGTCGGTGAGCGCGAACCGGCGGCGCAGCGCCAAATCAACCTGCGCGAAGCCAAACCCGCGCAGCGAGTTCCGCCCGAGCGTTCCCTGCCGCCCGGGCACGACTAAGAAAGCCGCCGGGTTGAGGCGTCGCCCCCCCGGCGCAGAAGGGTCGTCCAAGTAGACCGGCGTGCCGGAGACGAGGTCGGGACGCTGAACATCCACGAGTTCGCCGATGACGAGGCCGGTGCGCGCGAGAACACTGAAGGGCGTCGCGGAACGGGCGCGCAGGAAGGCGTCGAGAGACCAGCCGCGCGTGAGGGCGCGGGCGGGCGTACCTTTTGCAGAGGCCGCGGGGAGGTCGTAGGTGAGGGCGGCCGTGAATGCGTGGCGCACGTCGAAGTTGGACGACCCGCGCTCCCGCCTGGTGTTGAGACGCCTGAACAGATTGATGGAAGAGTCGTCAGAGTCGTCGTCAATCGAATGCGACCAGGCGTAGTAAGCCTGAGCCTGCAAGCCTCCGGAGAGGCGGCGACGATATTGCACCTGTAAGGCGTGGTAGTCGGAAGTGGCGGTGTTCGTGACGACCCTGATCAGCGTGAATTTAGGATCGGGCGCGAGCAACGCCGTCTCGCGCAGCAGGCGGCGTCCCGCCGCTCCCACGTACGCCACCGACAGGGATTGCCGCGCGCCGAGCGGCTGCTCTGCCCCGATGTTCCATTGCATGGTGTAAGGCAGTTTGAGCCGCGGGTCGAAGGCGTAGAACGTACCGTAGGGCGGATCGCTGTTGAGCGGCGGCGGCGCGGCCTGCGCGGGGTCAAGCGGGAACGGCACGTTCGAGAAGAGCTTTTCCCTGCGGTACGGGAAGGCGCTGCCGAAGGCCAGGCCTGCGGGGCCGTTGCCGAGATCGTAGAAGACGCCCAGGCCGCCGCGCAAGACCGTTCCCGGCAGGCGGGGGAGTTGGTAGGCGAAGCCGACGCGCGGGGCGAAGTTGTTGTAAGTGGTGCGCCACAGCGGCGTCCCACGCGGGGCGAGCGAAAGCTGTGACTCCCCGGTGCGGAGGCTGACGATCTCCCCTTCGACGCCGAACCTGAGACCCTCAATCGTGAAAGGATCGTCGCCGCTGCTCTCGCGCGGCGGGGGGTTCAGTTCCCACCTCAGCCCGTAGGTGAAGGTGAGGCGCGGCGTGGCACGCCAGGTGTTCTGCGCGAACGCGGAGAAGTTCATGAAGACCGGGGCGCGCGGCCCGGTCTCCGCGCCGACCTGAACCTGCGCCGCCCTGCCCTCTCCGGCGGTGGCGGCCGCGCCGTTAGTCTGTCCGCTGCCGAAGATCGCCGTCTGCGTATAACGCGGCGGGCCATAGCTCGGGGACAGGTGGCGGAAGTCCGCGCCGAACTTGAAGTGGTTCGCGCCGCGCACGACCGACAGCGTCTCGACGACGTTGAACTGTCGCTGCAAGTTCTCGGCGATCCCGCCGACGCCGTAGTTGGCGTCCAGACCGCCGCGCAGGATGAGGCGGAAGCCGACGTCCTGCGCCGAGGCGGAGGGGAATGGGGCGAGCGGGTCGGAGAGGGGTGAGGCCCCTCCGAAGTCGTCCATCGAGAGCGATGTCTCGCCGCCGGCGCGGCTCCAGTTAACGCGCAGATCGCTCGTCACGTTCGGCGTGACGGCGACGACGGCGGCGGCCGTCAGCGTCTGCGTCCGGAGCGACGTACGGTTCAAGGTGTTCAGGCTCTGCCGCCCGAAGCCGGCGGTGGTTACGCCTCCGCGCTGAATTGTCTCGGACGGGGCGTGGTTGTAGCGGACGAAGAGGGTGGATTTCTGATTAGGCGACACGTCTATACGCAGGCTCATGGCATCGAGGCTTGAGGGGTCGGAGTAGCCGGCGGAAAACTCTGCGAACCCATTCCCCAGATCGCGTCCGCTCGGCAGGGGGAAGGCGTCGAGGTACGGCCTGAGTTGCGGCGGTGCGTTAAGCCTCGCCGCGCGCGAAGGGACTTCCGTGATGGCGACCTGCGGCTGGCGCAAGCGCAAGCCCTCGTAAGAGGAGAAGAAGAACGCGCGATCACGAACGAGCGGCCCGCCGAGCGTGCCGCCGAAGTCGCTCTGCCGGAGGGTGCTTTCGGCGAGGCCGCGGCTATTGGCGAACCAGTCGTTCGCGTCGAGCGCGTCGTGGCGGAAGTATTCGAAGAGCGTGCCGTGGAACTGATTCGTCCCTGAGCGGGTGACGAGCGAGACCTGCGCGCCGGGCGTGCGCCCGAACTCCGGCGCGTAGGATGAGGTCTGCACGCGAAACTCTTCGAGCGCCTCGACCGAGACGAGGTTGTTCGTGCCGCCGAGGACGGTCAGCGCCGGTAGAGACCCGCCCGCAGCCTGTCCGGGGGCAGCCCCCGCGCTGACGCCGATGTTGGCCGACACACCGTCAACCGTGAAGTAGTTGGCGTTGGCGCGCTGCCCGTTGACCGAAAACTGCCCCTGCTCGTAAAAGTTGGCCTTCGTCAGTACAGTCCCCGGCGCAAGCTCGAAGAGCGACTGGAAGCTGCGGCCGTTGAGCGGCAGGTCGGCTACCAGACGCTGGTCTACCACTGTCCCGGCCGCGCCCGCCGTCTGGTAACCGAGTAAGTCTTCGGTGACGTAGACCACTTCGTCGATCTCGCCCACCCTGAGCTTGATCCTGAGCAGCCTCTGATCGTTGACGTTCAGCACGACGCTCCTGATCTGGATCGTCGCGAAGCCCTCGCGCCGTGCCGTGACGGCATAGCGCCCGGGAGGCAGCAGCGGGACGACGAAGTAGCCGCTCGCATCTGTCATGGCGTGCCGCTGCAAGGCCGTGTCCAGGTTGAGCACGGTGACGCTGACGGCGGGGACGACCGCTCCGGCCTCATCCATCAGCGTCCCGCTGAGAGTGGACGTGGCCGACTGCGCGCGCGCGTGGCCTGTCAGGGAGATCACGAGCAGGACGAGCACACCCGCCGCCACGACTGCGCGCGAACCGCCACCATCCCATTTTTGCCTGCGCGAGGTCGTCATTTCGTTTGAACCCCCTGCATGCCGTCTCTAACTTACTGGGTACATACGCATCCCGGTGGGCACGGTGTCGTGACCCCGGACAGGCGGCAGGGCGATTCCGGCCTGTCGTCGTCGCGGCCGCGCGCCTTGACGATCCCGATCACGACGGCCAACGCGGCGGCGATAGCGACGCCGATCCCTACCTTCGTCCCGGTCGAGAGGTTGTTGCCCTTAATCCCTTTCACCTCGTGGTAGGCGATTGGGGCGGTCGCGCCGGTCCTGGCGTCGGCGACGACGAAGTGATCGTTCGCGGTCTCGACGATGTAGCCGTGGTATTCGGTCTTATCATTCAACCGCACGCGCACGCGTGCGGACTTACCCGTGCCGATGGAGGCGACCCCCGCCTTGACCTCCGCGGCGAGCATGGCTCTCTTCGCCTTTTCTTTGCTGGTTTCATGAGCGAGCGGCGCGAAGCTGAAGGCGTGAAGCATCAGCACAGCCAGCGCGAAGGACAAACTGTTCTTCATACGAGGTTCTCCTTACCTGTGACGGATCGTATCAGATTGTAGAGGCGCATGAGCGTCTCCCTTAAACTGTCCGCGCTGACAAAAGATGCATCGGCTCCGCGAGTCGGGAGGGCGGGCGACGCTCTTTTCAGTCGCGCCCCGGCTGGTGGGCGGCTTCGATGGCCCCCGCCAGTGATTCGGCGGCGGCGAGAGAGCGCCAGAACTGCGACGACCTGAGCGACACCGAAGCCCGCGCCCCGTCCGAGAGCGTGAAGGCCGAGCGCATTGCCTCGTCGTGCGCGTAGCCGAGTCGGAGCAGGCGCTCGGCGTCACGGCGCAGGCTCTCGTCGTCGGCGTTCTCCCCAGCGCCCTCGCCACCCCCTGCCGGTGAGAAGACGGGGCGCAGTTCCCGTCGCAAGGCGGCCGTCTGCTCCCTGTACCCGCGCGCGTGCTCGCGGATCATGGTCTGCCATTTGGCACGGGCTTCGGGCGTGAGCGAACGCGTCTCGGCGGGCGAGAACCTGCCGGCCAGCCGCCGCAACGCCGAGGCGTGCATCAGAGCCTGCCGCGAACGACCCATCGCCCGGATCGCGAAGCGTTCGATCTCTTCGTCCACACGCTCTCCGCCCCCGAGGCGCGCGGAGAAGTAGCGACGCAAATCCTCGTCGGCGGGGATTCTCGCCGTCGCCACCTCGACCTCCTGCACTTCCTCGCCGCGCGGGGCAGCGGCCTTCCCTTTGCGCCGCCTCAGAGCCTCCTCGACCGTGCTGACTTCTGCGACAACGGCCGGGTTATTAAGAATCGGGCCGAGGGCGCGCAGGATTTCTCCCTTGCGCCGCTCGGTTTCAACGAGCGCCTCAACGCGAAGCTTTCCTCCTGTGGTTCGCCCCACGCTAATCTGCTCGCCGAGGTTGGCCTTAATTTGATCGAGCAGGTAGTTGACCTCGATCTCCAGTTCGGCGGAAGCGACAACGGCTGCGGGTGCGTCTCCGGCCGACGGCTGATGAGGAGAGGCGTCCGGCGCATTCGTCTTCTCCGCGCGCCAGCCACTCTCCACGGAATCGCCCACGAGTTCCTGCTCCGGTCGGAAGATGGCCGGGTCTACGCTTCCGGTGGCCTGCCTGGAGAATCCCGTCTCGACGAAGCGGTATTCGCGCTTCCCTTCGCTGCCCTCCACCACCAGCGTCTGCGACGTGGCGCGCAGATCGCTCTTGCTCAGGATCAAAGTGGCGTGGACGAGGCGCGGCGTCGGCGCATCCGCCCGCCCGGCATATTTCAGGACGTACCCGCCCGCGCTCTCCTCCGCCGACACTCGCGCCGCGCTGCCGACGAGCGCTCTGAATTCATCGGACGAAAGCTCGACGCGCCAGATGTCATCGGCGGAGAGCAGTGACGCGGGCGCGTCCGCCTCAGTCTGTTTCTGCGCCGCGCCCCCGCGACGATAGACCATGCCCGCGCCGCCGAAATCTTCCCACTCGCCTGCGAGCAATGTCCCCCGCTCGTCGTAGACGCGACGCACCTTCTCGCCGCGTGCGGCGCTCTGCCACACCTCGATCCGCCTCCGCACGGGCGACTCCGCTCCCGGCCGTCGTGCTTCCAGAGAAATGGTACGGTGCAGAACGAGTCCGGCATCAGCGGCCGTCGCCCGCTCCGCGACAGCCGAGCGCTCCAGCAACCCTGCCGCAGAGACCGCGGGCTTGTCCGAGCGCAGGTAAACGAAGGCGGCAATGATGACGACGAGCGATGCGACGGCGGTCAACGCGCCCGGCCGCAACCAGAAGTCATGACTCGCCAGCCCACGCAAGACGCCCACGAGCGTCCCCGGCAATCTTCGCCATCCTCTGCTGCGCCCGGCCGACGCGTCCATCTCCGCAGCCGCCGCGACGGAAGTTATTTGGCGCGTCGCGTCCGTCAGCGTCGCCTCATGCAAGGGTTTCTGCTCTGCCGCAGTCTCGGTCTGCAAGAGCGGATCGTGATAGGCGATCTGCACGGTCGGCCAGGGGCTGCTGAAACTCAGCGTCGCCTCAAGCGTCCGCCCGTCGCTCAACTCTATCTTGACGGAGCGGCTGTGCGGCCCTTCCGGCGGCTGCTCATCCACGCACAACAACAGCAGCCTGACCTCCTGCTCGCTGAACACTTCGACGAAATCGATCCTCTCGACGGCGGCCACGTTGAGCGCCTGTTCGCTGAGCGGCTGCCCAATCTTCTGCGACGCCATCACATGGCCGTTGACCGAGATGCGTAGCTCGTGCGGGCGGTGTTCGAACGTCTCCAGCGCGCGCCTGCGGCAGCGTCGCGCGATATGTTCCTTCGACGGGGCGGGAGTCCCGCCGCCGCCGTCGCCGCCCTTCGGACGCGTGTCCGTTCCCAGCGTGTCGGTCGGGTATCGTTCCGACAGGAGAGGCAGACCCAGCAGGCGGTTAACGGCGTCGAGGCAACGCGGGCAGCTCACGATATGGGCGAGCGTCCCTGCCTCTATCAACGACTCCCGCTCACGGTACAGCGCCGCGAGACGCCCGGCGGACAGGCAATCCCCGCGACACGACTTAAAGACGGCGTGGCGAAGCTCCTGTAAGAATTCCTCGCTCGTGCGCGTGTAACCGTCCAGATCGACGCGCACCTCGTCCAGCCCTTTTCCGAGGAAGTGCAGACCGCCGGGATTCTCCAGAAAGACCCGCGCCTCGCCGCGCGCGGCGCGCAGGCGTTCCTCCGCCGCCTGTCTGCTGCCCCGCATCACCTCTGCGATCTCACGCGGGTAGTAGCCGAGCATAAAACGCAGCAGCAAGACGCTCCCGGCCTTCGAAGTCTCTTTGCGGAGGCAGGCGTAACGACAGATTTGCCGGAGTTCGTCCTGCACCTTGATCTGATCGCGCGGGTCAACGACGCGCAGGCTCAATTCAGCGGAGTCGTATTGCAGGGCTGAGAGGGACTGACCGGGCAGGCGTTCTCGACGCCGGATCTGGGACAGGCGCAGGTTCCGCAGCATGATGTAGAGGTAGCCGTCGAGGTTCTGAATTCCGGCGAGGTCGGGACGGCTGAAGGTGTATTGGATGAAGGCGTCGTGTACGAGGTCTTCGGCCTGCTCGCGGTCGCCGCCCGTCAGGTGGAGCGCCCACCCGAGCAGCCTCCCGTAACGCGCGAGGAACGTCTCCTCATGCAGCCCTACGGTCGTGATGGCTTCTGCGCTTCGTAACATCGCTTCTAACATGATAGACGCCGATTCGAGGCTTCAACCCATGTGCCGTCGCGATTTTTTTCACTCTATTTTCGACTTGATTGAGGGCGATCCAAGGCGGTTCCTGCCCCAAGCGGATGTCCTGGTTGCGAAAACTTTCCGCTCTCACAGGACATTGAAGCAGCGCATGCCGCTTAATTCAAGCGTTCGGTGCCTGTCTCGTACTTCATAGGAAATCCTTCACGTGTCGCAAAATTACTCCACTATATGAGCGCGTGCACCGAGAATTATAAGGCACAGATTACTGGCATGACTGTTGCCACTTCTCTTTTGAACAAGTTCGATCCGGTTAGGAGGGATTCAGAGTGAAAGCGCTTTTGGTTCAGTTGATTGTTTCGTCTACGATTCTGGTTTCACAGGTGTCTGTTTCTGCCGCTCCACACTCCTCCGCGTTACTGCAAGGAAATTCACGACAGGAAGCCGAAAAACTTTGGGAACAAGCGGTTCTCGCCAAAGGCGGCCGGGTCAACCTGCATGCTGTAAGTAATATATTGGCTTCGTCCCGGATTCGGGGGACTAAGTATCTCGTCAAGCCGTTCACCCTTCGCTATGAAGACTTCTTTGTGTTCCCTGACCGAAGCTGGAGTTGGATTGATGAAAGCGAGTCCGGGATTTTCGGCATCAAGGTGCAGATGCTCAACCTGAAGCGTAACTTAACGTATCTCACCTACCCGGATGACCCGGAATCACCCAGAGTCAGCCAGCCTTGCCCCGACTGTACCGACATCAAATACTCGATCTTGCGGGGGCAACTCCGTTATTTAATGGAATCACGCTGGGTGCGCCCCGTTCCCCTCAGCGCGTCGAAGGAGCGTAGAGGGGCTAGACCTGTTGATGTAGTACGGACGCTTGTGAACGGCGAGCGGGTGGATTTTGTGCTTGACGGCAAATCCTATTTACCGTTGGAGATCAACCACTATTACAAATTCAGAGGGGTCGAATCAATCCACACGGAAGGTATGTCAGACTATGTAGAGGTAGCTGGAATTAAAGTGCCGAGGAAACTTACCATACAGAGGTATCGGTACCGCGTGGAGCACCACATCAACGTTCAATACGACGAGAGCTTGTTTGAGCATCCCCCCACCATTGAAGCAGGGGCAGAAGCGTGGAAGGCTAAACGAAAGTAGTGAATTTCAACGCGCTTTGCCGGGTTCGTCTTTCACGCGCGTATCTATCGCCACCCAGTTTACCTCCCACGTCTTGCCTCCATCATCCGAGAAGGCTTGCTCGAAACGGCATGAATCAGGAGTGATGTCCGAAATGATAAATCGAACGAAGATCACTCGACCGTTAAACGATTCCTGACCGTAGAACTCGCCGCGCCCGTTTTTGAACTCGCCGAACACAGGTTCGGTCAGCGTCCCGCCGGCGCTGTTGGAAAAATTGAGGCTCCACTGACGGGATTCAGGATTATATAGACGCAGCGACAAACCTTCGATGCGGCCTGCCGCGCCGCCCACCTCAAGCTCGACCAGATTGGCGCGACCGTCCCAAACCTTCCGCACGACGGTAGTCCCCTCGTATTCGACCCAGGTTGTGGAGCCGGTCAACGGACGCAGGCGGCGCGACAGGCGCGTCTTCCATGTACCGATCTCAAAGTCGAAATCGCGTTGTCCATCCCGTTTCGAGGCGGCGGGTTGGGGGCTGGTTCTTGATGTGTCCGAACTCTGCTGGGCGATCCCCTGTGGGGGTTGCAGGGCGGCGATCAGGATGCACATTAAGAGATGAGTCCGAAAATGTGTGGGCGTGTTCATAATTGTATCCTCAAAATTCGTCTTCAAGTTTGTCTCTGATAGCGCGCTGCCGCACGGATTCGCACGCCGGGTTTACTTTGCCCTAACGGGTTGCTTGCCGCGAAACGAGATGGTTGCGCCGGGTTTCATTTCGTGAAAATCATTCTTCGTTTTTTTGAGTTCGGCGGCGAAGCTATCCGTGTTTTGAGTGATGCCCGGAAAAGTTCCGAAGTGGTGCGGAATGGCGAGGCGTGCGCGCACGGCCTGCGCGGCCTTTGCCGCCATGCGCGGCTCCATGCCGAAGTGGCCGCCGATGTTGAGCAGCGCAACATCTATCGCGTAATTTTCGCCGATGGTCTCCATGTCCTTGAAATACGCCGTGTCGCCCGAATGATAGATGGTTGGGCCGTTTTTGATGATGACGACAAAGCCCGCCGGATTCCCGCCGTAGACTCGTTCGGGTTCATTCGCTCCGGCTTTGGGATTGAAGACGCTGCTCGAATGAACGGCCGGCGTCATGGCGATTGTCACTTCGCCGTCGGCGATCTGAATTTCGCCGCCGATGCCCATGATGGCGTCGGTCTGTGCCTGCCTGGCGGGGAAGTCCGCCAGCTTCACCAGATTTCCCGCCAACTCAGGATTGCCGACGAGCGCCGCGCCGGTGCGTCCGGCGATTTCGACGGCATCGCCGAGGTGGTCGCGGTGTCCGTGCGTGAGAAGGATGTAATCAACTTTGGTGATCGCCGCTAAAGGGTCGCGGCCGTCCTTAGCTTCCGGGTTGGAGGGGTTTTTTATCCACGGATCAATCAAGAGAACTTTGCCGTTGGGGGTGGTGATGGAAAAAGCCGAGTGCCCGTGCCATTTCAATTTTGTTTCCTGCGCCGTCGCCCCGCTCACGGAGACGGACAATAAGATGAATAGAGCGACTATCAGTTTCGCTGCTGCTATGTTGGAATTCATCGCCATGACTCGAAACCCTTTCCTTTCATTTAAAGCGGCCGCTTCGCCTCTGCAAAATAAATTCTACAGATAATCGGAATGTCCACAAGAGCCGATTTTAGACAAGATGGACAGACCAATTTATAATCGTCAGGCATGCCATATCCACCGTTCATCATGCTCGACGGTAAATCCGCCCTGCCGCTTTACCGTCAAATTTACGAAGCGATTCGCCACGCGATTTTAAGCGGCAATCTGCGCCCGACCACACCGCTCCCGGCGACTCGTCTGTTGGCTCGGGAGATGGGAGTTTCGCGGATGACGGTCGTTAACGCTTACGATCAACTTTTCGCCGAGGGCTATCTCGAAGCGAAGACGGGCGCGGGAACTTTCGTCGCCGCGCATCTGCCCGAAGAGTTCCTCCAAACTTCAGGTTTCGAGCGGCGGGAACGTGAGGAAAGCACTCTGACGCGCAAGGTGAAGTTTTCGGATTACGGACGGAATCTGGCGCAAAACAGCGACAGCATTTTGCGGCATCACGGCAAAAGCTCGCTCGCGCCTTTTGAGCATGGGGTGCCGGGGACTGACGAGTTTCCGTTCGACGTGTGGGCGAAGATCGCGCAGAAGTGGCAGAAGAACCCGCCCTCTTCAATCCTCAGCTACGGAGATTCAGCCGGCTTCCGGCCTCTGCGCGAGGCGATCGCCGCGCATCTTGCGGCGGCGCGCGGCGTGCTGTGCAAGGTGGAGCAGATCATCGTCACCAACGGAACGCAACAGGCGCTCGATTTAATCGGCAGAATCTTCCTGTCAAAAACGACCGACGTTTATCTCGAAGACCCCGGCTACTTCGGAGCGCGCGATATATTTGCGGCGACGGGCGCGCGCCTCGTTCCCGTGCCGATTGACGCGGAGGGTTTTGATTTGCAAACGGCGCGAAAGCGAAGCCGTCGCGCGCGGCTCGTCTATGTCACGCCGTCGCACCAGTATCCGCTCGGCGTCACGATGAGTCTGGCGCGTCGTCTGAACCTGCTCGAATGGGCGCGAGACAGAGACGCATACGTTGTCGAGGATGATTACAACAGCGAATATCGCTATCGCGGACGACCGCTCGCCTCCCTGCAAGGTCTCGACCGCGATGGGCGTGTGATCTACCTCGGCACGTTCAGTAAAACAATTTTCCCCGCTCTCAGACTCGGCTTTCTGGTTGTGCCGGAGAATTTAATTGAAGTCTTTGCGGCGGCGCGCGCGCTCACCGATTTACATTCGCCTTCGCTCGACCAGGCCGTTCTCGCCGAATTTATCGCCGAAAGACACTTCGCCAGACACGTCCGCCGGATGCGCGGAATTTACGAAAAACGGCAGCAAATTTTGGTTGAAGAGGTGCGAAAGAATCTCAAGGGAAAGCTGGAAGTTGCGCCCGCCGAAGCGGGAATGCACCTGATCGGCTGGCTTCCACGCGGCATTGACGACCGCGATGTTTCGCATCGCGCGGCGGCGGCGAATCTGAAAATCGCGCCCGTCTCGGCTTACTGTATTGATCAAACTTTACGCGGAGGGTTGCTGCTCGGCTACACGGCTTTTAATGAAAGGCAGATCAAGCAGGGCGTGAAGAAATTAGGGCGAGTGCTGAATGAAGCTATTTAGACGGCGCGAAATATTTTTATATGAACCGGCTAACGTTGTGTCACCGCCGACGACCTGCCGGACGGCGGCGAAGCTCTACTATTTCCTCGCATCAGGCTTGAACACCACGCGGAAAGCTCTCAGCGCAGCCGGGTGATAAATCGTCGAATGTTTCTCATCCGGCATCTTCTCGTAATGCCAGCGCATACCGCGAGGCGCGTTCTTGCCGAGCACCGTCGCGAGCCGCTGCGTGACATCCGCGATCCCACTCTCGCCGCTGATCGCAACATACAGAGTCTTCTTCAAATCGGGACGGGCTGCGAGCCGCTTCGCCGCGTCGCTGACCAGCTTTTGATTGTTCCACCAGAGGCTCGGGTCAAAGGCGATATAGGTATCAAACAGATCGGGTTCGAGGAGAAAAGTCTCCAACACGAATAACCCGGCGAGGGATTCGCCCACAATCGCCGTCTCGCCCGTCGTGCGGTAGCGACCTTTCACCTGCGGCATCAACTCATCGCGGAAGAAGCGTCTGAACGCATCGGAGCCGCCCACACGCGGCGCGATCTTTTTATCCTCCTCGCTTTCGGTGGGGCCGGTCATATCGCGTCGTCGCTGAGTGTTCTCGACACCGACCAGCAGGAATGGCCGCATCGTTCCGTTGCCCGCCGATACCTGCACCAGACCGGCCACGTGCAGGAAGTCCTCGGCGATGCCGCCATCCGGCATGTAGAGCACGGGCAGGCGCGCGCCGGGAGACTCCGCGTAAGCGGGCGGCAGGTAGACGTTGATGCGCCGCGTTTCGCTCAGAATCTTTGAATCGATTGTGAAGGTCTCTCCAATAACCAGCGGCATCGCCTTATCAACGCCACTCGCCTGCACACTTAATATCGGCAATAGCAGACCCCAAAGGAAAAGCGCCGCCGGAACTGCGCGAAATTTAATCACGTTATTATCTCCTTAAAATAGCTGCAAAACTTTACCTTAAAATAGCAGCATCGCAAGTGCCATTTACGGCCGACCGATGCGTACCAATTTATCTCGGGAATGATTGCTGCGGCGCGTCTCAGGCGAAAATGGTCTTGCCTGATATTATGAAAGTGGCACTTGAACTCGCCTTAATTTGATTTAATCTACAGACCGGATCAGGCATGGGCGTGCGCGCCGCCTGATTTCATGACAGGAAAAAAGTCAAAGGAGATTTCAACTTATGTCGGCGATGACGTGAAGAAGTTAGTTGAGCGCCGGGTTACTTGAGCGAGATGAAGTTTCCGTGTCGCTAATCAGAAGATGAATTCTTGAATAGGGTGATTCGCAAAAATAGCTTAACTTACGCGTCAATGCATCGAAGGAAAGTTACAGAGACCAAGCCGAACCGCAGCCCGGTCTTATTGATTGCGGCGTTCGCGGCGATCTATATTTTTTGGGGCTCGACGTATCTCGCCATCAAATACGCAATCGAAACTCTGCCGCCGTTTCTGATGGCGGGCGCGAGGTTCGTGTTGGCAGGTTCGATCCTGATCGTGTGGGCGCGGTTTTCCAAAGACTACGAACCACCTCAGCCCGCGCACTGGCGGACGAGTATGATTGTCGGAACGCTCTTGCTTCTCGGCGGCAACGGCGGCGTGGTTTTTGCCCAACGCCATCTCACATCGAGCCTTGCCGCGCTACTCGTCGCGACCGAACCTTTCTGGATCGTGCTCCTGAGCTGGCTGTGGCTGAAAGGCGCACGTCCGAACTGGAAAGTCGCGCTGGGGTTGGCGGTCGGATTTCTCGGCGTTTGGCTTTTGATTAGCGGGCAGGATACGGGGGGCGTGGCACAACCCGGTTCGACGCAGCTTTTCGGCACGATTGCCGTCATCGCCGCGGCTCTTTCGTGGGCGACCGGCTCGCTTTACGGGCTTCGCATGCCCGTTCCGAAATCTTCGTTTTTGACGGCGGGGATGCAGATGTTTTCGGGCGGCACGGTTTTGCTTCTCGTGAGTTTAATCGCGGGCGAATGGTCGAGTTTTAATGTCTCCGAAGTTTCAAACAGCTCC
>DATCWB010000133.1:0-6691 GCA_036566625.1 Pyrinomonadaceae bacterium
TGGGACTTTCTTTTAATTGCAACTCATCGTGGAATCACGAAGGCCGGAGAGCCTCTTCGACTCTCCGGCCTTCGCGCGAAACATGCGTAGGGGAAAACCTTACCCCCCGAAGTTTAGACGCCGACTATCCGCACGCTGCCGTTGATGCCGTTGCCCTTGATTCCGGCCCCGCCCGTGCCGACGCGCGCGCGCAGTTTGTTGCGCTTCTGCTCCTGCACCTCGACGTTCGGCGCTTCGAGCGTGACGCTGCCGTTCACGCCGTTGAAGTTGAGATCGGCGTTCACGTTGCTGCCGAGACGAATTTCGACGCTGCCGTTGACGCCGTTCACCTGCAAGCCCTTCTCATCCAGTTCCGTGACGGTGACGGTAACGCCGCCGTTGACGCCGCTGACTTCCGCGAAGCCGCGCGCCCCGCCGATCTCGACGCGCCCGTTGACGCCGGAAACCTCAACCGCGCCTTCCATCTCGCCGATGATGACTTTGCCGTTTGTGCCGCGCGCCGCCAACTCGACGCGGCGCGGGAGTTTCAACACGACTTTGTGGCGCACCTGGCCGCTGCCGCGCAGCCACTTCCAGAAGCCCCAACCGTTGCCGCCTTTGCCGCGCACGACGAGATGCGATCCCGTGTGTTCGACGATGATCTGGTTCTGGTCGAGATCGCTCATGCTGCCGGCCGTGCTCGTGATGTTGACTTCGGCGGTATTGCCCTCGACGGCTTCGACCGTCACGGGGCCGTTGATGCCGTGAACATCAACCTGCGAGCCGTCGGCCAGTTCGTAAGATTGGTTGATGCGCCGCTCGCTCCCTCCGCCGTGCGACGTGCCGTGCTGCGACGCGCCGTGCTCGGCCGTCTCGCCGCCCTGCGCTTCCTGTTGCACCGAGCGGACGATGCTCTCGCCGCCGCTCTTGACGCTGCGCCCCGCGACCCACGCCAACACCACCGCCACAATCACAATAAAGATTTTGAGTTTCATCGCCTGTTCTCTCTCTCGCCTTCCGGCTCGCCGTGCACGAACGCTCGCTGTGACAGGGTATTCCGCGCCCGAAGTTTAACATCCCGTCGAAGTCCACGAAGAAAAACGTCTGAAAGCCGCCATCGGTTCTGTCTATTTTCCGGTTTCACCTGTTCGCCTTGCCCCCCGCGGCCTTTTGCTGGCTGGCGTTGGCAGCGGGCTGCGTCAGGGCTTCGACGTTGACGAAGAAGCGGAACGCACCCTCCTGCTGCACGCCGAGGACGAACTGCACGTCAACGCTCGCGTTGGGAATGAGCGCGCCGCCCGTGAGCGGTACGACGAGAGTTGAGTTCAGGCCGCCGCCGAGAGCCTGCGCGGGCGGCTGTTCGAGGATCGTCCCTTTGACGGTGAGTAACCCCCCTGCGCTCGTCTGCACTTCCGTGTCGGACGAACTGGCGGCGCGCAGGTCTGCCTGCGGGCTTGACTCGGCGGGCGTGCCGAGCGTGGTGATACCGACCAGGCGGAAACGCAGGGCGGACACCGTGCGCCCCGTCTTGTTGGTGAAGCGGCGGCGGATGGTGAGTGTGCCGTATTGCCCGTTCGGGATTTGCCCGCCCGCGCGCACGCGGTTCGGCGGCAGTGTGGAGGCGGTCTGCGGGTCTATGAGAGAGGCTTTGATGCTGGCGTTGTGCTGCGTGGGGCTGCTCAGGTTTTCCGGCCCCGGCGCGCCGAGTTCCGCCGCGAGGCTCGCGCCCGCGCCCGCGCTCTGCAAGGGACTCTCGACGGCGACAAGCGTGAAATCGTCGGCGTTGTTGTCCGTGTCTTGCGGTGTGCCCGCCGGTTGCTTGCGCACGAGACTGTAGTCTGCGCCCGGCGTCGAAACCGTGCCGACGTTCTGGCAGAGACCCGATACGCGTCCCTCGCTCAGGCGCGCGTCGGCGCATGCGCCGCCCGCGGCGTCCAGCCGGTTCGTCGTCGTGAAGTTGTTGACATCCGCCGTGCGGAAGAGCGCGACGCCCCGGAACGGATGCTGCGCATCGTCGCCGGAGAGATCGTTCCGGCTCACGGCGTCGCCGCGCGCGCGGTTTGCGCCGCCGTAACCGGCCAGCGAATAGGCGTTGCCCGCGACGAGATAATGCGCGCGCGCGGGGATGACCGTGCCGTTCGGGATGACGTGATAAGTTTCGAGCGTGACGCCCGCCGCCGCCGACTCGCGCCCCGTCACCAGAGCCCAGCCCGCGGAGCCATCGGCGGTCGTCACGGTGATCGCCTCGTTCGTGTTGTTGTAGAGTTCGACGAACTCGTCGCGCAGGCCGCCCGGCCCGTCGAGACGATACTCCGTAATCAGCATCGCGCGCGCGCTTCCCGCTCTGGCGAAGACGGCCGTGTAGGTTGCGCCGCCTGCGGGCACGTTGACGTTGTGCGTGGCCGCGCCGCCGTCAGACCATGAGACGAAGTTGTAAGTCACGCCGTTTAGGGTCTGCGGCGAGACGACGCCGAGCGTGCGCTGGATGCCGACGACGTTTAGTTCGGAATAGCCGTCCGTTTTCGGCTGCCCGTCGAGCGTGACTTGCAGACCGGCGGGACTCGTGCGGAGCATGATGGTCTCGGTGCGCGGCGTCACGTCGCGGAAGACCGTGTGCGTCAGACCGCCCGAATCCCTGACGGTGAGATGGATGCGATAGAAGACGTTGGCCGCCGTCTCGCCCGTCGTCGGGATGGTGAACGAACCGCTCGTCGCGCCGGTCGTCGCCGGGATGAACGGGTGCGTGTGCGTGTCGTGGTGGAAGTCCACCTGCCAGGTGAAGGCGCTCGCGGGCAGCGTGCCGTCCTCGGCGTCAGTGCCCGCGCCCGCATAGTTGATGGTGTCGCCCGCGTTGTAGAGCGTGCCGCCGGGAGGCGTGTTGATCTGCGCGGCAGGTGCGGTGTTGGTCGAAGTAACGGTGAGCGTCGCGCTGTTGCTCGTCGCGCTGCCGAAGGCGTTCGTGACGACCGCGCGAAACTGCGCGCCGTTGTCGGCGGAACTGACGGAACTGATCGTGTAGCTCTCGCTGTTCGCGCCGGGGATGTTTACGTTGTTGCGTTGCCATTGATACTGGAGCGGCGTGCTGCCGGAGGCGGAGACCGTGAAGGTAACGGGCTGACCGGAGACGATGGTCTGACTCTGCGGGTGCGCGCTGATGGAGGGCGGCGTCTGCCCCGCCGGGTATTGAATGCGGCGGAGTTGGCCGGTCGAGCCGCGCTGCAAATAATAGAGGCTGCCGTCGGCGGAGACTTGCAGGTCAACGGGCGAAGACGCGCCGGAGGCGAAGTCGGCCGCCGTGCCGCTCGATGGGTCGAAGAGACGTATCCAGTTGCTGCAAAAATCGGCGAAGAAATATTTGCCGGTGTAGCTTGCCGGAAACTGCGCGGTCGCGGGATTGTAGAACACGCCGCCGGTGATGGCGCACCCCGTTGTCGCGCCTGCCCCGTGGCCGTACTGGAAGAGGGGGTTGCGGAAGTTGGGATTGGCACACGCGCCTTCACAGGTCGGCCAGCCGTAGTTCGACCCACTGATGCCGTCGTTGATCTCTTCGACGGCGTTCTGGCCTACGTCGTTGATGAACATGCGACCCGTGCCGGGTTGGAAGTTGAACGTGTAAGGGTTGCGCAGGCCGAGCGCCCAGATGGCTCGGTTCTGTCCCGACGCCGTGTTGTAGAACGGGTTGTCCGTGGGGATCGATCCGTCGGCGTTGATGCGCAGCATCTTGCCGAGCAGGTTCGCGAGCGTCTGCGCATTCGAGGGCGTCGCGTTTTCGCCGACGGCGACGTAGAGTTTGCCGTCAGGGCCGAAGTGCATCGCGCCGCCGTTGTGATTGGTCGCCGCGCTCAGGTTGTTCAGATCGAGGAGCACGGTTTCGCTCCCCGCGACGGCCACGTCGCCGTTGGCCGTGAAGCGGCTGACGCGGTTGTGGATCGGCGACGAGGCCGTAGTGTAATAGACGTAGACGAACCCGTTCGTGTTGAAGTTCGGATCGAAGGCGACGCCGAGCAGGCCGCGCTCGCCCTGCGCGTTGACCGAGACGGTAAGGAAAGGCGTCGGCAGGAGCGCGCCGTTTTTGACGACGCGCAGCGCGCCGCCTTGCAGGCAGACGAAGATGCGGCCGTCCGGCGCTATCGCCATCGCCGTTGCGTTCGTCAGGTTGCTCGCGATGAGCGTGTCGGTGAAGCCGGCGGGCACGGTGGCGGCACGTGTCTCGAAAGGGGCGCAGAGGATCAGGCACGACGCGAAGATGAAAGAAAAAGCTGACCACCGCGCGCGGCACGATGACAAGTTCATAAAATACACCCTTGATCTAAATTTCAACTTTGAGGACTTCGGGGGAGATTCCGGCATGTGGCTGCATAGGTGGACGACGAAGATTATGCGAGGCTCGCTCACGGCCGTCAAGGGAAATCCGGAGAAAGGGATACAGGGTAAGGGCGAAAGGTAAAAGTCTGAGCAGCGCATCGGGATTCGTCCTTTGGTTTCGTGCCGGGGCTTTGGTCCTTTCTCATTCCCCTTCATCCTCCAGCCTGCATCCATTGCCGGACGAGCGCCCGGTTAGTGGCGCGCGCGGCAACTGTGATAAATTTCCGCGCGCCGGAAACTCTTTCCCAACACATCAGAAATTTTCGAGGAGACTTATATGAAGCGTTCCACTGTTTCAGCCTTAGTCTTTGTGCTGGCGTTCCTGTCGGCCGCCGTCACTGTGGCGCAGACCCAGCGGCGACCGTTGACCATTGACGATCTGTTGAAAGTCCGGCGCGTCGGCGACCCGCAACTCTCGCCCGACGGCCGCCTCGTCGCCTATCAAATCAGCGACCCCGACAAAGCCGCGAACCGCAGCCGCACACACATTTACCTGATCCCGGTCGAGGGCGGCCAACCCGTGCAACTGACGACGGGCGACACGTCGGCCAGTTCCCCGCGCTGGTCGCCCGACGGCAAACGGATCGCGTTCGTGCGCGGCGGGCAGATTCACACGATGGATGCGACCGGCGGCGACGTTAAAAAGATCACGTCCATCTCCACGGGCGCGGGCGACCCCGTCTGGTCGCCCGACGGCCGCTGGCTCGCCTTCGTCTCCGACATCTACCCTACTTGCGCCGACGACGCCTGCAACCAGAAGCGCGACGCCGAGGCCGAAGCGAGCAAGGTCAAGGCGAAAGTGATCGACCGGCTGCTCTACCGCCACTGGGCGAGTTGGAAGGACGGCAAGCGCACGCACGTCTTCGTCGTCTCGTCGGACGGCGGCGCGGCGCGCGACCTCACGCCCGGCGACTTCGACGCCCCGCCCTTCTCCTTAGGCGGCCCGACCGATTACGCCTTCTCGCCCGACTCGCGCGAACTCGCGTTTGCGCGCAACACCGAGAAGGTTGAAGCGACTTCCACCAACAACGACATCTTCATCGTGCCGCTCGCGGGCGGCGAACCGCAGCGCATCACGGGCGACAACAAGGGATCGGATCAGTCGCCCGTCTACTCGCCCGACGGTCGCTACCTCGCCTATCGTTCGCAGGCCACCGCCGGATTCGAGAGCGCGCGCTGGCGTCTGATGCTCTACGACCGGCAGACGAAGAAGACGCGCGAACTGACCTCGAAGTTCGACGCCTACGTCGAGGGCTTCACCTTCGCGCCCGACGGCAAGCACATCTATTTCGTCTCGGGCGAGCGCGGCCGACATCCCATCTTCATGGTCTCAACCGAGGGCGACCATTTGATGAAGGTGCTCGACGGATTCAACGACGACCTGAAAATTTCCGCCGACGGCAAAACGCTCGTCTTCACGCGCACGAGCGCGACGCTGCCGACCGAGATTTTCCGCGCGCGCCTCTTGGACCCCATGCGCGTTGACACGAACACGGTGGCGCAAGTGACGAAGACGAACGACGCGTATCTCGCCGGGTTCGGTCTCACGCCCGCCGAAGAGTTGACGTGGGAAGGCGGCGGGGGCACGAAAGTTTCCGGCTGGCTCATCAAGCCCGCAAACTTCTCGGCGGGCAAAAAATACCCGCTCGTCGTGCTCATCCACGGCGGGCCGCAGGGAGCCTGGAACGACGCCTGGAGCTATCGCTGGAATCCGCAAATCTTCGCCTCGGCCGGTTACATGGTCTTCATGCCGAACCCGCGCGGCTCGACCGGCTTTGGCCAGCAGTTCACTGACGAAATCTCCGGCGACTGGGCGGGCAAGGTCTACACGGACATCATGAACGGCGTGGCGCAGGTCGCCTCGCGGCCGGACGTAGACCGCGAGCGCGTCGGCGCGGCGGGCGGCTCTTACGGCGGCTACATGGTCAACTGGATTCTCGGCCACAACGACGATCCGCGCGTCCGGTTCAAAGCCCTCGTCTCGCACGCGGGCGTCTTCAATCTGGTGAGCATGTACGGTGTGACGGAGGAACTCTGGTTTCCCGAATGGGAGTTCAAGGGCACGCCCTGGGACAATCCCGAACTCTACACGCGTTGGTCGCCGCATCTCCACGCCAAGAACTTCAAGACGCCGACGCTCGTCACGCACGGCGAGATCGACTTCCGCGTCCCCATCGATCAGGGCCTGCAACTCTTCACCGCCTTGCAGAAGCAGAACGTGGAGTCCAAGCTCGTCTACTTCCCCGACGAGGGCCACTGGATACTGAAGCCCGCTAACTCCGAGCACTGGTACAGCTCCGTGCTCGCGTGGCTCGGCAAACACCTACAGCCGGGTCAGACGGCGGCG
>DATCWB010000134.1:0-5262 GCA_036566625.1 Pyrinomonadaceae bacterium
AACAGTTCGGCATACTCGGCGGGCATCAGGGCGTTGACCTGCCGGTGACGACGCCCGCGCGCCAGCTCGCGCACGATCCTGAATTGACGGCGGAGCATGCGGCGCACCCACACGCGGCGCGCCTCACGGTCGTTCATGCGCCCGTGCAGGTGCTCCATCAACTCGCGCGGGTAATAGAGGACGGCGAGCAATTCCTGCTGCTCGGCTTCGTCCAATTCGCCGTCGAAGAGTTTCGAGACGAGCGAGCGCAAACTGCCGGAAGCGTTGTTGATGATGTGGCGAAGCTTCTTATATTCGCCGTGCACGTCGCTGACGACGTGCACGACGCCTTTCGGCAGAGAGAGCGTGGCGCTGAGGGCGGCGGCTTCGGCCAGCGCGGCGTCGGCCGTCGGGTAATTCTGTGAGAGAGCGTGGAGTAGGGTGGAATCCTCGAAATGATGAAGGCCGGGCAAGATGCTGTCCTCGCTAGGTCGGGGTGGTTTTACGTTGCCGGAGTTCGGGCGAAAGCGGCGGGATACTAGCACAGCGACCGGCCTAAATCTACAGCGTCAAATTTCCTGCGAGGCATCCTGAATTGATAACTGGTTGATGAGGCGCGCGAGCAGATTCTTCAACTGGCCGGGGTCTTCCAGATAGGTGATCCAATCATTTCCGCTCACATTAACGTCCGTGCCTTCCAAGTCCGCGCCGTACTTTTCCGCCATCACGACGAGCGGCGTGTGGCTGTCATATTTAGCGTGTTCGCGTATCCCGCGCCCGGCGTTCAGGGCATCTTCGAGCGACACGCCGACCGTGTCCACTAAAAACAGGTCGGCCTGTATGCGGCCGCCATGCACCCGCTCCAACGCGTCTTCCTCGTCAAGCGCGACGAGGACGCGGTAGCCGTATCCCTGTAGATTGTTCTTCAGTATCGGGCGCGTCTCGTCGTCTTCTTCGACCAGAAAGATGGTTGCCGGCCGTTCGTGTTCTTGACTCATTTTCGTAGTTCGCGGGTTGAAAAGGGATGCGTCAAACTAAAATTTGGGGGGAAGCGCACCCGGTTCGTGTCGGCGGGCGAGGAGGCTCAAGCGACTAAACGGTCGAATTCGTCCTTTACGATCCGGTAGCATTCGCAGGTGTAATCTTCCAGCCCAGCCCTGTCCAGTATTTTGACCTGTCCACGCCGGTAATTAATGTACTCTTCGGCTTGCAGGATGAGTGCGGCCTCGGTCACGCCCGCCCGCCGGATGCCGAGCATCATGGCGAGAAACTCCTGTGTGAACGGTAAATCGTCGCACCTGCAACGGTCCTGGCTCATCAGCAGCCAGCGCGCCAGCCGTTCCCCGCTCGTGTGTAGACGATTACAGGCGGCGAGCTGACTCGTCTGCAACAGCAGCATTTGAATGTAGCGCAGCAACGAATCATGCAACGCTCCGCTCCGCCTGAACTCTTCTTTCAGGACGCTCGTCTTCATCCGCAGCCCGCCGTCGGGAATCTGCACCATCGTTTCGTGCGGAGACTGGTCTACGCCCAACACCGCCGATACGCCGATCATCCCTTCGTACCCCACGATGCCTATCTCGACGCTCGACCCGTCGGACAGTTGGGAGACTAAAGAGATCATCGAGTTTGAGGGGAAATAGACGTAATCCATCGCGCCCCCGGTCTCGTAGAGAATCTGGCCGTGTCGTAGTTCGACCGGCTGTAAATGTGAGCTAAGGCGTTGGTAATCTTCCGCAGGGAGGGCGGCGAGAAGGTGGTTTTCGCTTTGCGGGCTGAGGGCTTCCGACATCAGGGATTCTCTTTCGTGCGGCATTCACGCGTGAAAACACAGCAGACGGCAGAAGGAGAAGGTCTTGAGGCTCTTCCCGATGTCGAATGATGGATTTAAAGAACGACTAAACTAAGCGAGTTCGCCAGTATAGCAAAGTTCTGTACGGCTGGGCATTTTGAGCGGGCGGCAAGAAAAACCGAGAGGCCGACACGCTCGGTTTCGGCCTCTCGCGGTAGTATTCCGGGTCTTCGCAGGTCGGGTGCGGGCGAATGCCTGTCAGTTGGCCGCCGCTTCCGGGTTCTGGAAGAAACTCTCGTCCATCCTGATGCCGTAGGTGACGGTTTGCACGCGCGCCTCCTGTACCTGTTTGTCGTCCCTGTAGAGGACCGAGCGGAAGGGCACGAGCGTGTTCTGCGAATAGCGATAGTCGTGGAAGGTGCGGCGATACTTGATCGGCGCGCCACCCTCGGGCGGCGTCTCCTCGTATTCGAGCCAGAGGACGCGCGCCGTCTTGCGTATGTCCGGATTCGCGCTGATGTAATAGCGCGTGCGGCTCTTGTCCTTATCCGTCAGGTCCATCACCCAGAGGTCTAAACCCTTCAACTTCTCTTTGCCGACGAGGGCGAGGGTCGAGCCGTTCTCTTTGTAACGCAGCAGGGCGTCGATGCCGTGTTGCGACTGCGAGAGAAATTCCGCGGTCGCATCCTGCTTCGGGGTGAAGGCCGTGCCGTTGATGATGCCCCAGATGCGCCCCTCGTTGAAGACGAGCGCGTATTCCATGGTGGGCATCTTCTGATCGAGGCGAACCTTGTCCTTGCCCGTCGTTTCGCCGCGCACGAACCGCTGCTCGTAACTGACCTCTTCGACGCGCCCGTCGCTCGCCGTGCGCGTCACCTTGCCGCGCTCGACGCCGTTGCGCCTGATCTGCTTCAGCACCTCGCGCCCGCCCCCGCCGCCGTAGATGAGGATGACCGTCTCGGCGACCTGCTCGGCGGTCGGCATCGCGGAATCCTTGCCGGTGACGGTTTGAATTTTCTTATCAACCTTCAACTCCGGCGTTGGCGTCGGCACGGCGGGTTGAGTGGTTTGAGCGGGCTGGGTGGTTTGCGCGAACGTGGGGCGCGAGAGTCCGGCCGCGCCGACGAGCACGACCGCCAGCGCGAATAAATGAAAGCTTCGCAACACCGGTAACATCTCCTTAAAAACTGTTAGCTAAAAACCTTCGGGAGTGGAGAACGGAAAAATCAAGCGGCGGATTGTAACATAGAAGCCGCCGGCCGTAAGGCGTCTGTCGCGCCGTTTCGCGTCAAACACACATATTGATGCCGGAAACGTGCCCCACGGATGCCCGCCGCCTCGCATTGACAACACGGCGACGGGGCATGTAGAGTGCACGGTTTTCATCAGCGCGTGATCGGCGACCGGCAACGGGGAGTTAACATCTCTCCTCGCAAGCCGCCCGTCACCCCGGATTTTTTGAAAGGATATTAAAAACGTGAAGACTGTCGGTATTTTAGTCGGCCGCGAGTAGACTTTTCCGCAGGCATTGATTGACCGGATTAACGAGCGCGGCGGGGGCGAGGTGGTCGCCGGGTACGTGGAGGTCGGCGGCGTGCGCCTCGACGAGGGACGCCGCTACGACATCATTATTGACCGCATCTCGCACGAAGTGCCCTTTTACCGTGCGTTTCTCAAGCGCGCCGCGCTCGAAGGCACGCAGATCATCAACAACCCTTTCTGGTGGTCGGCGGACGATAAATTTTTCAACTACTCGCTGGCCGTCAAGCTCGGCGTCGCCATCCCGAAGACCTCGCTGCTGCCGCAGAAAGACTACATCGAAGGCATCACCAGCGAGTCTTTGCGCAACCTCGAATTCCCACTCGACTGGCAGGGCATCGTGGACTACGTCGGCATGCCTGCCATCATCAAGCCCTTCGACGGCGGCGGCTGGAAGAACGTCTCGCGCGTCAACTCGATTGAGGAACTCTGGGAGGTTTACGACACGACCGGCACGCTCTGCATGACGCTCCAGGAGTTCATCGCCTTCGACCAGTTCGTGCGCTGCTACTGCATCGGGCAGGAAGACGTGATGATCATGCCCTACGACCCGCGCAAGCCCTATCTCTCCGGCGAGCAGTACATTCAAGACCCGAACTACCTGTCGCCCGAACTCGCCGAGCGCATCACGAACGACGTGCGCACGCTCTGCCGCGCCCTCGGCTACGACATCAACACGGTCGAGTTCGCCATCAAGGACGGCATCCCTTACGCGATTGATTTCATGAACCCCGCGCCCGACGCCGAACTCGCATCGGTCGGCGAGTTCTATCACAACTGGGTGACGGACACGGTCGTCAACCTCGTCTTCAAACGCCTCGCCGAGCCGCAAACAGAAGTTCGCTATCGCTGGGACGCGATGCTCAACCCGCGCCCCGTCGAGTCGGCGGCGCAAGCGTTGTCGGTCGCCGCCTCCGCCGCGCAGCAGTCCGTCTCCAGCGTCATCCCCGAAGCCGGGCGCGAGATTGCGGCCGACATCGCGGCGGGCGTGACCGATCTCGTCGAGGGCGCGGCCAACGCTGTCTCGGGCATTTTCGGCCAGAGCGGCGATTCGGAAGCCTCAACGGACACAACCTCGAAGACTTCGCGCGCTGCTTCCGCCAAGACGCCGAAACCCGCCACCCCGCGCAAGGGCACGTCGAAGTCCGCTACGCCCCGCACGAAGAAACCGACTCCTGAAGTTTAACCGCCATTTAGCCGATCTCTTTGAATGGACTCGGGGCGAGAGAAGGTCGCACTGACAGCGCGAACCTTCTCCCTCCCCGAGTCCACTAACCTGCGCGCGCGAATGCGCGCCGCCCGATTTGATATTTTCAGTCTGTATCTAAGGTTAAAAACATGAAGGAAATTTACGTGAGCACAGACGTGGAAACCGACGGGCCGATCCCCGGCCCTCATTCCATGCTCAGTTTCGGCTCCGCCGCTTACCTCGCCGACAAGACGCTCGTCGGCACGTTCACCGCCAACCTCGAAATGCTCCCCGGCGCGAGCGGCTACCCTGAGACGATGGAGTGGTGGAAGACGCAACCCGAGGCGTGGGCGGCCTGTCGTGAAGATTTGCAGTCGCCCGAGGTGGCGATGAAAAACTACGTCGCGTGGCTCAAGTCCCTGCCCGGCCGCCCGATCTTCGTCGCCTACCCGGTCGTCTTCGATTACATGTTCGTGCAGTGGTATCTGCACAGGTTCGCGGGCGAGAGTCCTTTCTCCTTCATCGGCCTCGACATCAAATCCTACGCCATGGCGGTGCTCAAAAAAGAGTTTCGGCACACCGTCAAATCAAACATGCCGAAGCACTGGTTCGACGACCTCCCGCACACACACAAAGCCCTCGAAGACGCCATCGAACAGGGCGCGCTCTTCTGCAACATACTGGCGGAGAATACGAGACAAGGGTAAAGGTGAAAGGGGTAAAAGGTGAAAGGGGCATGCGAGAAGCCTGAGCGTCTTTCCGT
>DATCWB010000135.1:0-12309 GCA_036566625.1 Pyrinomonadaceae bacterium
TTCGCGTTGTCTGCACGCACTGAGACGAGCAGTAGACTTGTTCGTGCGCTGCTATAACGTGCGTCAGTTAAGAAAGCGAAAGGATCCAAAGTATGCGGCGAACATTACTGATGCCCTTGCTACTTATGTTTAGACACTCCCTACTCTAATGAAATGTTGACTACTAACATGTCTCTCACTAGAATGTGCATACCACGTCCTTCAGGTGCTGTGCTAGCGATCATGCCCTCGTTAGTCTGTGCGGCCATAGAAATGTGAAGACTTGCGCCGCTAATGGCACCATCACGATAAACCTCGATTAAGTTCGAGGCTGTTCCCTGTAGCTAACCCGTAACGAGGTTGGCTTGAGACAGCCCAACTATCCGTCGCTAGCGGTGTCTCGCTGCGTCGGCACGTCTTGCCGCGCTGAAGACTGACATCGCCTGCGTGGCACTGAGTTAAGGAGGACGGCGATGGCTTCATCGGTTGTGAAGTACGTGGTAGTAGCGGCGGCAGCATTGTCGCTGGTCGTCGTAGTCGTAGTGGCCGTGCGAGTGTCGCGGCAAGACAGCTTGCCCCCGCAAGAGTGTCTATATAACTTCCCGCCATTCGACCTGCCGCCAGAGATCATGTGCGCGCTCCCGGACGAGAATAAAAACGCCCCACTTTTTGAACTCAGCCAGTGCTACCCGCAACAGTCGACCGACGAACCTTTGCCTTGGGTCGTTGAGGGGCGCGAGCTGGATTACAGTTCACCGTCGGAGGCGCGAGCATACCTTGAGGCAATCCTCAAATACGCTTACGCAGGCAACCTCGAAGTTAACTGGGTCGTGCAGCGGAACCTGCCTGTCAGGTGGTTCCACGCCCCTTGGCTGCACTTTGGCGGCACGGGGCGCGAGCCGCTCCACGGGTTAACCTATGAGTTGGCATCCGCTCCCGGCACGCTGGCTAAAAAACAAGAACGCCACGTTCAGAACTGGGCTGTGAGTGTTTACAACGCGCGCGGCGGCTTCGTCCTGGGGCAGGTGTGGAAGGGCGTCAGGCACCCGAATCCCAACACGCTGCCGCACCCGGAGGTCGCAGTCTTCCCCAACGGCACCGTCTCAATCAAACTCCTGTTCACAGAAGCCACCGAGGGGGAAGTCCCGTACCTGCGCGGGCAGGAGGGCTTCGAGTGGCAGGCTTACATCTATGAGAAATTGCCCAGAGACCCCAGGCGTCCGAACCCGACGGACAGGAGGAGGGTAGAGCGTCTCCGCCTCCTCCAGGTAGATGTTTCTGTGCGCGACGACCGCTCCCCGACCAGGTGGGTGTTCGGGACGTTCGTCTACAACGGCTACCTCACTGCGTCACCCTATCCATGGTGCGAGCTGAAAGAAAGCCCTTGGTGCAAGGTCGTGCCGATGGGGCTTATGTGGGGGAACGACCCGACGCTAACGATCGAGGGGCCAACCCCTGCTAACCCGCCCGTCGAGTCCATCTTCATCGACGCCGGCATGCTGCCCGCAGAACTGCTGGAGGCAAATGGAGGGCGGATGGGTCTCGGTAGGGGCGGACGGCTGAACGGCCCTGTCGATGACCGAAAGTCTTCGTGCTTATCATGTCACGCCACGGCCAGTTGGCCTCAGTTTGACCGCGTCCCGCCGCAGGGTCTCGCGACCGACAAGCAGATGTACTGGTTCCGCAACTTCAACGTTGGGACCGCGAGCAGCGGCAAGCAGTCTTTCTGGCCCGGCACCGAGGCGCTCGACTACTCGCTGCAACTATCGTCCGGGCTAAGGAATTTTCACTCGTGCCGCGGAACGATGCCGGTGATTGCTGACTGCCAGCCGACACCGATCCCGACTCCTACTCCCGCGCCATGCCCTGACACGAGCCCTTCACCGGGCACGCCGGCTGGCAGCACTTTCAGGCCGCAGGTCTTCCGCGGCTCCGACAACTAACGCACTAACTGTCTGGGCGCGTGACTACGCGCGAGGTGACCTCACGTGCCCCGCCGCCCAGACGCGGACAAGCAACGCAAGCAATGGAAGGAGTAAAAAAAGATGCCAAGTAGATTCCCGTTCCTGAAGAGCAAAACCGACCCTTACGGCTTGATCGAGCAGTTCGGCATAGCCGTCACCGTTGACCCCGAAAGCGACCCGTCAGAGACCGCAAGTGGTTCTTGGTTCGGCGTGACGCTCGATGATAGCCCTAACGCGTTCGTCTTCACGTATAGTGATGACAATACCACGAACCAGCCGGATAGAATTACAGGACACGGCACAATAACCAATGCTTATGCGCAGGGAAAACTCCTCTACACCGCGTACGACTGGGTGCTAACGTCCTTGAAGATAGACGTGGCAACTAAAACGGGAGAGGTAGAGGGCGCGGTCAGGCTGAAGGGACATTGCGACTTATGTGTTAACAATCCGACAACACATAACGGACGCCATTGGTTCCATTACGTCATAGTTAAAGTGGGTCGGGATTGGCTGATTAAAGAATGGACTTTGAGGAAAGAGAAGAAGCCGATGGCACCCCCGGATCCTCTCGGAGAGTTCGTCGAATCACTCTTCTGAGCGGCTGGCCTGCGCTTCTTTGACAACATGTGCGTGCTGGTACATAGTACCGGCAGTCGGGTTAACCTCAGCCCGCGCTGCCCGCGGCTGGATTCACCACGACACGTCTCACGAGCCGCGTATATGTCCGCGCCGCACAACATCACACAACTCCTCGTCGAATGGGGGAACGGCGACCGGGGAGCTTTGGACAAGTTAGCCCCGCTGGTCGAGGGCGAACTGCACAGGCTCGCCCACGCACGCCTGCGCGACGAGCGCCATGACAACCTGCTTCAGACAACGGCGCTGGTCAACGAGGCGTTCATCGGCCTGCTCAAACAGTCGCGCGTGGAATTGCGCGACCGCGCGAACTTCTTTGCCTACGCGGCGGGGGTCATGCGGAACATCCTTCTGAACTACGCCCGCGCGCGCAACACGATCAAGCGCGGCGGCGATGTCGTGCACGTTAATCTTGATGAGGTTGCCGTCGTCTCGGCGGAGAAGTCTGCCGAACTCATCGCGCTCGACGAGGCGATGACCCTGCTCGCCGCGCAAGACCAGCGTGCGAGTCTGGTGGTCGAACTTCGCTATTTCGGCGGCTTTACCATTGAGGAGACGGCGGCGATGCTCGGCGTCGCGAAGGCGACCGTCCAGGTAGACTGGGATTTTGCGAAGACCTGGCTGCTGCGCGAGATGCGCCGATGACGCCCGAGAAATTCCAACAGATGAAGGGCATCTACCGGGACGCGTTGTGCCAGCCCGAGGAAGCGCGCGCCCTCTTCATCTCGGACGCTTGCAGAGGCGACGAGGAGATGCGCCGCGAAGTTGAATCGCTCATCTCATTACGTGAGCAGTCGGGCGACTTCCTGTCGAAACCCGCCATCGAAGACTGCCTCCCGATCATCTCCGAGGGCGCGCCTTCGCTCGTTGGCCGCCGGTTCGGCCACTTCGAAATTCGTTCGCTCATCGCGGTCAGCGGGATGGGCGAAATCTACCTCGCGTACGACATGAAACTCAAACGTGAGGTGGCTGTTAAGTCCGTCTACCCGAGTCTTACAGCCGATGACGACCGCCTCCACCGCGTGTGGCATGAGGTGCAGGCCGCCTGCGCCATCAACCACGAGAACGTCGCACGTATTTATGAAGTTGTAGAGACAGACGAACAGACCCTGATCGTGATGGAGTATGTTCGCGGCGTCACGCTCCGGGAGAAACTCGCGAACGGGGCGCTGCCCGTGGGCGACCTACTGCGGACAGCCGCGCAGATAGCTGAAGCCCTCGTCGCCGCGCACACCGCGGGCGTCGTGCACCGCGATATTAAGCCCGAGAACGTGATGCTGCTCGAAGGCGGCCACGTCAAGGTGCTCGACTTCGGGCTGGCGAAGCGCGTCGAGCCCGCCCTCGACGGCGTGGCGGGGAAGGCAGACGTGCCCTCTCTCTTTAAGACTGCCAAGGGCTTGCTCATCGGGACGCTGCCGTATATGTCGCCGGAGCAGGTGAGGGGCGTCTCCACCAACGCCAGCACTGACATCTGGAGCCTCGGCATCATCGTCTACGAGATGGCGACGGGGCGCGTGCCGTTCCAAGGGGAGACGCGCAGCGACCTCATCGCCGCGATACTGGAGCGCAAGCCTCCCCCACTTGCAGAACTTGCCCCAGACGCCCCGCCCGATCTTCAGCGCATCGTTGACAAGGCGCTCGAAAAGGATGTCGCGAACCGCTATGCTTCGGTTCACGAGTTTCTGTTTGACCTCGTAGCTTTAAGGGAAGGAAGGCTGATAAGGTCTAAGCCTCCCGCACCAGAGCCCATACCTAAGCCGCCCGCACCGGTCGCCGCGCGCACGCGGCGTTTGCGGCCCGCCGCGCTCTGGGTTGCGCTCGGCGTAGTCGCGCTCGCCGCCGTAGCCGGACTCGCGTGGCGCGCGTTCTCCCGCAGACCCGACGCACACTTCCTGCCCGGTCGCTTCACCGTCAGAAATTTCTCCGAGAGCGGGCGCGTGAGCGAGGCGGCCATCTCGCCCGACGGGCGTTTCGTCGTCTACGTAACCAACGAAGACGACGGACGGCAGCAGGTCTGGCAGAAGCAGGTCGCAACAGCCGACAAGATACCACTGCCGCAACTCGTGCAGGGCAACTACCGCGGGCTCGTGATATCGCCCGATGCGAATTACATCTTCTACTCGCTTTTCAGAAATGCGCCGCACGGAGAGTTGTTCCGCGTCTCGTTACCAGCCGCGACCGACACGAGGCGGCTGTTGCAGGACGTAGACCCTCCCATCACGCTGTCGCCTGATGGCCGCCGCTTCGCCTTCATCCGCCAAAACCACGACCGCCCGCACGAACTGATAATCGCCAACACCGAAGACGGTATGCCGCTGCGTGTCATGCCCGAGAGCCGCCTTTCGCCGGGGGGCGTCGCATGGTCGCCGCGCGATGACATCATCGCGTGCTCGGTGCGCGTGCAGGAGGGCGGTGAAGACTACGTCAGCGTCGTCGGCTTCGGGGCCGGGGACGGGCGACCCTACACGCTGACCACACACCGCTGGAAGCGCGTACAACGTCTCACTTGGCTCGCAGGCATGGACGGCCTCTTGCTCGTCGCGACGGATGAGAAGTCGCTGCTGCCGCAGGTCTGGTATCTGTCCTATCCCGGAGACGACGCCCGCCGCATTACTAACGACATCGGCGAGTACCACGCGCTGAGCGTTAGCCGCGACTCGTCAGTCATTGCGGCTACGACCTCCATGCGCTCGGCGCGCGTGTCCGTGTCCGGGCTCGACGGGAGCGCGGCAACCACCGTCGCTTCGGGGCGAGACGAGGGCTTCTACGGCGTGGCTTGGACGCCGGACGGCCACATCGTCTACACCTCTACAGCCGGGGGCAGCCGCGACCTCTGGTTGATGAACCGCGATGGCAGCGCGCAGCGGCGGCTCACGTACGAGGGTCTTAACAACCGCTATCCGGCGGTCTCGCCCGATGGCCGCCATGTCGTCTTCGTCTCAGACCGCGACGGCGCGACGAAGATTTGGCGCATTAACATGGATGGCACGGAACCGATGGCTTTAACCGAAGGCCCGGACGATGCCTTCCCCTCAATCTCGCCCGATGGCCGCTGGGTCGTCTACTCGGCACATGTGGGCGACCGTAAGTCTCTCTTTAGGGTGCCGCTCGAAGGCGGCACGCCTGTCCGCTTAACCCAGTACCTCGCCACTTGGCCTGCCGTCTCGCCCGATGGACAGCTCATCGCCTGCCTCTACCGTACCGACCCGGGCACGGCGGAAGTGAAGCTCGCAGTCATCCCTTTCGACGGGGGCGAGCCCCTGCACCTTTTCAACCTCCCGAAGGGCATCTCGCAGCCGCCCGCGTTAATTTCAGCCGGCTTTCACTGGAGCCGCGACGGACGCGCCGTGCTCTACGTCACCAACGCCGACGGAGCCTCCAACATCGTGAGCCAGCCGCTCTCCAAGCCTCCGAGGCAGTTGACCAACTTCCGCAGCGACCTCATCTTCTGGTTCGACCCTTCGCGTACAGACGACTCGCTCCTCTACTCGCGTGGTCAGTACACGCACGATGTCGTGCTCATCAGCGAACAAGATTTCCGCCGGTAAAAAATTTTCTCACCCGACCAGTATTTTCTCGACCGAATGGTTCCTTAGTAATTGAAGGGGCTAGTCAGACGAACTTGGTCGGCACGCGCAGTCATACCACTGGCGTGCCGAGACTAACCCTTCGAGCCTGAATCGTCGAGCCGATCCTACGTTGCGTAGGGCAAGCCCGCTCGACACGGAACCTCGAAAGGAGCCATAGATCGTGAAGTTGAGAATCCTTGCCATTTTCATCGTCGTTCTCTGCCTCGTGTTGCTGGCGCGCGAGGCGTCGGCCGACTCCAACGTGACATTCAAGAACGATTCGGGGCGGACGCTACACATTTACTACGCGAGCGCGTCGAACGGCACAACAATCGACTGCGGCAGCCTCACCTACGGAGGCGTGTTCAACCCCAGCGCGACTTGGTCTTACTCGGTCGGGCCTAACAGGTGGGGCTGGGTGCGGTTCCAACTCGACACGCAGAACGCGGGCTGCTCAAGCAACAACAACAAGTTCGAGACGCGCATAGCGGGCTCAGCCGAAAGCCGCTCAGAGACTGTCTCCGTTCAGTAGTCGGCCACGTCTGTAGCCCGCTCGAAGTTTGTCCCGCCGGTGTCTTGCAAATGCATCCTGACAATGGACGTGGCAGGGTGAAGACGCGGATGGGGCGCCTGGGGGCGGCGGGCGTGCCGCCCCCGAACAAACTCAAAGATGGAGGAACAAGATGTATAGACAAATAATTAATGCATTAGCCACCGCGCTCGGCGTGCTCGTTCTGGTCGCCGCCGTTGCCGCCAGTGCCGTTCCGGTCGAGCAGTACATGGCCGTCTGCACGGAGAAGCGGGAGCACGGCGGGCAGGAATATATCCTGACGGCATGGCTCAGCACCCGCGCGTCTGCGAACGAAGCGGGTAAGGCTCACGAGCAAGCCACGAGGGGACATCGGTGGACGATCATGACGCGCAACGCGCCGTAGGTAGTGGCCCCGCGCTCGCTGGGACGCGTCACCCCGGGTGCATCCCGCGCGAGCTTCACAGTCAAGTGGGTTGGGAATGGGATCAACATACGACTTGAGGGATAACCTCAAACTAAGGAGAGAGCTATGAAGTCACTTGCCATATACATCTATTACGCCGCCGCCATTCTGGTGCTCGGTCTGGGCGGGACGGTAACCACCCGCGCGCAAAACGCGACAGACTGCGCGAACCTTTTAAAGTTCGGCATCTACGATAAGTTCAGAACTTTTACCACCGAGAGCCACTACAAGCAGGTAAAAGAGTTCTTCGAGAACAACACTTTCAGTTCAAGACAGCAGGCTGAGCAGAAGGCCGGGGAGTTGGGACTGCAAATAGACGGCATACTGGGTCTCAACCTCGGCGGCAGCACTTCGAGCAACAACTTCGAAGAGTGGAAGCAGAAGCTGCTCAGAACCTCTTACCTCGAAGCCCGGAGCTTCGGCCTCACCGACACCGCCATCGAGACCATCAGCGGACGCATGACCTCGCTCGTTGAGGCCTGCCTCACAAGGTCGGGCGTGCACGCTTACGTCATTCCCGCGGCCGACAACCAGACCTTCACCGTGACGGTGGACTTCGTGCCGACAACCTCAAACCCCGGCCACACGACAACCAGAGGCACAATATCCGTTCAGCCATCGTCGGTCGCCGCGCAGTGCTCCCCGGCGTCATTCCTTAACCAGCCAATCGAGGTGGGCATCCAGGGGCGCAGCCTGTCCTGTAGGCGGCTGCCATCCGACACCGTCACGGTCGTTGTCAACATGGACGACGGCTCTCCGACTTTCACTTACGACGCCTTCGTCATCCCGCCGATTGATGTGCGCTTCGGAGCGAACCCCGGCACGATCAACAGAGGGGGCGCCACCCTGCTCTCGTGGGACGTGAGGAACGCCCTGAACGTCTCGCTGGCGGATTTCGGCCCAGTGCTGACGACCGGGAGCAGAAGCGTCTCGCCCACCGAAACGACTGAATACAAGCTGAACGTGGTGGGACTCGACGGCAAGACCGCATCGGTCCCCGCAGCCGTCACGGTCATCCAGCCGCAGCCGCACCTGACCGGGGCGCGGGTCGCCTTCCACACGACGGACGACAACAAGGATCACGACACCAACGTCGTCATCAACGTGATCTGCGACTCGGGCACCGTGGCCTCCGTGTCCAGCAACTTCGGCGGTGAGTTCAAGGACCACAGACATTACGGCCCGTTCGGCATGACAGTCCTCGCGCCCCAGCCGGTCAACCGCGTGAACGGCGTCTGCCGCGCCGAACTGACCGAGCAGCCCAACGGCCACGACGAGTGGCACTTCAACTGGTGGGTCGAGCTGACCTTCTCGTCCGGGGTGACGATTCGGTCGGCGACCAGGGCCGGCAACGTTGACCACGACCGGCCGCACGCGACCGTAAACTTTTAGCGTGGGCTCGGCTAACAGGCTCGCCGGCCAGCTGCCGGAGCACATGATTCATCATTTCTGACGAAGGAGCATAAAGACATGAGCTGCACTTGCACGAAAACCGATATCGAGATGAAGGTGGTCATCTCACTGCGCCTCGCCCTGAAGAAGAGCAACATCACGCCCGCCAGCCGCTTCGGCAAAGAGATCGACGTGGACGAGTTCGTCAAACGCGGCCTCTTCTTCACGGTCAAGCTTGCCGTGGACGATCCTAAGTCGAACGGCTGTAAGCTCCAGGTTCTGACGCCCGACGACTTCGTAAATTTCAAGACGGTGCGCGCCATCATCAACGCGGTGGTGAAAGAGTTTAAGTGTGTGGACGCCTGACTGCCCCAGGCAGTGCCCCGCCTGGGGCCGGAAAGGAGAGGTAATGAATCGACTAACGCTAATACTATGTCTGAGTCTGCTGCCCTTGTTGCACGAGCCGTCCGCCGCGCAGCAGCTATCCGCGATTCCGCCAGCGAACGGCACACGCGGCCCCATCGCCGAGAGCAGCATCGCCGATGAAGTCCCCGCAGGCGGGGACACCGACTCACTCCGCCAAAGGCGCACGGTGTTAAGCAAGCGGCTGGAGCAGGTTGAGCCCAGCTCAAGCGATTACGACGAAATCGTCAGGGCCATCCGGCAGATCGACATACGGTTGCACGGTGCGGCGCGTGCGGCGGCGGGCAGGGGGACAGTCACAGCCGTGACACAGGCCCCCCCGAGCTTCCAACTGTCCACGCCCGGCGATAACCTGACTAACGAGACGGTGCAGCCGACGCTGTCGTGGACGGAGGACCAGAACCCCGCCCCGCGCCCCGTCATCGAGAGGTACATAGTCGAGATTTCAGACGAGCAGGACTTTGGGACGCTCGTCTATAAGAACGAAGAGGTGAAGCCGCGCCCGCACCCCTTGACGGTTGAGCTTACCGTGCCGGAGGGTGTTCTCGAACCGGGCGTGACGTATCACTGGCGAGTGTCGGCTGTCTACTCCCTAAACCCGTCGGGCCCCACGGCGATTCAACTGGCCTCAAACGCACCCTTCAGCTTCACCACCGCCCGCTCCATTTTCAAGCGGCTCAGCGACAGGGGATTCACACTGCAAAGAGCCGTCGAAGGACGAGACGCCAGCAAGGGAGCGGAGTTCTCTTTCCTGCGCACTCTGGGTAAGAACACCGTCTATACGGCTGACTTCGCGCTCATCCACAACCACCGCTTCCACCAGACCATTAGAACGTCAGTCGGCCTTCAGACCTCGGTCGAGGGCAAACTGACCAGTGACGAATCGGAGTCTGAAGACGCCTGGCGGTTCCGCGCCGGGGCCGTCATCGACCGTAACCTGAAGCCAGGCTCGCTCAACCTTATTTACCTGTCGCTAGGCGGTAAATTCGAAGGCGACCAAGATTTCGACGTAAAGAAAATGAGTTTCGAGGCGCTCTTCACGCCGACACTGCCGGACCTGTTTATCGGTGTCAGTAAGCCGCTCGATACCGCCAGCCCCTTCCAGTTCCGGTGGCGACCGTTTTTCAGCATCGACGCGGGGCGCACAATAAGGAAGGGGTCCTCGAGTGAGGTCAAGGAGAACATCTTCCGGCTGATTCCGCGCGCCACCGCCAAGCTCAAGCTCAACTTCCTGAATGAGGTGCTCAAGCTGAATGATGTCTACCTCTGGATGGATGAAACTTTCTACTACCTACCGCTGGAGTCAAAGAAGAGACGAAACTTCTTCACCTCCGGCCTGGAGTTTGAAGTTACGGACAATCTGGGCTTCGGGCTAACGTACAAAAACGGTGAATCGGCTCCGAAGTTCAACAGGGTGAATACGCTGGGTGCGACCATAAGTATACGCTTTGGGAAGGAAGACCAATAGAACCCCACCTAAGCGTACCCCGCTGCCGTCTTACGCACGGGGCTGCGTTGGACCTGGCAAGCCGGTAACAACGCCAAAGCGAATATCCATGTAAGGGGTGTCTCGACAGCGCGCGTACGACCATCGGCAGCAGCGGCGCAACTTCGCCGACCGGAGCCATCGGCAACCTTCAGGTTCAAGGGACGCTTAACCCGGCACCCGTTAACGGCAACGCCGAGCTTCTGGTGACCGTCACCGCCCCGCCGTGCTCTCACTAACCGGCAGACCGCCCGGCGAGGTTAACCTCGCCGGGCTCGCCGGGCTGGTCAGAATTGACAACACGTTTCGTCAGGGCGTCTGATGGCGCGGCATCGGGGGCACTTCACGCCCTGCCTGCACTACCGGTCGCATGTAGTTTCAGCCGAAAGGAAAGACTTTCATGCAGCGAGCCTTAGTAAGAATTTTCGTGCTCTTCGCGTTCTGTTTCCTCCCGCTCCACATCCGCGCGCAGGAACAGGTTAACTGCACGCCTAAAGGCTCCGGCTTCAGGTGCCGCATTGACGCGCCTAATGTCAAACAGCGTGTAAGCGAGTACAAGGCTATCAAGTTCCAACCCGGCGACCGCGTCAGCTTCAATGGCGGCGGCTGCGTCCAGACCGGCGGCTCGGGCCGCACCTGGAAGCGCTACGTCAACCCGCAGGGGCCGAATTCCGACCGCCTCTATCATGGGCTGGTTCAAATCCCCGGCGCGATGGCAGACCTTAGAAGGCTGTCGGACATTATCGGCCAAACGCTGGTTATCCCCGCCGCCGTCATCGACCTGTCGCACCTCTACTTGCGCCTCGGCTATGAGGATGATGGCTACGGCGACAACGGTTACTGGGGGCACGACGACGGCACGGGTAACCAGTGTCGGAACGTCGGCAACGCATTCGTCGAACTGACGGTAGAGCGTGGTGACATCTCAACCACCCCCACCCCGACGCCGCTCACCTGCTTGATGCCAGCCGGTACATCCGCCTCTGACGACGACGGGGACGGGATAGCCGACGCCTGCGAGCAGGCGCTTGCGGAGAAGTTCGCCCCTATCATCTATCACTCCAGCGACGAGTCGAACTACCCGACCAACGTCGACCGCTTCCTCCAGAACACCTCGCTCTGGTTCTATGACGACGACTGCACGCCCGATTTGAAGGAGCCAATTCAAGCCGCACCCACTCAGGCACAACTGCTCACTCACTCGCGCCAGGGCGGGTGCGGCTCAACCGACACCGTCTTCTCGAACGGCACGCGCAGCGACAGAAAGCAGCGCACCTTCTTCCTCGAAGACGTGCCCGATACGGTCCGAGTCGGCAGTATGAACTCTTCGGACTGGACGACATACTTTCACGCCTACAGGAACGACGCAGGCGGCGTAACCATCCAGTACTGGCGGTTCTACGCGTTCAACGATGCCGCCAACAATCATGGTGGTGACTGGGAGTGCTTTCACCTTGTCCTCGACGAGGCGCTGCGCCCAAAGCGCGTAGACCTTCTCGGGCATACTTCAATAGAGTCGGTTTCGCCTGCGGGCATTCAGTGGGAGGGGAACCACCCGCGCATCTACTCCGAAGGTGGCGGGCACGCGAGCCGCGCCACAGGCAGCGGGATTCAGGCGAGGGGCTGCCCGATCATCGTCGGCTGCTCCATTGACCCTGATAACGCGCGCACCTTCGTGCGCCAGGAGTCGTGGCAGAGTGGCGAAGTGCGATGGTTCGATGGAAGGGTCAGCCGCTCAGGCGCGCTCGTCAACGTCGGCGAGAAACTGAGGCCGCTCAACGGTCAAGTCTTCATTCAGTACTCGGGAATCTGGGGCAGCCCCGGCATCCTCTTCGGAACTTCCGGTTACTGGGGGCCAGCCT
>DATCWB010000136.1:0-28380 GCA_036566625.1 Pyrinomonadaceae bacterium
CGCTATCTAACTTAAACGGCGAAACGATATACCCAACTTCATTGTTAAGTCAATAGCAAATCTGGCTAGCCACTTATCACTTTTAAGCCTAGTGTTGCGAGGACAGTCTTTCAGCTATCATCCTCTCCTCAGGTTCTCTCAACTCCTCTCAACAGGGCTGTTCATGAAGCACAACTCCTGAATGACTATTCCTGCAACACTACCGTGAGAGAGTTCAGCTATGTGTGCATAGCGGCACGCCCGGCGGTGCCGGTGTGGCAGGGGCATACCGGTGTCCCCCACCACACCAGGCAACGCGTTGATTTAGCGACACAACACGGCCACTACCGTGCCCGTCCCGGCGTGACCTGGGTTAGAGCTGTAACCGGGGGCGACTTTAAGGATCACGATTTGCGATACGTTACCCGAGCTCGTTGAACCCGACTTCGTGACCGAGCTTGACGCGATCACGGCCATGTATTCCGGGATGCCGCTCGGCGGTCCGGAACTGTTACCCGGGCCGGTCGTCCATGTACCGCCACAAGACGCCGGGTTGGTACTGGTCTGATTCACAAATCCCTTAAAACTCGACGGGGTTGCGCCCCCGCTGAGCGCATTAGATTTCGCCCACTGAGCGCCCCAGAACGTCACCTGTTTGCCGACCGTAGCGTTGAGGTCGCCGATGACGAAGCTGCCGCCTCCGACTCCCGCCGGGTAGTCGAAGATCAGCGTCTGCGCGGTGCCGGTCGAGGCCAGATAGTTGGCGTCCCCGGCGAAACTGCCCGCGACCGTCCCGGGGCCGAGCGACTGCGTGACCTGATTGATCTGGCAGCTTGCCTTTCCCGCCGCGTCCGTCGTCGCGTTGCACGCCTGCGCGCGGGGCCCGGCACCGAGCGTGAGCGTAAGTGTGCGGTTCACAATCGGCAGCGAGTTAATGTCGAGCAGCGTGGCGGTCAAGACGCCCGCGCCGTTGTTGGCGAACATCTGGCCGCTCGCCAACGTGGTTGTCGGCGCTCGATTTACAGTCAACGTCCCCGGCACGAACGTGAAGCCGTAATTGGCCGAGTTGAGGGTGCCGGCGGCCGCCGTAATCGGGTACGCGCCGACGCCGCTGGCAGCCTGCGCAGGCGTCGCCAGCGTCGGCGCACCGTTGAAGGCCGTGGCTGCTGTATCGCCGTTGACGAAGCCCGAGGGCGTGAAGGTCAGCGGCGGATTGGCCGTGTTGTAAATCCTCGACTTGTTGTCCGCCGTGACGGTCAGCACCGCTTTGGTAGTCGCCAGCTTCCCGTCGACGAAGGTGATGGCATAGTTCGAGGATGTCAGTCCGCGCGCCGTGATGGGGTAGACGGCCACCGGGCTGTCGGCCCTTGCCGTCGTGCTCAGGCTCAGGCTCCCGGCCAGGGCGCTCGCGTCTTCGCCGTTCACGAACCCGCCGTAGCGGGCAGTTAGCGGCGGATTGACCATGCCGTAGACCTTCGACTTGTCGTCCGCTATGACGGTCAGCGGCGCCTTCGTGACGTTGATGCTGACTTCCCTCGACGCCGTGTTGTAGTTGGTCGTATCCATCGGCGTGAAGCTCACATGCAAATTCTGATTGCTACCCGCACGGAGCACCGCCCCCGACGCCGGTGCGTAAGTGAACGCGCCGGGTACGGATGAAGCGGCGTTCAGTTGCGCGCCGCCGAGCGCAGTCCCGTAAACAACGTCGGCGGGGCTGCTCCATGTGATGCGGGGCGTAGCCTTGCCGACCATAAGGTCGCCCTTGCCTTCGCTAGCGGCATGCCCTGCGTCGCCCGTAAAGCTGGCGGCGATGGCCTTCGGGTGCGCGCCCGCGTTGATGCCCGCGAGACTGACGTTCGGGATTGACGCCACGCCGTCGGCGGCGGTCGTGGCGGTGCCGACCGAAGCGCCGTTGAGTATGAAGCTCACGGCCCTGCCGACAAGCGGCTGTCCGCCCGCGCTCAAGTGCGCGGACAGTCCCGTCGTCTCACCGTAGACGCCTGAGGCCGACGACACGGCGAGTTGCGTCGGCGCGGCGGCCGTCGATTTCCACTCCGCCGTCACGGTGTTCGAGGTCTGCGCCTGACCGCGCGAGTCGGCGAAGCGGGCGACGATGTTGTCCGTGCCCTTTTGGGCCCCGGCGTAAGTGAACTTCGCGAGCCCTTCGGCGTCGGTCACCGCGCTGCCAGTGATGCCCGCGTGCGGCCCCGAGAGAACCTCGAAGGTCACCTCGCGCCCCTGTAGCAATTTGCCCTGCGCGTCCTGCGCGGTTGCCGTCAGCGTGTGCTGCGCGCCCACCTCGTTAGAGGCAGAGACGGGCGTCAAGACGACGCCTTCGCCCACAACGGCCGCCGCGTTCTGGAGGAAGAAGGCGGCGAAGAAGATGTTGTCGTCGTCCGAAGGGTTATGGGTGACGATTGTCAGCTCCGTATCCCCGGCGTTGACGAAGGGTCTGAGGTCGTACAACTCGTCGTCCGCCCTCGGATGTGTGGGACGTGCCTGCGGGTCCGCCGGGTTGTCGGGGCTGTCGCCCAAGCCGCCCACGGTGAGCAACGCGCCGTTCTCGGTCTGCCCGTCGTCCTCGCCGCCGGCCGAACTCGTCATGCGCCGGCCGTTCACGTCAATCAAGCTATATTGGATTCCCGTCGGGTTCTGGTGTCCGAAGGAGATGCCGAGCGACATCGTGAGCGCGAAGCCGGGGTCACTCCGGTCAAGGGGTTCTGCGAAGCGCAGGGCAAAGGTGTCGCCCGTGGTCTGCTGTGCCCCGAAGAGCAGGGCGATGGTGTTGTCCTTAGGCTGGTTCGGGTCGTCGAAGATGACGACCAGGACTTCGCCTTCGGTGTTGCTGGTGTTCGCCTCGTGGAGCGAGAAGTCTACCCCGCCCGCCGGGGCCGAATCCAGCTTCGCCCTGACGATGTCCGTGACCTCGCCCCAGAAGTTGTACCCGTGTATCCCGCTCGGGGTGACGACGCCCCAGCTCACCGGAACGTGGTCCAGCTTCACGTCATCGGAGCGCAGTAGGTAGCGCCGGAACCCTGTCGTGGCCGCCGCGAGGTAGGCCCTCCTGACGGTCGCGCCGGCCGGCTTCTCGACCTTGAGCACGCCGTCCGGCCTGTTAATCCCCAAGCCGCTGATGGAGGCGCTGATCTTGCCCGTTTCAGTCACCACCGGCTTGATGGAGCCGGCGGTAATAGACGGGTAGACCCCCACCGTGTCGAAAGTCGTGCCGACGCCCATCGCGCCGTCGTCGTCGGTTACGATGAGTCTAATCTGATAGGCGCCGGGGTCGGCGTACTGGTGCCTGCCGCTCGTGTGCGAGAAGCCCTCGGCCCGCGTTATGTAGGCGGGGGTGGTCGTGCCGTCGCCCCAATCCCAGACGGCGGTGTGCGTGTCCCTGACGCCGGAATCCTCGAAGCTGCCGCCGACCGTGACGGCGTCGCCGGGCTTGAATAGCCTGGAGTCCGGCGTCAACTTGAGCAACGACACGCGGGGCGAGGTGTTGTGCACGGTCATGGGCGCAACTTCGACATCGACACCCCCGCGGTTGTCCCTGAGCGTGATAGTGACGTTGAAAGCCCCGTCGTCAACGTAGCTGTGACTCCCGAAGAGCATCCCTGTGTCGCCGGACTTGCGGACGTTGAGCGCCTGCACGGGCGAGCCGTCGCCCCAGTCTATCGTCGCGGTGTGAGTGTCCAGGGTGTCCGGGTCGGTGAAGAAGGCCGTGAAATGCCCCATGCCCTCGTAGGTGCTGTAGTTGGAAGGCTGGACGGATGGCGGGGAGTTGCCGAGACCTCCGCCGCCGACGGTGAGGCTGACGTTGTGTGACGCCTTCGCGCCCTCGTCGTCCGAGACGGTCAGGGTGATGGTGTATTTGCCCGGCCCGGCGTAGACGTGGCGGCCACTCGCCGTACCGGAGCCGCCCGCCTCCGTCACCGTCCCCGCGCCGCTCGTGCCGTCGCCCCAGTTTATCTCCGCCGTATGTGTATCCCTGACGCCGGCGTCCGTGAAGGTGGTCTTGATAACTATCTCGCCGTTGACATCGTCGAGCGTGACGCCGGTCAGGACGGGAGCGAGATTCCTCACGGTCAGCGACAAGACCGCTGAGCCGACCCCGCCGTGGTTGTCCGTCACCGTCCCCCTCACCTCGTAGACGCCGCTCTCGGGGTAGAGGTGGTAGCCTATGACGAAGCCGGAGCTGTTGTTATCTATGATGAATCCGGCCGTGCTGTGCGGTTTCGGGTACGTGTCGGGTGGTGAACCGTCGCCCCAGTCTATCGTCGCGGTATGAGTGTCCTGAGTGTCCGCGTCCGTAAAGTTAAAGTGGAATTGCCCGTTGCTCCCTTCCTCTGCCGTCGTGTTGTGGAACCACACGGAAGGGGCGGCGTTCGGGGGCCTGACCGACCAGTTGATCGCGGCGGCGTTTGAGGCGGCGGTGCCGGCCGTAGCCGAGAGGCTGTCAGCGCCCTCGTTGTGACCAACGTAGCTGAACGTGGCGACGCCGCCGGAGTTCGTCGTCGCGGTCAGCGTCGAAGGGTTGGCTCCGGTCACGTTAAGTGTAACCAGTACGCCAGCGGCGTGCGCGCCCCGACCGTCCGTCACGGCCGCGCTGACGTTGTGGGTCGCTCCGACCTGAAGAGCCGCGCTCGCCGGGGAGAGTGAGACGGTTTTCGGCGCCCTGCCGTCGGCCACCCACGCGGCCTCGCGAGAGAAGGTGGTAACGGCTCGGATGTTGCGCTCGTGCGCGTCGGCGGCCTGATTGAGGAGGGCGTGCAACGAGACTCCGACGGGGGTCTGGCCGATGTCCTGGTCGAAGACGGCGCGCACTTGTTCGATCTGACCTTGAGAGAGCCCCAGGGCGGTAAGCTGGTTCACCTCGTCCTGGGTGAACCCGGCCGCGCGCACGCGCTCGTAAACGCGCACCGCGTCGTCCAGTCCCACCCGGCTGACGACAGGCTGGTCGGGGTCGAGCTGCGCGGCCCAGGAGCGGAGCGCGCCGGCGCCGGCCCTCATCTCCGCGATGAGTTGATCGCCAAAATCGGCGACCGCCTGCGCCTGAAGGCGGACGGAGGCTTCGTCTCCCGCCTCTACCGCCCCGAGGTAACGTTCGTATGCCTTGAGTTGCGCGCGCCCGAAGGCGCGTTGGCGGTCGAGCGTTGACACGAGATGGTCATCCTCGGCGTTGCCCGTGCTCGGCAGCACGGTGAAGACGGGAGGGGCCACGGTCGTATAGTTCCGGTCGGGTGGGTCATCCACGATGTCTTTGTACATCTTCGCGGTTCCGTCGCTGATATCTCTGGCGAGTCCGACGGCCGGGCCGCTGATGCTCGTCGGGACGCCGAAACTGAATAAGGCAAAGCCGATGAGTATGCTCGCGCTGTCAACCACCATCACCTCCACCACGTCCGTCATCACCTCGCCGCCCTTGATGAGCCCGCGGGCCAGGATGAAGCCGCTGCCGATACTATGGAAATTCAAGGCCCAACTGGTGTGGCGGAGTGCGCTGTACATCTCAGCGGCGGCCTGTTTCCACTCGGCCACGACCGCGTCGCTGATGCGTCGCCTTTCCGCGCAGTCGGGTGCGGTGCAGTTAGTGACGGTGAAGGGGAAACTCAGGACGCTGAAGCCCGGGTCGTCGGCTCGGAGGCGGTACGTCCCCGCCTTCAGTCCCGGCGCGATGTATGACCAGCCCGTCCCGATGTAATTGGCAATCGTCTTGCAATGGGATTCGGAGCCGTTCTCGTCAATGACGCAGATAGTGCCACCCTCCATGTCCGCCCTGAAGACGGCGAAGATGGGATCGGCCGTGGTGAACTGGTCGGTGGGGACACCGCCTTCCTCGTTGGTCGGCTGCACCGAGTAGATTCTGGCTGCGGCCGGGGTCGGCAGCAGGCCGGCGACGCCACCCGCAGTTAGGGCGACGGTTAGAAGCATGGTAAGGATGCGTTTCATAGTTCCCTCCGGGGTTGTGCTTACTTGGATGGTGAGGCAAAGCCGTTTGACCCTGCTTGGCGGGGACGCACGCGACCAAACACGTGCCGGCGCCAGCCTGTCGGCGTATCGCCAGATGCAGCCTCGCAACCGAAGTGACCTTGCAGTCAACAAAGCGGAGTGCGACCGTCAAGCCTGTGTGCCGGGTCAAGCCTGAGTGGAGAGTGAGTAAAGCCGGGTAGGAGATGCGAGGAACGCAGACTCATGCCCCAGACTGTAAATACCTTTGCCTGTGCGTCGGCGCCGTGTTAAGAGCTGAGACTGTGTTGAATTAACGTGAGTTAATACGCCAGAGGCCTAGTGAGAAGGGGAATATAGAGTAGTGGGCAATGGTCTGTCAATTAAAATGTATGCTAACCGGCGTGATAATGGCAGTGTTGCCGGAAATGATTTGAAGGGTTATTTGGCGTTGTTATGTATGCGTCGGACTCCCGGTGCGCTAGTCCTGCTTTAGAACTATATTGACCACGAGCCCTCGTCTCACATCGTTCGTAGCCTTGTTAATTAAGCGAATAGTCACCCCAGGTATGAGCCATCCCTGAATACTTGTAGCTCGGCCTTCAATGCCTGTGCAACGATTCTGAGCGACAACCGTCTCGCGAGGACTAGGTAGAGAAGACACCACGATGCAGCAAAGTAGAATTAGTTGAATGGAAGTATGTTTCATGTTCGTGAGCCGCCTAACGCCTGGCATCACACACCGTGCACGCGACGCATCGGGCACGGCGCCTAGCGGATGGAATTAACGTCCTTCGCGGTCGGGTGCATGCCGTTGTTAGATGCGTTGTTCCCATTGAGCAACTCAGTTAAATGAGCGAGTGACCTCCTTGGCAATTTCGCCTTACCGCGAATTTTGCTTCCTTTTGGCTAATTTTAAAGCCTCTTCTAAAATTCGGTCTCTTCCCGTTAGGTAATCTTCGAGGCGCCGCGTTACCACTATATCCGGCACTACTCCTCTCGCGCCCTTGCAGCCGCCAGGCGCCACCCAGTATCTGACTGATGATGACGCGCGTAACCTCGAGTTGGGCAAGTTGAACATGTATAGTTCTCCGGCGAAACATGCCGGTGTGCTCGTTTCTTCGCCGATTATTTCTGCCAAATCATTGTCCTTCACAACCCCGAGGAACATCTGCCCGCTCGAAAAGGTTTCTTCCCCGCTCAGGACGTACACCCGCCCGCCGAAACGCAAGGGATTTGCGGCGGGTCTCACGGTTGAGGCTTTGGAGACGTATACTTCGGCGGGCTTTAAGTCTAAGTAGTGGTCGGGAATCGCCACCCCCTCCTTCCTCATATACTCGACGTATTGACGGCTTCTTTTCCATGAAGACGTATAACCTTTGTAAGGTTTCGCGTTGAACATGCCGAGAAGTTCGTCACCGAGCGCGGAGTGGCCGCCGGTGTTGCTTCTTAAATCAATAATCAGATCCCTCGCCCCCGACTCTTTAATCCGCGTAAAGATGCCCTTAAGAAGGCTCTTGTATTTTTCCAGATCATAACTGAAGGTCAGAGAGTTCAAGTAAGCCACGCCGCTTTCGAGGAATTTCAGTTCGAGCGGCGAATCGCCGGCCTGCGTCGGGTTTACCCCCGCTGCCCTCTCCCTCTTTATTATTTCGGAAACGGTCACACCTTTAACCTCCGCCTTCGTGCCGTCGGAAAAAGTGAGGACAAAACTCTCCGGCCTTCCGAAAACTTCAGCGGCGCCGATCCACAACCACTCTCCAACGCCTCGCAATCTTTCCTTCCGAACGCCGTTACCATAGCGGCTTAATTTGCGGACGACTTCCCCGCTTTCAACGGCGTTGATAGAGGTAATTATCGCGCCTCTCGTAATCTGCACATCGGCGACAGAGCTCGTGACCACTAGCTTCCCGTCTACATAAACGGTGCGGACGGGAAGATACTTAGTCGGGTTATTTGGGATAAAGAACCGCGGTTCCATGACCAGAGTATGTCTATCCTGAATCAAGCTAGCGAGCGGCGCAAAGAGCAGCCAAAATTCTTGCTGAGTCATCGCCCCCTGCTGAGCGATGCGCGCCTTAATGTCACCAGCCTGCGCCCGCCATCCCTCCTGGGAAATATGTACGAATGGGTTGATGTGGGTTTCTTCGAGTGTGCTGACGTAAAAGTTTACGTCTTCAATCAATTGTTGGGGAGTTAGTTTCTGATTGGTGTCGGCAGATGTCTGCGCCGGCACGGGGCAAACGCACCAGATGATTGGTGCTAAAAAGATACAAATTTGAAGTGTAAAGCGTAGTCCTTGAATGAGCATCCGCATCTGATTAGTCAACCCCGCTCAGGCAGTGCGAGTAAAAACCATATTCTTCTGTCCAGTAAAAAGCAACTTTCGTTATCTAAGATTTTTATAATGGAAAGCATCTAACGCGGGAGTTGAGCCGCTGCCCGCGAAAAGCGTTCAAGCCGACCGGAGGAAGCATGATGAAAGCCATGCTATCGGGCGGTCGGCTCGAACGACTTGTTGGGTTGCGCCTGCGAAGAAAGGAAAGCCTTTATTGAGGTGTCCTGCTACACGTCAAAGGCTTTCCACAACGCGATTAGGTTTGTGACTCGTCTTCGGTCTCCGGAGTCGGCTTAGGTCGCGGCCCCGGCGAGGGAGGGGGCGGCGGCTCTGGCTTTGGCCCCGGCTCCGGTCTAGGAGTCGGGCCCGGCTTTGGGGTAGGAGGGGGTGGAGTGGGAGTTGGCTCCGCTCCCTGCCGCGGTTTTCGGTCGCGTTGTGTCATAAATCCTCCTTTCAGGTGAGAGACTGTTTTTCGGGGTGACACTGGGAAGCGCATTCTAGCACTAAAGCAGAGGATAACAAGTCAAATCTCAAATCTTTACAGAACAAGGAGCAACCCAACGCCCGAATTAACCGGCGAGCAATCAACTAAAAAGATAAAAGGCGAACTAATTGCGAGTCCGGTTGAATGAGTTGTTAGGCGGCTGTGGACGATAACGATCTACTTTGAGTCTGCCTTAGCGGCGAACCGCTTCTGAAGTAGCTGCAGAGTAAATGCATTGCCGCGGTTGAAAAACTCACGCATCTTTTTAGACTCGTCATCCTTGCCGAAGCCCATGCCCACCACTCTGACCCGAGTAGCTTTCTCACCCTGAGCTTCGAAATAGACTACGGTCCACATGTTCTTGATCGCGTTTGGGAAGGGGAATCCTTGAGGCGCCTTCGTGACTTTGAAAGACAGCATGCGCAGAGGCTCGTAGCTGAGAATTGTGTTCTCAATGGCTCTGGCATCGTCGGTCGTGCCCTTTGGATCGTATTGGGCTTTCATCGTACCGCTGAGCTTTATTTCAATCTCGGCATGAGCCGCCATCCATGACTCTAATCCTGCCTTTGTGGTAAAGGCCGCCCAAACTTGGTCCGGCGACGCATTGACAATAGCCTCGTGAACGAGCCGGTCATCATCCTGGGCGCAACAAACACTCGGTAAAACCATTAGGGCGATAATTAACCAAACCAATCGTGCGGTGTTCATCATATGTATCCTTTCAAAGGAAAGATCACTAAACCTCATTGATGCCGCCTAACGCTCAGCATCACCCGCGCCCTATTACTGTAGTTGATATAAAGAACCGCTCAGTGGGCGTCGGGTGCATGCCGTTGTTAGACAGCGCCCTAGCTAAGATTCAAGTTCGTTACATTTATGATTATCCATCTTCCTCCACGCCGTTTTAGCTCATGTATCCAATTTAATCCTTGCCCGCTGCCTATTCCGAATGTCAGCCCATAAACTTTGACTTTTGATTTGCTGAGCCATTCAATGCCACGAATACCCAGAACAATTCCACCCTCTCTCTTAACCTGCTCTGGGTCATATTTACTGGGCTCAAATTCCTTTACAAGCGGAGCATTCCCTTCAAATCTCTGCAGAAATCCACTGGTTACATCTTTCCCCTCCAACTCAACCCCTATGTAATACACCTTATACCCTTTAGCGGATGAGTAATTATTCATGTAACTACGTAATACTGTCTCAATAATTCTGTATTTCTCATCTTTAGATTGAAAACCAAATGCTGAGACCGGTGAACTGAAGATATAGATTGTCAGTAAAGCTATTATTACCAGTTTACTCAGTTTCATTTTCCTACCCATAATTTTTTCAAGAAGCTGTATAACGCCCGAATTAACCGGCGAGCTATCAATCTAAAGGATAAGAATCAAGCTCATTGCGAGTCCGGTTGAATGAGTTATTAGGCTGCAACTAGCCACCACGCAACCACCGCCATCGGCTTTTTATCCGGTCATCATCTTTCATCGCCGTCATGTAAAACTTCGGATCATTTAAGATTGACTTTACCACCCGTTCATCCAACAAGTCCCGATGCCACCAGTGGTTGCACCATTCCTTATCTTCCTGAGCATAAACTCGCCCCTCCGCTTTACCAAACAGGAAAACTGCTAAAGTAAACACAACTGACCTATCTGTTTCAGAAAGCCCGAACAACCAATTATGAAGGCTTGCCAAATCAGAAAAGTATTCACTGAAGAATCCCTTTGCTTTCTCTACTAGAGGATGGCCTTTATTTATATTGGCAGCAGAAAGCGCCTCTTCATACATACCTTCATTAACGCCAGCTTGATATGCAAACTCGAACAAAGCAGTTATAAGGGCACATCTTTCAGGAATAGATAACTTTTCGTACCAAGCTATGAATCCGTCAAAATCAATATTCTGGCGAACAAGCTGATTTACTCGGATGATTTCCGAAAGGTCTAATAAGAAAAACTGATTTTCATGCTCTTTCATATCGCACAACTTTGCAGCCTAACGCCCGGATTAACCGGCGAGCAATCAGGATTGAATTTAAGAATCAACCTATTTGCGAGTCCGGTTGAATGAGTTGTTCAGGGGCGGCTATCGCTTTAACACGCGAGACGCAACTATACGTCATAGGTTGTAAGTTCAATTTCGTATCCATCCGGGTCATGGATGTATATGGAATGTGCGATATCGTGATCCTGAAACTCATACTTGATCTCACGACGCTGGAAATCCCTTTGCGCTTCTTCGAAGGCAGCGCGGCTGATCCTGAAAGCGAAATGTTGCATCGTGATTGCTCGGCGAGGATCAGGAGGTGGTTTCTGCTCTTTGGAAGTAGCCGGGAAAAGCGCGACCCCGGTTGTTCCGGCATACAACATGACGGGAATGTCCCAAGCCTCAGCATAGTGCCGCTTTAGGCCAAGCACCCGCGTGTACCACTCAACAGAATGCTCCAAATCTTTCACCAGCAGGGCAACATGGTCGAGGCATTCAATGTTGACATGGCAACTGTGACCTTCATTAAGTAAGGCGCCGAACGCCCGGCATCACCCGCCGCGACGAACCTGTGAAATCCCGGGCGTCTCGCGCATGAAGGCGACGCTGATTCGCGGCCGGGTGCATGCCCTTGTTAGATTGCGCCGTTGATGGGGGCAACTCCCTACCAGTTCAGCCGTATCCGCCTAAGAACAAAGCCGAAGATCGCCCCAATCACGAGGGAGATTACCAACCGCCCGTAAAAGCTATCGGGCCACCAACCTAAGGCCCGCCCGACACTCTCGACGAAGAATAAAACCAGCACAAACGCCGCAGGCGTTAACCAACCGGCATATGACTGCTTATTCTTCATACTCAACTCAACACGTATTCGTCAGCCACTTCTCAACCTAGCGCCGCAAGACGAAAGCAATTTAACGCTGGAATTAACCGGGCGCGCATTCAACGAAATAGGCATTTTATCCCTGCGGATGAAAGCTGCGCTATTCGCGCTCCGGTTGAATGACTTGTTAGGCTTCGGGCGCATGGATCATTCCATGCTCTCCGGATTCATCCAGCCAAACTCCTCTTCAATAATCTCCTCGATTCTTAATATCTGCTTAGCCTCCTCACATTTCGCCAGTGTGGGATTACTATATCCGTATGTTCTGTAGGTCTTATTCAGGTTGATTTCTACCACGTAACCCGCACCATCTAATGCTGGGAAATTACATTGAATCTCAGACGCATCAGGAAGCGTTAGAACCCCCGCGTTAACAAGCCGTGCCCAAGCCGCTCCCCAGCCGGATTTCGGTACTTCAAGAATTTCCTCATACCTAAGGAGTTGCGGGTGATAACCGATGCCATGAATGCGCGTCGCAGACCACTTCCCGTGTGAACGCCGGAGAATAACGCCATACACCTCGGACTCCGAACCCCCGCCCATCCAGGTGCGGATTTCTAGATCATCCCCGGATAACGTAACCGTTCTAAGGCTAGGTAGTTTAGCTTTCTCCAAGAGCTGATTATTATGCCTAAAGAAAATCTGCTCCCAATGTGCGTTAGGGAGGCTCAGGCGTACCTGTTGCTCCGTAGATTGCCTCTGTATAAACCACGCCGTTGTAGCAGCGCTACCGAGAATGAATGTAAGCAGAGCAACAACGAGTCGAATTGAAAGTTTACGCATATTTCCATCCTGCCTATTCACTCAACAGAAGCCTAACGCCCGGCATCACCCGCCGCGAGGAACCACAGAATTGAAGCGAGTCTCGCGGATGAAAGCTGCGCCCTTCGCGGTCGGGTGCATGCCGTTGTTATGCGCGGCGCACGCTAATGCGAATTCAGCCTGAATAATTCGCCCACCGTGTATTTGATTCTTTCAGACATGCCTGAACCTATTGGCTCTGCCCTTTCTAAACACACTATGTTAAATCCAGCCTTACCATCATCGAACAATGTCGGATTATCGAGACGGCCAACACTCCCAACCACAACAACATTGGCATTGCTGTCGTACCATGTCCCGAACCCACTGTAAATGGATAGGGCTTTTCTCACGCCTACGCACGACTCAAATGAATTAGACAAACCGGCATGCACCCCATCATTGCCGCAAGTGTGGTCGTAAAGGTTGACCTGTCCGGCATCATGATGAAGCACCGCACGAACACGAACGACTCTATTCATGAAATTTTCGGGATTGGCTTTAAGTTCGCAAATTGTGACGACGGGGATTTCTGCCGAGGAATAGAGTGCAGAACAACTCTGACAGGGGGGCTTTTCTGTTTCAACACTTGAAATCTTCCAAACCGAAGCAGCGGCTGAGGCTAGGGCAACACCAATCGTAAAGGTGATGATCGCGGCAGGCATTTTGAATTTGAAGCGAAACATAGATGATGACCTTGTGTGTAATCGGAACAGACTAGCGCATAACGCTAGGCATCACCCGCCCGTCACTGCCCTATAAGGACGAGAGCTGCGCTGTTGGGGGTCGAGTGCATGCCGTTGTTAGATGCTGCCGCTCGATATGAAAGCGCAGCCTGATTAGCGAACGGGGTGTCGAAGGTTTGCAACGTACCCACGCAAGACTTTGATCCCCGCCTCATTACAATACCCGCCGGATGGGTCGGGTGGGAACTCTTCGCGTAGTTGAGCACACCTCGCGCGTATCTCATCTAACTCCGGGTCAGCTATCGTGAAGGAGCAGAAATCACTCCAGTCGTGAGCGCTGCCCGACGCGTTCAGGAACGCCTCAATCTCATCAGCCACCTCATCTTTCGTGAGATTATGCGGCCTTCTTTGCGGAAGCGCGGCCACAACCAGCAGCGTGATAACTACGCCGACGGCTATCAGGCCAGTAACTATCAAAGCATTCATAGATACGTCTCAAGAAAAGCATCTAACGCCTATTCTACCGCAGGGTGCGGCAGAACTACTCCGTAGAGCGCGTTATACTGCGGGCTGCGGCAGAACTCCGTAATAGAGCGGCAAATGCCGCACCGCGCGGCATAACACGCCCAAATGTGTGTATAATGCCGCTTTTGTGAATAATCCAATAAGCCGTAATATACTCACAACACTATAAAACCTTGCCGAATGCCTAAAAAAACCGATGAGTACGCTCGATAAAGAGGGGACGGGGACGGCAGACGAGTTCGTCGAGAGCGGCCAACGTTTCTACGACGAACATTCACCAGTGCCATCCGCGAGTTCTTCGCATGCGTCGGACATGTCCGCCCTTCTCAGGTAGTGCCGTCCGATGTCATTGCCTACCGCGACAATTTACGAACTAACGAGCGATGCAAGCCGAACACAGTCGCGGCGAAGCGCGCGATAGTCCGCTCTTTCTTCGAGTATCTCAGAGCCGGAGGAGTCATTACCGTCAATCCGGCCTCGACGAAGCTGGTCACCCCGCCGGAGATTATAACCGGGAGGCAATTCTTGCAACAGAACCGTTTCGGGAGTAGCATACGCCGCCAGCCGATAGACCGGACACAACTCTTCCGAACTCGGTAGCGTTGCAAAAACTTTCCGATCACACAAAGGATATTGAGGCAGCAGCAGGCTCTGTAGGGCAACTAATTGCGGCCAAAATATCTTTTGCAACGCTACCTGATAAAGTGCAAAAAGCTTTGGGTGTTACTGATACGGTTGTCGCAGGAACGAGCTAAGGACGGCGATGGGGCAGTCTCTACGTCGAAAAGCAACATGGCCGGTTATAAAGCAAAGCCAACAGAAGCGTTAGGATGAAGGAGATCGTCATGAAGTTCAGAGCACGAGTGTTAGTCACCTTGATTCTGACTGTGGCCGTTGCAGGACAGGCCATATTTGTTCGAGCCACGGGCGGGCGCGCCGCCAACCATGTGAATCAGTCGTCCGACGCTGAACGGATCGCCCGATTGGAAACGCTCCTCGAAAATCTGCGACAGGAGCTGAAGATACCTGCTTACTCCGCTGCCATTGTCAAAGATCAAAAGGTGCTTTGGGCAAAGGGGTTCGGCTATGCAGACGTTGATAATAAAATCCCGGCGACCGAACACACTCCCTACCACCTCGCGTCGCTGACCAAGACGTTCGCCTCTACAGTTCTGATGCAGCTCGTTCAGGAGGGGAAGGTCAAGCTGGACGACCCCGTTTCAAAGTATGGCGTTGCTCTGGAGAGCGCTGGCGTAATTAAAGTGCGGCACCTGCTCTCCCACACATCCGAGGGAAACCCCGGCGAGCAATACCGTTATAACGGCAATCGCTTTGCGGAACTAGATAAGGTGGTTCAGGGAGCCAGCGGCAAATCATTTGCCGAACTTTTAATAGCCAACATTCTCGATCCGCTCGGCATGAATGCGACGGCGCCGAACGTGCCTAAAATCGTCAGCACGAAATCGCCGAACGCCGCGGGGCAGGCGGCGGAGGCCGAAGTGAAGTCCGCGGTGATGGATATCATTGCCGGCTTCAATTCCGGCAACGTCGAACAGATCGAGCGGCGTCTCGCGCCCGGGCAAAATCGCTATCAGGGCGAGGGAGGTTTCTTAACCTCTTTTATTGAGGCGGCGGAGTTGCGGGGCGCATTCCAGGCGGGCTTCAAGTTGAAGTTTGATGTCCATAACCTTGAGGCGGCGGTTTACGGCGACAGCGCCATCGCCACTTTTTTTATGGGTGGAACCGTCACGCCCCCCAACGCGTCGCCGCGCACGGAAGGCCCTTGGAGGAGTTCGTTCGTCTGGAACAAACAAGACGGGGTTTGGAAACTGGTTCATTCTCACCAGTCGGCGTTGGGCAGGGCGATGATTACGGAAAAGCACCGGCAAAGATTCGAGACGGTCGTGAAGACACTGGCTCAGCCGTACGCGCTTGACCGCGAATTTAAACCGACGAAGATCAGTTACCCGCAGGGGTTCAGCACTTCCGCCGGATTGCTGTCCACAGTTCTCGACATGGCGAAGTATGACATCGCTATTGATCAGAACAGGTTTCTCACGAAGGAAACTCAGCAACTTGCTTTCACGCCCGCCATGTCAACCAAGGGTGACGCGCTCCCCTATGGTCTGGGCTGGTTCACGCAGAACTACAAGGGAACGAAGCTGCTCTGGCATTACGGATACTGGACAGGCAACTCATCGCTTATCTTGAAGGTGCCCGAGCGAAACATTACGTTCATCATCATGGCTAACTCGGACAATCTCAGCCGCCCGACCGACCTCGGTTCGGGTGATGCGCTCAGTTCCGTCGTGAGCATGGCTTTTTTGAAGACGTTCATCTTCCCGGAGAAGTTCGGGGAGAGCATGCCCGAGATCAGTTGGAACGCTCCGGCTACGGAATTGAAAAGTCGGCTCAAACAACTTGAGCGAAAGCCCTACGCCGAACTCTACAGCAAGGATTTGGTCACAAAGTTCCGAATTCATCAGAGCGTGGGGCGCGCGACCGATGCGGCGCGACTGATGAAAATGTACGGAGAACTCTTTTCCCAGCCGATGCCCGATGACCTCGCGAAGGCACAGGTGATCGCACAAATTGTGCAGGTGCTCGACAACGAGGACAAGAGTGTGGCGTTTAGTCTGGCGGGCAGCCAGGAGGTACGCATCTTCGCCATCGGCGAAGGCCAGGGCGGTGAAATGTTTGACTACGGGTGGATAGAAAACATCGACAAGGGTGTTCGCGTGTGGGAGATGCAGGAGCCAAAGACCGCACACGCAGGCGGCGCGGGTAAGAACCGGAAAATTGATGTCGTGCTTACCCTGCCGGCGGGGAACTACAAGTTGCGTTACAAATCCGATGACTCCCACGCGTTCGACCACTGGAACAGCCTGCCACCGGACATTAACTTTTGGGGAATTGCCGTCTATAAGAAATGAGGCGAGCGCCGCACCTGCGTTTGCCTGCTATCGCCGACAACTCGCAGGGGATCAATATCACCCGCACGGGTCTTTGGTAAGATGGAAACAGAAGAGAATAAAAAAAGGTGGGAAGGAGCGGGCGGCACTCCCGGAGGGGTCGGGGAGTTCCTGCTCGGTCTGGGCATGGCCGTCGCCGGGGCATACCTGCTGACCAGCAGCGTCACCGTGACGAGCGGAACGTGGGCTGTCTGGGGTTACAATGCTTTCGGCCTGTCGCTGCTGCCGTTCATCTTCGGCATCGGCCTCTTGTTCTTCAACGGCAAGTCAAAGGCCGGATGGCTCCTCTTGTTCGCCGGCGTCGTGATCATCTTCGCGGGCATCATCACGAACCTACACATCTACTTCCAGCCAACGAGTCTGTTCAGCACGATCATGATGTTGGTGCTTCTGGCCGGAGGTGTGGGCTTAGTGGCGCGCGCCCTGCGCAGGCATTGAGGGGGCTGCTTGACGCGCGGCATAACAGCGGCATAAACCCGGCCGCGAACACAGCGCAGCTCTCATCATTAACTCGGCCGTAGATATAATGTTTGCAGCCTAACTTGAATTAGTTGCTACATATCACATCCGGAGGTGAATTATGATCAGAAGAGTAAGCATTATCGTAATGCTAATCGCCGCTGCAAGTGTCCTCACGCCTGCTCAGCAAGCGCAGCAAACGCGCCTCACTAAAGCCGAGGAAGAAGTCAGAAAGCTGGAACGTCAATGGCTCGATGCATACGAGCAACATAACCCGGAAGCGATGGATCGCATTGTGGCGGACGATTTCACCATTACCTTTCCCAATGGCGCGATACAAACCAAGCCGCAATTGATAGCCATGGTCAAAGCGCCACGCCGCGCCGGGCAGCCCAGAATGAAGTTCTCTACCGAAGATGTGCAATCACGAACTTACGGGGATACGGTAATACTGATCGGGCGAGTCATCACTGAATACGAGCGCGATGGTAAGACGGTCAAAGAGCAATCGCGGTACACGGACACATACGTACAGAGGAAGGGGCAGTGGCAGGTGGTGGCGTCACATCTCTCAAACGTCGAGGAGGCAAGGAAGCAGGGAGCGGAAAAGTGAGTTGAACTTACAGGGGCGGTCTAACGACTCGTTGAACCCGACCTCCCGGCAGCATTCCTTTCATCATTGCCTGTTGCAACTATCTTGAATGCTATGTGATCGTGGCGGGTAATGGCCGGTCGTCAGGTGTCTTTTCTGGAATCGAATGGACTACATTATCAGAAAAGCAGAGCTGGATGACCGGGAGCTAATCGAACGGCTCATCGTGGAGTCAGCCCGAAGACTGAGCCGGGCGGATTACTCCGAGGTGCAGATTGAAGAGGCAATTAGAACGGTCTTCGGCGTTGACACCAACCTTATCCTTGACGGCACGTACTTCGTCGCCGATATCGCCGGGACGCTGATCGGGTGCGGTGGGTGGAGCAAGCGGAAAACGCTTTTCGGCGGCGACCAGTTTGCCGGTCGAGATTCGAGCGAGCTTGATCCGAGGGGAGAGGCGGCAAAGATTCGGGCATTCTTCGTCCATCCGGATTGGGCCAGAAAGGGGATAGGGCGAGCAATTCTCTCGGCGTGTGAGAACGACGCCAGAGCTTACGGTTTTCGGTCACTTGAATTAATGGCAACGCTTCCCGGGGTTAAGTTGTACGAAGCTTGCGGCTACGTTGGAGATGAGCGCATTGAATATGATATGGGTGCCGGTGTGATGATCGAGTTCGTGCCGATGAAAAAAGATTTGCAATGAGATGTCGGAAAACCACGGCGTTTTGACGGTGGAAGTTTGGCAGCATGAAAGGGAGGGGCGCAAATATCAGGGCGCAAGCCTTGATCGCTATAAGCGAAGGCATAAATTACATCGGCGGAAGGGAGTTCCTTGTGCCGAAATTTGCAGGGAGCAGACGGATGCTCCGAAAGGTGAGACGAGTAAATTCACATGTCAACACAATTACAGGTGGCGCAGGCCGAACTGACAGCCGACGTAAGACGCGAAATCAATTGGTTCGTACCGCCGGGGGAAAAACACTTCGTTAACCCCGGTACGATTGGTACAGTGGCCGCCGTGTTGCTCGGCATGTTCTTCTCGGGCGTACTCGACGGGCTTAAAGATACGGTCAAAGAAGAGGGTAAAAAGGCGGGCAAGGCGTTGGGTAAGAAGATAGCCACGCGTCTGCGCGCGATCACTTCAAACAAAGAGGAAGTGAATCAAGCTGAAGTCGAGCAGGACGCGGAGGCGGCGAAAGCCAAGCTCCAGGCGGCGAATCAGACGCAGGCCACAATCGTGTTCGATCAGGTAGAGGCTGAACTGCGCATGGCCTTACAGGAAGTAATGCCCGAGTCACGCGCCGGAAAACTTGCTACGCGTGTCCGCCACGTAGCCATCAAAGTTGTCTACGAGACGCAAGGAGCATCATGAGCGGTTTTGATGATTGGTATTTGTATGGCGAGGGTTTGGCACGCAGCCTTGTCGCTGTGGCGCCGGAGTTTGGCAGCACGATGTTTGCGCAGGTGATGAACTCGATAACGTCGTCCGGCCAGTCGGGTTTTGAGGAAGGCCGTTGGCATCGCGTCTTCAAGGGATATGTCTATCACGGCCCTGAGGGTGGCGATAACCACTACCAGCGCGAACCCCCGGCAGGCGTCGCGCACGAGGATATACTGGATGCAAGCGTCATGTTGAGCGACCAGCTTATCCGCGAGTTGGATCACTTTATTGCAAAAGTCGAAACGGCGGCGGCCGGAGAGTCCGTCCAGATGCACCAGAAGGACGGACAGGCCGTGACGTTCCAGGCCACCGGGGACGAGCTGGCGCGGCTGCAAGCGCTGGCGGAAATGCTCAGGAACACTCGCGCCGCCTGCCAGCAGAATTACAATCAAGCCGTGATGTTTCGGGTACACACAGACCTGATGCAGCTCTTACAGTCCGCGATAACAGAGAGCGGCGGAAGCCCGAAAGCAATCGTAGATTTAGTGCGTGCCGGGGCGGCCATGGTGATTGACCTGCGTTGGCAAGCTGCCGCCGACGCGCGCCTCACGGCATTGTTTTACGTCCAGACGCGGCTCTGCGAACTTGCTCTCGAGGAGTTAGATAGCAATCAAATCGGCGATCACGAAGTGGTTCGTCTGGCGAGCATGATGATCGCGGGTCTGAGAGGAGCGCCTAACCCTGAACACGTGCTGACGCAGAGCGTGATTGATTTTTCACGTGCCGGGCTTGGGAATCTGGTGCTAAATCTGTGTGATGAAACATTGTCGTTTGCCGAACGCGAAGTCGAAGCGGCGCTCAACGCAACCGATTTATTGACACACTCAGGGCATCTATATTCGGCTGCTCATATTGCCTTTGCCGGTATGAGCCTGGCCGAAGGGTTTCGTGAGCACGTCGCGCAGGATGCGCGCCCGGATAAGGCGACCGATAGTCTGTTGGAAGGTTATGCTACCAGTGCGGAGGAGATAGTTGTGCGCACCGGGCACGCTTTAGTGATTAACTGCATCAATCGCGCTACGAGCGCCGCGCTGAATTTGCACATCAATCAAGTACGCTTAGCGCGCGAAGAGGGCGGACTGGATAAAGCGCAGATGCGCGCCGACACATTGATCAACGACTTCTACTTCTATCCACACTACTATGCTAAAACGTTGATGGGAGAGCCGACCTAAATGTCCGCGAACGCTCTGACGAAATCAGAGGCGTCACGCTAACCTTATCCCCTCGCTCTCCTGTTACTCACATGTCGGAGGCATGTCACCTCCGGCTCTCACAACTTAAATGGAGCAGCCTCACCTGCCGCAAGTCTCTCCCGGCAGAGCGGTTCGCAGCCGCTTCCGGCCGATCAATCTGCGGCGGAAACAGCGGGGCTATATCTCGCATTTGCCAGAATGCATTTCATAATCTCAAAGCCCACCGCCAGGATTTCATGATTCTCGTCATACTCGGGATCATAGGCCGCGATGACACCTGAACAGATGGTGAATCGCTCGCCGATCATCTGAATGGCCTCCTGCACCTGAGCCAGACTAAGACCTCTCGGAGCAACAAATTCATTGGCCGGAGCTATTCTCGGATCAATCACGTCCAGATCGAAGTGCAGGTGGATTCTTGAAGCACTACTCTTGAGGGCATTAAGGGGCTGTTCGAGTACTTCCCGCATGCTTGTCTTCCTGACGGCTTCGGCGTCGATGATCGTGCCGCCGGATTGTTCTAATAGTGCCTTTTCTTCCGGGGAGAGGTCGCGTCCTCCGACGTGGAGAATGTTTCTGCCCGCAAGCGGCGTGAAGTTAGTTATCGAGGCCGCCATTTTCTGCCAACAGCGTCCCAACGCCGTCGCTAATCCCATCCCGTCCAGAAACCCGCTGTCGGTCGTATCCGGAGTGTTGAGGTCGCCATGAGTATCGAACCAGACAACCCCGAGTTGATCCGTCCCGGCCCCGGCGACTGTACCTAAAGTGCTGCTACAGTTTCCGGAGAGTACAAGCGGGAAGATTCTTTTGTCGGAAGCCGCGCTCACACGGTCTGATAACATTTTGTACAGTTCAAACGCGGTTTTAATCTCGGCGCGAAACGGGTCCTGCGCCTCGATACAATCAACCTGAACATCATGACCACAATCACGGAGTACCTGTTCAACTCCATTGAGTACAAAGTGCTCAGGGCCGGCTCCCATGCGAAGGCTCCTGTGTCCTGAGTCATACGGCACTTGTATGATTTGAACTTTCATATGCAACGATGAACGCTCCCAACATCAGCTTCAGCAATAGCGGACATGTAAAATTTTAAAGATTATCGCATACACACATTTCACGTCACCACTGAGAAGACAGCCGAGCGAGCGCGGGGGTAAAAAGCGGAGACCGGGCAGCTTCGAGGGAGTTAAACGGCTCATCGAAGGTGAAATCTAACGCAGGCACACCGGCGGATTCTTTCACCTGTTGTCTGTGTATGGAAGCCTGCAGATGGTCACGTTATTGCTGTGATAATTTTTTCTCCCGTTTGGTCAACCAGATCGCTCCGAGTAAGGCACCTCTCAGACATCTTCCTTCGACAGTCATCCTTGAAAACCCTAAAACGTTGAAGGGTCCTCAAGACCCCTGGAAAGCTGTGTTCCGAAATCGCTGTACCTCGCGCTTCCCGACCTGATCACCGGCGAACTTACCGCTTTCGCAACGTCTCGCTTGCCATTTATGGTCAGCAGATCGTCTATAACGATTCTGGCCTTCGTAACTTGGGCTGTTGACCGTTTCGTCGGCGTTGACGTGACCGATGTTGAAAACAAACAACTCGTCTTTACGCAGAACCGGACGGGAAGCGACCTCACGACAAACTGGTATAGCTTTTCCCCTGAAGAGATCAGCAGGCTGTTCTCTACCGCCGGTCTGGGTCTCGTCCATATGAGGGCGAATATTCCAATATTCGCGTGGCTCGCCAATGAAGTCGTTCAACCTGCTAATATATACGCGACCCTCTCAGGTATCGAGAACTTGCTGGCAGATATGCCGCCGTTCAATCACCTCGGCTACTACACGCTTGCCGAGGCCGTAAAACCGGCGTGAGTGGGTTTCGGTGTGGAGACTATCGGCCAGGACGGAGCGGACGGAGACGCAGCAGTTGTAAATAGGTCGCCGAACCTCCGGATGCGGCCTGCTCCGCTTCGCGAAAAATAAGCCGCTCGGTTCAGTCCACATCAACCGGCGGCGAAGAAGTTGAGGAGAAGGTTTCCGGCATCCGTTTGAGCGTGCCATCCTGCAGGACGCCGCTCGCATGGGCGGTGGCAAAGCAGGATTAATCTCACGGCTAATTTTGCAATGTGAGAAGAACGGCACGACGACGTGACTTCCTCCCGGATACAGTCTTTCTCACGCCGGAGGGCTGCCTTTAATCTTACTCCTCCCAAGCGAGAAAGGTCTTCTTCTAACTCATCTGCAACTCACAGGAGGGACGAAGTTGACAGCACTAAGGCAACCATTAATTCAACCTTATGGCGACCGGCTGGTAGACCTGTTCACCCCGGCGGATCGCCTCGACGAGTTAAATTCTTATGCCAAGCAGCTTCCCTGCGTACAACTATCGGAGCGCGCAGTCTGCGATTTGGAGTTGTTGGCGACCGGAGCTTTCTCACCCCTGGATCGCTTCATGGGACGCGTTGATTATCAACGCGTCCTCCATGAGATGCGTTTGAACAGCGGGCATCTCTTTCCCGTCCCGATCACCTTGCCGGTCGAAGCGGACGCCGCTATCCGCCTGGATCAGGATATTGCACTGCGCAATGCTCAGAATGAGTTGCTGGCGGTGATGACCGTCGAGGAAATTTATGAGTGGGACTTAAACGAGATGGCCGCGCAGGCTCTCGGGACGCAAAGCTCGCGCCATCCTTTAGTCTCGGAGATGCATCGTTGGGGCAAGCTAAATATCTCCGGCACACTCCGGGTGCTGCGAGTGCCACAGCGATATGATTTCCAGAACCTACGCCTGACCCCGCAACAAACTCGCCGCAAACTTGAAGAACTCGGACACCGCAACGTGGTCGCTTTCCAGACCCGTAATCCTCTCCATAGAGCGCACGAAGAGTTGACCAAACGTGCGATTGAGGCAGTGGATGGAATATTGCTGCTGCACCCGGTCGTCGGCGTCACCAAGCCCGGCGACGTAGATCATTACACGCGCGTGCGAACCTATCACGCGCTGGCGCAGCGTTATTATGAGCGCGACCGGATTCTGCTCTCGCTTCTGCCTCTGGCAATGCGTCTGGCCGGGCCTCGCGAGGCGCTCTGGCATGCGCTCATCAGGCGCAACTACGGGGCGAATTATTTGATCGTCGGGCGCGATCACGCCAGTCCCGGCCTCGATTCCGACGGGCAGCCTTTTTACGGCCCCTATGATGCTCAGGAATTGGTCGGGCAGTTTAGTAAAGAGTTAGGCGTGGGTGTGATTCCCTTCCGAGAGCTGGTCTATTTACCGGACGAGCAGAGATATGAAGAGATTACACACACACCGTCTGATGCCCGCACCGCCTCCATCTCCGGCACGCAGGTGCGCGAAGACTTCCTGAATAAAGGGCGGAAATTGCCGGGATGGTTTACCCGCCCCGAAGTGGCGGAGATATTGGCCGAGGCTTACCCGCCCCGTCACCGGCAGGGAGTCTGCATCTGGTTCACCGGCCTGAGCGGCGCCGGCAAATCAACCACGGCTGAAGTGCTGACGGTTCTCTTGTTGGAATATGGCCGGCAGGTAACCGTGCTGGACGGCGATGTCGTGCGCACGCATCTCTCGAAGGGACTGGGATTCAGCAAGCAGGATCGTGATACCAATATCAGACGCATCGGATACGTCGCATCCGAGATAGTGCGACATGGCGGTGTCGTCCTCTCGGCAGCGGTCAGCCCGTACCGCTCCACGCGCAACGACATGCGGAATCTAATCGGGCAAGACCACTTCATCGAGGTCTTCGTCGATACGCCGTTAGAGGTCTGTGAGGAGCGCGATGTGAAGGGTATGTACGCCAAAGCAAGGCGCGGTGAGATCAAAGACTTCACCGGAATAGACGACCCCTATGAGCCGCCCCTGCATCCTGAAATCACCCTCGACACCATTTCCCAAACCCCGCACGAGAATGCCCGTGCGATTCTCGCCCACTTGATTCGAGAGGGATTTGTGCTGGCCGATGAACACCAGATAAGCACGGTTGATGCCGATCAAAACTTCAATCCGGAGCAAAGCGTCGCTATCCGATCCGAAGGGTTGAATTATTGATTAAGAGTTAACTGCCATGAGTAACAGACTCTTGCTGGCCGTTCTGCTTTTCTTCTGCTGTTCCGCCGGGCGCGGGCAAACTCCGCCCTCCGAAACAGCGCAACTCGTCGAGTGGTAGAGGCTCCAGACGTTTGATAGGTTGACGAGTTCGCGTGCGGCTCCGGCGTCGAAGAAGACGCAGCCGGTGAGCGTGACGCGATTCGACCAGCCGCCCGTGATCGACGGCAAGCTGGATGAAGCGGCTGTTCGCCGCCCGGAGTGACATAATGCTCCACCAAAACATGAGGCTTTTGACCGCAGGAAAGAGTGAAGACTTAAGCGCGGTTCATTCGTTTCTCCGAATATCACTGGCCCGACGCCAGCCCATCATGCCGGCGTAGGAAAACTAGCTCCCGCGTTCCGTGTCGTCGTCACCCGCGAGTCCGCCCATTGCTACGTCAATGAGTCTCTCGGCGATTCGCAGAGACTTCCGGCGCGTCAACTCCTCCGCAGTGAGACTGTGCCCTCTACTGTCAATATTAGACCTCTCTTGCGCTGCCTGCTTGAGGGCGCGTTGGAGGAGGTCTTCGAGCGATCCTTCCGGGTATTCAGTGTTCTCAGGCGACATATCAACGCTCCTTTATCCTCGAACAGATGCTGAAAAATCCTACCGCCGGACTCCCGCGCGGCGGCGGGCGTCCCTCAACGTACCGTGCTGCTATTCAGAAAGCTGTGGATGATGACTGTGCCCTTACGGATTGCCTGTTGAGATGTCCGGTTGACGGCCTGGTCTGGAGCGGTAACGGCTTCCGGATCATAAGCAGACCATTCGAGCGCGACCGCCTTTTCGTCAATGATCGTGCCTGGCCGAATGTCTACCGCCGCAATCAATTGCTGGCGGCTCACGTCGTCGAACCGGAGCGGCATGTTCCGGGCGATGTCACGCGTCGCGTATAAGCCCTCGACGTTTAACCCTCTCTGGATACACTTGTCACAAGAGCCGAGTTTGGCCTCAAAGACATCCCCGCGACGCAGCGGCCGTCCGCTCTTTATGTTTTCAGAGGCAACGATGATGTGCGCGTTCAACCCCGCGACGTTCCCGAACAGCCCGTCGCCCCCCTTGAACGCCCTGAACAGGAGAAGAATTATGAGACCGAGCCCGATGATTAACAGGATGTCGAAAAAGTGGCGCTTGAACCCGCGCGCCGACTTCGTGACCATACCCCCGTCGAACTGCCGGATATTATGTTGAGCCTGCCTGATCGCTATCTGCAAAAGTCGTTCAGGCAGGAATTCCATCAATCGGTCAGCACTAATCCCTGATTGCCGCTCCACGCGTGTGAAATCAATCGCTTCGTCGGGCTTGCCTCCGACCGGCCAATGTACGGGATCGCCGCCGGCGCGCCACCAAAGTTCCCCAAGGGTGTAGATTCGCGTGCGGTGAAGTTTCTCGATTTCCTGAGCGGTTATCCCGCTGAGATGTTCCACCTGCTTCCGGCTCTCTCCGAGTGTTAGTTGTTCAATCTGAGAGTCGTTCATCATAGAACTTCTGCGCGCGTCCAAATTTCGCTAATCTCGACAGGTATAATTCGTACCCATCCACAACTGCGCGATACCTTGGCGTACACCTACACGGGATCGCAGATTAATCTCACGCAAATCTGCAAACAACCCGCGACACTTCACATCTTGTAGTTTCCGGGTTACAGGGTAATAGCGGGACTCACGACGCCCGCCACTCCGGCCCGCCTTTCACCTGCTATCCCTTCTCGGGTACATCTCTTTCATCCTCGCTCGCGGGGCTATTACAACCTCCCTGGATTATAATTGGCGAATCGTCGTCTGAGCGGCCACGATCCGTATCATCATAACCTCCCAGTTCGGAGTATTGGACATCAGCGTCTTCGTCCACCTCCTCCCGGTCTCGCTCAGTGTCCGCGTGCATGTCGCAATCATCCGCAGCCGTTTCGTCGAGCCGCGCTGCTCCGAGCCTGAACCGATCTGAATCTTCAGAGTGGAGCAGAGGGCATGAGCCTTTGATAAGTGGCGGATTAGTTGAAGTCTCTGTGGTCATTGTTGCCCCCATTCAAGATGCGTTTGCCAACCGGGCAGTAGTGAAACTAATGATCCTTAAGCGGAATCATTTGATAGGTGAGCGTTAGCGTACCGGCGTGATCCAGATTCGAAAGTTGAAACTTGTAGGGGTCTATATCTAAAACCTGTACAGGTTTGCCCCCGGCCTTCGCCGAGCCCCAAACAAAGTCAAAACCTGCCGGCAGCGTGTCCGTGACGATCACTCTCCTGGCAGTGCGGTAATGCGAATCAACGTTCTTCACGAAGATGCAAACGTCTAAGGCTTGAGTTTCCGGATTCCTGACGACGCCGCGGGCGAGCAATATGCCGACGCCGTCCGGGGCGGCGCGGGCGAAAGTCTGCTCTTCCGAATACTCGCCGACCGGGGTCGCAGTAAGGTCGCCGAACAGGATGTGTTGTGAGATGCCGTGCCAGAGCTCGCGCTCCTCGTTGAGGTCATTCGGCATCCTGCGGTAGCCGAGTTGCTTGAGCAGAGGCCAGCGGTACAGGTCGAATGCCCCCCTGACCAACTCTCCCCAGGCACTGGCTCGGCCGACCATGAGCAGGTAAGACGCGAAGGCCACGGACGCGAAAAAAACGACCTCCAAAAGCCATATGATCCACAGGCGTGGCCGCGCCAGTAGGAGGGGATACCAGAGGCCGGTCACCAGGATGGAGAAGAACAAGCTCGCGCTCAGGACGGAGACGTTGAGCATGAAATCGAACGACGCCTTGGCGTTGTCTATGACAGCCGCGTAGTCTTCGTCAACCGTCGCGATCAGGCGCGGGTAGAGCGGGATGGCGGAAATCCTGTAACGCTGCCGAGGGTAGGTTTCGAAGCATCTCATGACGTTGCCGAGGCGCGTGGGCAGAACCGAGGACGGGGTGGCGGGGTACTCCGTGTTGAGTAGACGCCCCAAGTCCATCCACATGCGATGAATCTCTTGATATTCATCGCCTCCCAGACCGCGACGTTTCATCTCATCGCGCAACAATTTGAGACGCGGCTCCAGGGCTTGCGCGGCAACCAGCCTGTCCCTGTGTCGCCTTACCTTCCACTTGCCCAGCAAGGAGTCCTTCCAGGGGTAGCCTTCGTACAGTCGGATGAGTGGTATGTTGAGGTTGTATAACAGCCCGGTCAACACCACGCTGGCGAAAGAGAGCGCCAACACCATCTGCGTGTCAACAACCTTTAGTTGACTTAAGAGTTGATATCCGTAAGGGGTGAGCGGCGCGAGCAGCAACGCCCCGATGGTCACGAACAGTATGGCCGGGAGGAAAGTGCCGAGCACAAGTGATTTGCTGAATTGCCCGGAGATGGCAGAGAGAAGGCTATTCATGAGGTCGCCCCCTAATCAAAAAACACGATCCAAGCAGTTATTATCAACCGCACGCACATTACCGACGCAGCTTCAGCGGAAACACCGGCAGGCATCCCGAAAAACCTTTTGAGAATAGTTAAGGCGCTAGCCGGATGAACCATTGCTGGCCGGGCGTTTATAGTGCGCTACCAAGAGTCGCCGGTCGGGTCGCATCCTGATGTCAAGCTTATCACCAAGCCCTTTATCATCTCAAAAGGATTGTTCGCAACACAGCCAAAAATTCCTGAGTGTGAGTAAAAGGCGGTTGATAACAAACACCCATTGCGGGTCTCTAATGATAGCCGATGCCGTCAGCGGGTCGGGCGAGGTGAACCGGCCGTGCCGCGAGTTGTAGTATCTGGCCTGCGCGAAGTCCAACCCCGATTCCACGTCTCGCTCGTAGCCCGTGTACTGTTTGCGCAGGTCGTCGAATGTTGAATACTTGTCGCCGTCGCTACCTGTGCGACCGGCTGTCCCGGCCTGTATCTCTTCGCCAAACGCCATGTAATCGTGGCGCGACACCACCCCGCCAACGCTATCCGTCACCACGCGCGGCGAACCCAGATGATCCGCCGTCACAAAGCGCGTGCCGTTCGTCGCGGCAGTC
>DATCWB010000137.1:0-33608 GCA_036566625.1 Pyrinomonadaceae bacterium
ATTCTTTCGTAAATCGCGCGGGGCGTTGTTCGCTTTCGGGAATGCATGTCCCGAAAGTGGGAACGAATAAACCTGCGAATTCACAGCCGCGCGTGTAAACGCCCGATAAATTCCTTTTCCTCTCGCACCCCGCCACTGGCACGCCGCTTCCATTAGAAATTCCCGCCGAGTTATCAAAAAAGCTGAAACGTAGGGCGCGCCCCTATCGTTTCGTTACCAACCAGTAGAAACGCTCCGGGCGATCCGCACGCCGAAGGTGATACATGATCAGTTTGCGCAACATCGAAAAAGTTTACGAGCAGGGCGTGAATAAAACTTACGTGCTGCGGCGCGTTGACGTGGACGTGCGCGAGGGAGAGTTCGTGTCGATCATGGGGCCGTCGGGCGCGGGCAAGTCAACGCTCCTGAGCATTCTCGGCATGTTCGACAGCGCGTGGACGGGCGAATACTATTTCTGGGACACGGCCGTCCACCGGCTCGGAAAGAAAGAACGCGCCGAACTGAACAAACGCTACATCGGTTTCGTCTTCCAGAGTTACCACCTGCTCGACCATCTGACCGTTTACGAAAATCTGGACATGCCGCTCTCTTACAAAGATGTGAAGAAGGGCGAGCGGCAGTCTATGGTGGGCGATGTGCTCGACCGTTTTCAGATCGTGGGAAAGAAGGATTTGTACCCGCACCAGTTGTCCGGCGGGCAGCAGCAATTGGTGGCCGTGGCGCGCGCCGTCATCTCGAATCCTAAATTGATCCTCGCCGACGAGCCTACGGGCAACCTTCATTCCAGCCAGGGGCGCGAGATCATGGAACTCTTCAAGCGTCTCAACGACGAAGGCACGACCATCATCCAGGTCACGCACTCCGAACAGAACGCGCAGTACGGCAACCGTGTCGTGCAACTCGCCGACGGCTGGGTGGTGAAGGAGTGACCGGGAATTCTGATTTCGGATGGCGGAATGCGGATTAAAGAAGCGACCGGCGAATCACACTGTTTCGGCCTTTCGCTCCGCAATCCGAAATCCCCCCTCCGCGGGTGGGAAGATTCCGAAATCGGCAGGGGTTGATTTCGATATTGGGAAATCGGGTTTAGGAAGTGCGGCCGGGGGAGCGGGGGAAGCCGCCAAAACAGGGGGAATCACGGTTTTTGTGGGTTGGCATGCCTTTCGCTAAGGCTTCCGGGTAAGGCTTAGGTCAGGAAGGGAAGATATTTAGGGTATGGACGTTCCACGCGGTAAATCTACGGCACGCAAACGGCGCGTGCGAATTGCTCTGTACGCGGTCGTCGCCATCGTGGCCGTGACGGCGATCACGCTGGGCGTGTCGCGCATGAAGCCGGCCGCGCCGGGCGTCGAACGTTCGACCACGCTGATCGACACGGTGAAGCGCGGCCAGATGCTACGGCAGGTGCGCGGCATCGGCACGCTCGTGCCGCAGGACATCCGCGTCATCGCGGCGGCCACGCAGGGTCGGGTGGAACGCGTGCTTGTCCAACCGGGCACGGAAGTGACGGCCGGAACCGTCTTGATCGAACTCAGCAACCCCGAGTTGCAGCAGGGCACGGTTGACATCGAATACCAGATGCGCGCAGCCGAGGCCGACTACAACAACATCCGCGCGCGGCTGGAAAGCGAGCGCATGAGCCAGCAGGCCGCCGCCGCCACCGTGCAGTCGGAATACCAGCAGGCCAAACTGCAATCCGACACCGACGAACTGCTCGCCAAGGACGGTTTGATACCGGCCATCAACCTCAAACTCTCGCGCGTGCGCGTGGCCGATTTAGCCAACCGCTACTCCATCGAGCAGAAGCGTCTGCAAGGCACGACCAAATCGGCGCAGGCGCAACTCGCCTCGCAGGCGGCACGCATCAATCAACTCAAGGCGCAACTCCAACTCAGGCAGACGCAGGTGGCGACGTTGCGCGTGCTGGCCGGGGCGAACGGCGTGCTGCAACAGATGGAGGTCGAAGTCGGGCAGCAGGTGCAGCCGGGAACGAACCTCGCGCGCGTCGTCGAACCGCAGAACCTCAAGGCCGAACTTCGCATCGCGGAGACGCAGGCCAAAGACATCACGCTCGGCCAGCAGGCCAGCATCGACACGCGCAACGGCATCATCCCCGGCCACGTCGTCCGCATCGACCCGGCCTCGCAGAACAGCACCGTCACGATTGACGTTGCGCTCGACGCCGCGCTGCCGCAGGGCGCGCGCCCCGACCTGAGCGTGGACGGCACGATTGAACTCGAACGCCTCGACAACATCCTCTACGTCGGCCGTCCCGCCTTCGGTCAGTCGCAATCGAGCGTCGGGATGTTCAAACTCGAACCGGGCGGGCAATTTGCCACGCGCGTGCAGGTCAAACTCGGTCGCAGCTCCGTCAATACCATCGAAATCCTGGAAGGCTTACAGGAAGGCGATCAGGTGATCCTCTCGGATACTTCCCAATGGGACGCCTTTAACCGCATACGACTTAACTAAGAAAGGATAAGTGACAGGTGACAGGTGACAGGGGACAAGATGAAATAACGCTGTTTGATCTTGTCACCTGTCACCTGTCACCCGTCACTCAAAAAACTATGAGCGCATCAAAACAACCCCTGATCCGCCTGCAAGATGTGAAGAAGGTTTTCTTCACGGACGAAGTTGAGACGCACGCCCTCGCCGGCACACACCTCGACATCGCGAACGGCGAATACGTCTCCATCACCGGCCCCTCCGGTTGCGGCAAGTCAACGCTCCTGTCCATCCTCGGCCTGCTCGATTCGCCGACGGAAGGCAAATACTGGTTGAACGGCAAACTCGTCTCCGACCTCTCGCTCAGCGAGCGCGCGCTCATACGCAACCGCGAAGTCGGCTTCATCTTCCAGAGCTTCAACCTGATCGGCGACCTCTCGGTCTACGAAAACGTCGAACTCCCGCTCACCTACCGTGGCCTCAGCAACGCGGATCGCAAGACGCGCGTGACCGAGGCGCTGGAGAAGGTCGGGATGGCGCACCGCGCGAAACACCTGCCGAGCCAGCTCTCCGGCGGTCAGCAGCAGCGCGTGGCCGTCGCGCGCGCCGTGGCGGGTCAACCGCTGATCCTGCTCGCCGACGAGCCGACCGGCAACCTCGATTCCAAAAACGGCGAGGCCGTTATGGACTTGCTGCGCGAACTGCACCGCGGCGGCGCGACGATCTGCATGGTCACGCACGACCCGCGCTATGCCACGTTCGCCGACCGCGCCATCTATCTCTTCGACGGCCGCGTCGTGAAAGAAGAGATGGTCACTTTCAAACAGGACGAAGAGGGAGCGTCGCTCACCGGGACGCGTGCAGAGGTGGTGTGATGGGGAACTTCTGGCAAGACGTTCGTTATGGCCTGCGCACTTTAGTGAAGAGTCCGACGTTCACCCTCGTCGCGCTCGTCGCGCTCGCGCTGGGAATCGGGGCGAATACGGCCATCTTCTCAGTCGTCAACGCGGTGCTGCTGCGCGACCTGCCTTATCGCGACGCCGGTCAGGTAGTGATCGTGTGGGAGCAGAATCGCGCGCGCGACGGGCGAAACAACGTCGCCTCGCTGGCTAACTTTTTAGATTGGCAACAGCAGGCAAACAGTTTTCAGGAGATGGCCGCCTTCTACGACGCGGCCTTCAACCTGACGGGCGAAGGCAACCCGGAAGAGATTCCGGCGCAGGTGACGGGCGGCAACCTCCTGACCATGCTCGGCACAGAGCCTGCGCTCGGCCGCGTTTACACGAAGGATGAGGCCGAGCCGGGGCGCGACGACGTGGTCGTCATCAGCCACGGCCTGTGGCAGCGTCGCTTCGGCGGCGCGGCGGACATCGTCGGCAAAAAAATCAGCCTCAACGGCCAGAGCGTGACCGTGCTCGGCGTGATGCCGCAGGGCTTCAAGTGGTTCATGAAAGAAGGTTCGCGCACCGGCAAGGCCGCGGAGATATGGACGCCCACGAATTTTGCGTCCGTCTTGAACGGCCCGACCAAGGGGAGAGGACGCTTCATCACCGTGGCCGGGCGGCTCAAGCCGGGCGTCACGCCCGAGCAGGCGCAGGCCGAGATGACCACTATCGCAGCCCGTCTCGAACAACAGCACGCGCAATTCAATACCAACATGGGTGTCCGCGTCGTGCCCGTGCGCGAGCAGTTGTCGGGCGAGATCAAAACCGCGCTCTACGTGTTGCTCGGCGCGGTCGGGTTCGTGCTCCTGATCGCGTGCGCCAACGTGGCGAACCTGATGCTCGCGCGAGCGGCGAGCCGACAGAGCGAGTTCTCCATCCGCACCGCGCTCGGAGCGGGACGCGCTCGCATCGTGAGGCAGTTGTTGACCGAGAGCATGTTGCTCTCAATATTCGGCGGCGCGCTCGGATTGCTCATCGCGCTCTGGGGCGTTGACGCGCTCGTCGCGCTCAGCCCGCCGAACCTGCTTGGAGCGGAGAAGATCAGCCTCAGCCTGCCCGTGCTCGCCTTCACCTTCGTGGTTTCATTGCTGACCGGCGTCGTGTTCGGTTTAGCGCCCGCGCTCGAAGCGACGCGGATGAATCTGAACGAAACTCTCAAAGAGACGGGCAAGAGCAACATGAGCAGTCGCCGCAGCCGTCGCCTGAGCAGCGGCTTCGTCGTGGCGCAGGTCGCGCTCGCGCTGGTGCTGCTTATCGGCTCCACCCTGATGATCAAGAGTTTCCTCCGGCTGCAAGCGGTCGATCCCGGCTTCAAGACCGACAATCTGCTGACCCTGCGCGTGACCGTCCCGGCGTCGAAATACCCGGAGGACAGTCAGATCGTCGCCTTCCACCGGCAGGCCATCGAGCGGCTCAAATCTTTACCAGACGTGCGCTCGGTCGGGGCTGTCAGCGCGCTGCCTTTCGGCGGCAATCTCGGAGCACGCACCTCTTTCTGGATCGAAGGGCGTCCCGCCCCGCCGCCGGGGCAGGAACTCTCGACCGACGTTCGCGTCACGGATGAAAACTATTTTCAGACGATAGGGATCCCGGTGCTCAGCGGTCGCACCTTCACCGAGCAGGAGGCGAAGGAAGACCGGCGCACCATCGTCATCAACGAGTCGATGGCGCGGCAACACTTCCCCGGCGAAAATCCGATAGGCAAATACCTGCGGGTGCAGATGATGCCCGACCCGCAGCCGAATGAAATCATCGGCGTGGTGGCAGACGCGAAGTACAAAACGCTGGAAGGCGCGCCGCACCCGATGGTCTACTGGACACACCCGCAACTCACCTATTCAGAGATGACGATAGTGGTGCGCACGAACGGCGACCCGATGAATCTGGCGGCCGCCGCCCGGCGCGAGATTCAGGTGATCGATAAAGACCAGCCCGTCGCCGACGTGCGGACGATGCAGAGTTGGATAGACGAGTTGACGGCGCGCAGCCGCTTCGGGACTCTGTTGCTCAGCATCTTCGCCGGCCTCGCGCTCGTCCTCGCCGCCATCGGCATCTACGGCGTGATGTCGTATTCCGTCACGCAGCGCACGCACGAACTCGGCATCCGCATCGCCCTCGGCGCGCAGACACGCGACGTGCTCAAGTTGATCCTCGGTCGCGGCTTCGCCCTGACGCTGGTCGGCATTGCGCTCGGTCTGACCGGGTCGTTCGCATTAACACGCCTCATGTCGAGCCTGCTGTTCGGCGTCAGTGCGACCGATCCCGTGACCTTCGGCGGACTCTCGCTGCTGCTGACGATGGTTGCGCTCGCGGCCTGCTATATCCCGACGCGTCGCGCGATGAAAGTTGACCCGATGGTGGCTCTCAGAAACGAATAGAACAAGCTCGAAGTTTAAGCCCGGAATCGTGTCGGCCAGCTCTGATCGGCTGAAGAGGTTTCATCTGTAACCCGTGAGGTTGTGACATGAACACTTTGTGGCAGGACATTCGCTACGGCTTGCGGATGCTCTTGAAGAATCCGGGCTTCACCTTCGTCGCCGCGCTCACGCTCGCCTTAGGCGTCGGCGCTAATACGGCGATCTTCAGCGTGGTGAACGCCGTCGTCCTGCGCCCGTTGCCGTTCCCCGAGGTGGAACGTCTGGTTTGGTTCGACGGTGTCAACCCGGCCAAAGGCATCACGGAGAGCGCGCTTTCGATGCCGGATTATCTCGACTGGCGAAGCCAATCGGATGCCTTCCAGAGCATGACGGCTTTCGTGCAGGGCAGCGCGATCCTGTCGGATGAAACTTCGGAACCGGAGCGCGTGCCGCGCGGCGTGGTGACGGCCAGTTTCTTTCCGACGGTGGGCGTCAATCCGGCGCAGGGTCGTGCGTTGCTGCCGGAAGATGAGTTAGCGGGCAGCGAGCCGGTCGCCGTGCTCAGTCATGGATTATGGCAGCGACGCTTCGGCGCGAACCCCAACGTCGTCGGCAGCAAGTTCACCGTGAGCGGCAGAACCTTCACGGTCGTCGGCGTGATGCCGCCCGGATTCGACTATCCCGGTCGCGCTCAACTGTGGTCGGCTTTGAAAACGGATGGAGGCGACCAGAGGCGCGACAATCGTTATCTGCATGTGCTCGCGCGGCTCAAGCCGACGGCGACGCTCGGGGAAGCGCAGACGCAGATCGACGCACTCAGCGCGCGTTTCGGGCAGCAATATCAGGAGACTAACGGCGGGCAATCGGCCAAGCTGTCGGGATTACAGGAATGGACGACGAGAGGCGTGCGAACCTCTCTGCTGCTGTTGTTCGGCGCGGTCGGGTTCGTGCTCTTGATCGCGTGCGCCAACGTGGCGAACCTGCTGCTCGCACGCGGCGCGGCGCGGCGCAAAGAGATCGCGCTGCGCACCGCGCTCGGAGCCGGTCGCCCGCGCATCATCCGTCAACTTCTCACGGAGAGTTTGTTGCTCGCTTTCCTCGGCGGCGTCGCCGGGTTGATCCTCAGTCTCTTCCTGACCGACCTGTTGATCGCCATCAGTCCGGCCGACGTACCGCGCCTGAACGAAATCAAGTTGGACGCGCGCGTGCTCGCCTTCACGGTGGGAGTGGTCTCTCTGGTCGGCCTGCTGTTCGGTTTAGCCCCGGCGTGGCAAGCCTCGAAGACCGACCTCAACGAAGTGCTGAAGGACGGCGGGCGCAGTTCGACCGAAGGGCGCGGGCGCAATCGCCTGCGAGCGTTATTGGTCGTGACCGAGATGGCTCTGTCGCTGCTGCTTCTGGTCGGCGCGGGGCTGCTGATTAAAAGTTTTGTCCTGCTACGCGATGTGAATCCGGGCTTCGATGCGAAAAATGTTTTGACGATGCGCATCAGTTTACCCGGCGCACGTTACCCCGAACCGCAGCAGAGCGAGCGGTTCTACAGGGATTTGACGGAACGCGTCAAAGCCCTCCCCGGCGTTGAGGCGGCGGGTGCGACGGTGAGCCTGCCGCTCGGCGGCAGCAACTTCTCCGTGGGTCGCTCGTTCATCCGCGAAGGACGCCCGCTCGTCACGGAAGAATCTCAGAACGCGGATTATTTCGTTGCCACGCCCGACTACTTCAAGACCATGCGCATTCCCGTCAAGGCCGGGCGCGCCTTCACGGAGCAGGACAGGGTTGATACTCCACCCGTCGTCGTCGTCAACGAGAGTCTCGCGCGACGCTTCTTCCCCGGCGAAGACCCCGTCGGCAAGCGGCTTACCGTGTGGCGCGACGAGAAGTTCGCGCGCGAGATTATCGGCGTTGTCGGCGACGTGAAATCCGACCGGCTCGACGCCGAGACGGATGCGCAAATCTACGTGCCCTATGCGCAGGACGCCGGGTGGGGCGGCCTCTCGCTCGCCGTGCGCACCACGGTTGAACCGGAGACGCTGGCGGCGGCCGTGCGCGGCGCGGTGCTCTCGATTGATAAGAACCAGCCTGTTTACGACATCAAGACGATGGACGACGTGCTTGCGGCATCTGTCGCCAACAATCGGCTCGTCGTGCTGCTCTTCGGCCTGTTCGCACTCTTTGCGCTGTTGCTGGCAACGGTCGGCATCTACGGCGTGATGTCTTACTCGGTGGCGCAGCGCACGCACGAGATCGGCATCCGCATGGCGCTCGGCGCGCAACCGGCCGACGTACTGCGCCTCATACTCAGACAGGGGCTGGTGCTCACGCTGGCGGGCGTCGGTCTGGGGCTTGCCGGATCGCTAGCGTTGTCGCGCCTGTTGGAAAGCCTGCTGTATGGCGTCAGTGCCACCGACCCCATAACTTTCGGCGGACTCTCGCTGCTGCTGGCGGTGGTTGCGCTCGTGGCCTGCTATATCCCGACACGGCGCGCGATGAAAGTTGACCCGATGGTGGCTTTACGAAATGAATGATGATTACGCATCGCGGCATGATGTAGGGCGGGGTCTCTTTTAATCCGGGCCCCGCAATTCAAAATCCCCAATCCCGTGAGGTGTTACCATGAATACGTTCGGGCAGGACATACGCTACGGTTTTCGGATGCTCTGGAAGAGTCCGGGGTTCACGCTGGTGACGGTGCTGGCGCTGGCTCTGGGGATCGGGGCGAACACGGCCATCTTCTCGGTCGTCAACACGGTGCTCCTGCGCCCGTTGCCCTACCCGAACGGCGAACGCATCGTCTACATCGGCGAGTGGTCGCAGCAAGTGCCGGAGATGTCGGTCTCCTACCCCAATTTCCAGGACTGGCGCGCGCAGCAGACGACGATGGAGCAGATCGCCGCCTTTCGTAGCGCGAACTATGTCTTGACGGGCGTCGGCGAACCGGAGCGACTAGACGGGCGGCAAGTCTCATCGGGCTTCTTCAACGTGCTCGGCGTGACGCCCACGCTCGGGCGCAACTTCTCGCCGGACGAAGACAGGCCGGGCGCGAACCCCGTCGCGCTCATCAGCCACGGCTTCTGGCAGCGACGACTCGGCGGCGACCCTTCCATCATCAACAAACCGCTCCAACTGAACAACGAGAGTTTCACGGTCATCGGCGTCTTGCCGCAGACGTTTGAATGGCAGTCGCCGGTGGACGTGTTCGTCCCCGTCGGCCTGCGCTCCGATCAGCCGAACATGACGGGGCGCGGCAACCACCCCGGCATGTATGTGCTCGGACTCTTAAAGCCGAACGTGACGGTCGAGCAGGCGCGCACCGAGATCAAAGCCATCGCCGAGCGTCTCGCGCAGCAATACCCGGACACCAACGGCGGGCAGAGCGCGGTGTTGGACTCGCTACAGGCGCGCGCCGTCGAAGACATTCGCCCCGCGCTCCTGATCCTGCTCGCGGCCGTGGGCTTCGTGCTTTTGATCGCATGCGCCAACGTCGCCAACCTGCTGCTCGCGCGCGCCGCTTCGCGCTCGAAGGAGATCGCGATTCGCACCGCCCTCGGCGCGGGGCGCGGGCGCATCATCCGGCAGTTGCTCACCGAAAGTTTGTTGCTCTCGGTGTTGGGCGGCGCGCTCGGCCTGCTGTTCGCCATGTGGGGCATCGATGCGCTGCTCGCCGCGCTTCCCGAAGACCTGCCGCGCCTGCTCGTCGCAGGGATCGGGCTGGACATGCCCGTGCTCCTCTTCACGCTCGGCGTCTCCATCCTGACCGGCTTGCTCTTCGGCCTCGCGCCCGCGCTGCAAGCCTCCAAGTCGAACCTGAACGAGACGCTGAAAGACGGCGGGCGCACGTCGGCCGGCGCGGGACGCCAGCGCGTACGCAACCTGCTCGTCGTCTCCGAAGTCGCGCTCTCGCTCCTGCTCCTCGTCAGCGCGGGACTGCTCATCAAGAGTTTTTCGCGTTTGCAGGAGACCGACCTCGGCTTCGACCCGACGAACGTGTTGACGCTGCGCGTGCCGCTGCCGGAAGCGCGCTATAAAGAGAGCGGCCAGGTCGCGAATTTTTGGGACGAACTGCTGCGCCGCGTCCGCGCTCTGCCCGGCGTCGAGAGCGCGGGGCTGACGCGCGGCCTGCCGATGAACGGCGGCATCGAATCCGGCGTGATGGTGGAAGGGCAGGAAACGACGAACCCGAAAGACGCCGTGCTCGCCGTCAACCTCTTCGCAGAACCTGGCTACTTCAAGACGATGAACATTCAGCTGGTGAACGGCCGCTTTCTCTCCGAGCAGGATACGAATGATGCGCCGCTCGCCGTGATGGTGGACGAGATGTTCGTCGCGCGCTTCTTCCCCAATGCAGACCCCATCGGCAAGCGTCTGAGGATCGGGGGCGACCGCGCTCCTCTGCGAAACATCGTCGGGGTCTTCAAGCACATGAAGCACTACGGGCCGGATGAAGAGGGGCGCGTCGAGATTTACACGCCTTACAAGCAGGTTCCCGCTGAGAATTTCGCCGCCGCCAATCGCAGCCTGTGGCTCGCCGTCAAGACCAAGGGCGACCCCACGAGTTTGGCCCCCGCCGTACGCAACGAGGTTTTGCAGATCGACAAGGATCAACCGATCTCGAACGTCGGCACGATGGAACAGATCGTGGCTGCGACGGTCGCGCCGCAGAAGTTTGCGACGTGGCTGCTCGCCGTCTTCGCAGGCTCGGCGATGCTGCTCGCCGCCATCGGCATCTATGGCGTGATGGCCTATTCGGTCACGCAGCGCACGCACGAGATCGGCATCCGCATGGCGCTCGGCGCGGGACGCCGCGACGTGTTGAGGATGGTTGTCTCGCAGGGCATGAAACTGGCGCTCTTCGGCGTCGCCCTCGGCCTCGTCGGCGCGTTCGCGCTGACGCGCCTGATGTCGAGCCTGCTCTACGGCGTGTCCGCGACCGACCCGCTCACCTACGGCGTCGTCTCCCTGCTGCTCGCATCGGTCGCGCTCCTCGCCTGTCTCATCCCGGCGCGCAAGGCGACGAGGGTGGATCCCATGATCGCGCTCAGGTACGAGTAGTTACTACGAAGGAGGCCACCCTCTACGCAGAGAGAGCGGCCTCCTTAAGTCGCCTTTCGTCGCCTTTGAAGGGGACAGCATGAAACCGAGACACCTCCAGTCTTTATTTCTCGTCATTGCTTTGAACTTCGGCGCGCTGCCGTCCGGCGTCGCGTCACGTACGTTGGACGGTGGGGCATCGGCCGCCGTCGCGTTCGTTAACGTGAACGTCGTGCCGTTGGATAGAGAGGGCGTGTTAGAGAATCAGACCGTCATCGTGCGCGACGGGCGCATCGCGGAGATCGGGGCGGCGGCGAAAACGAAATTGCCGCGGGGCGCAACCCGCATCGAGGGCAAGGGACGCTTCCTCATGCCGGGTCTGGTGGACATGCACGCGCACCTGTATTCGGTCGCCGAGTTGCCGCTCTACCTGGCGAACGGCGTGACCACGGTCTTCAACCTGAACGGCCGACCCGCGAATCTTTTATGGCGCGCGGATGTCGAACAGGGAAAACTCGCCGGGCCGACCATCTATACCTGCGGCCCGACCATCCGCACGGCGCAGAAGGCCGACGAAGCCCGTCGCCTCGTGCAAGAACAGAGCAAGGCCGGTTATGACGCGATCAAAATCTATAACGGCGTCTCGAAAGAAGCCTACGACGTGCTGATCGCCGAGGCGAAAAAGCATAACCTGCTCTACATCGGCCACATCCCGCGCGAACCCGGTTTCGAGAGCGTCCTTCGGGCCGGGCAGGCCATCGCGCACGCCGAAGAGTACGTCTACACGACCTTCAAAAATAAGACCGACGACGAGAGCCGCATCCCCGAAGTTGCGGCCGCGACGGCGAAAGCAGGCGTTCAGGTAGTCGTCACCTTCGTCGCCTACGATCACATCATCAAGCAAGTCGAAACGCTGCCCGCCCTGCTCGCCATGCCGGAGATGAAATACCTCGCGCCCTGGGTGAGAGATAGTTGGGGCGTGGAGGTGAACCCTTACAAGCTGAGGCTCGGCACGCAGGGCGCGATCTTGAACAAATCGCTCGCCTTCCAAAAGAAACTGGCGAAAGAGTTGCATCGCGCCGGCGTCCGCATCATGACCGGCACGGATGCGATGAACCCCGGCGTCGTGCCGGGATTCTCGGAGCACGAAGAGTTGCGCCAACTCATCGACATCGGCTTCACGCCTTTCGAAGCGTTGCGGGCGGCCACGCGCTATCCGGGTGAGTTTCTGACGAAGACCGGCGAGTTCGGCACTGTCGCCGTCGGTAAGCGCGCCGATTTGCTGCTACTCGACGCGAACCCTCTGCGGGACATCGGGAGCGCGTCGCGCCCGCTCGGCGTCATGGCGCGCGGACGCTGGATGCCGCAGGCCGAACTGCGGCGCATGCTCGAAGATGTGCCCGCGGCTTATGCCAAGCAACTGGAGATCACGAAAGCCGGTCTCGCCGAAGGCTCGGACAAGGTCTGGGAATACCTGCATTACAACGACCCGTCCGACACCTTGCTGGCTCGCAGCGCGGGCGACCTGATCGTCGAACAGGGAATGGAAAAATTCCGAAGCGCGTTCGACCTCGCGTGGAAAAAGAACCGGAACTCGCCGCTGGTGCAGGAAGGTTTCATCAACGCGCTCGGCTATCACCTCTACGGGCAGAAGAAGTTGAAAGAGGCGATTGACGTTTTCAAACTCAACATCGCGGCCTACCCGAAGTCGGGCAACACTTATGACAGTCTGGCCGAAATGTACATGAACAGCGGCGACAAACAGCGCGCCATAGAGTTTTACCGCAAGGCCATCGAGGTCGAGCCTACTTACGCGAACGCACCGGCGGCGGCCGAATTGATCAAGAAGTTGAGCGCGCCGTAAAACCGCCCGCGCGCCGAACCTGTGCGCTTCATCGCGCGCCGACCTTATACGACGACGCTTTGGAACTTATGCAGGAAGGCGCGCACTCGAAGCCTGTCGCTCGCCGCCGGGCACACGTCATGCTACGCCTCGCCGGGGAGTCTCTGGATATGGGAACAGTCTTGCAGGATTTGCGCTACGCCTTACGGATATTGTGGAAGAATCCGGGCTTCACGTCGGTGGCGGTCGTGGCGTTGGCTTTGGGGATCGGCGCGAACACGACGATCTTCAGCGCCTTCAACGCGCTCCTGCTCAAACCCTTCAGTTTCCCCGACGCGGACAGTCTCGTCGTTATGTGGGAGAGGCCGCCGAACACGAGCACGCGCAACTCAATCGCGCCCGCAAACTTTCTCGCCGTCCGCGACGAGAGCAACGCCTTCTCGCATCTCGCCATTTACAACAATAACTCGCTCAACCTTACCGAAGGCGATAAGCCGGAGCGACTCGAAGTGGCCGTCGTCTCGCCCACGTTGTTCGACGCGCTCGGCGTGCGCGCCGCCCTCGGGCGCACGTTCGCAGCGGAAGAGGAGCAGGACGGGCGCGATAAGGTCGTCATCCTCACGCACGACTTCTGGCGTCGCCGTTATGCGGCCGACCCGGGCATAGTCAACCGCACGCTGATGCTCAACGGCCAGCCTTACACCGTCGTCGGCGTGATGGGAGAGGACTTCAATTTCCCACCCACCGGCAACGACATCCTGATCCCCTTCACGATCACAGACAAGGTGAGAGCGGAGCGCGGCAATCATTACGTGCGCATGATGGGGAGGCTCAAGCCGGGCGTCACGTCCGCACAGGCCGACGCCGAACTCGCCGCCATCGCCAGCCGCCTCGAAGCGCAATATCCAGACACCAACAGCAACCGCACCATCGCCACCGAATCGCTTAAAGCTTCATACGTGCGAGGGCCGCGCCCCGGCCTCATCGTGTTGCTCGGCGCGGCCTGTTTCGTGTTGCTGCTGGCGTGCGCCAACGTCGCCAACCTGCTGCTCGTGCGCGCGTCGTCGCGCCAGAAGGAGATCGCGATTCGCATGGCGCTCGGCGCGGGACGCCCGCGTCTGATTCGGCAGTTGTTGACGGAGAGCGTGCTCATCGCGCTCTTTGGCGGCGCGCTCGGCCTGCTCTTCGCGGTGTGGGGCATCGATCTGCTCAAGGCGGGCATCCCCGCAAGCCTCTCGCGCTACCTGCCGGGGTGGAAAAACGTACGGATCGACACGCAGGTCTTCTGGTTCACGCTGGGCGTCTCGCTCCTGACCGGGATCGTGTTCGGCCTCGCGCCCGCGCTGCAAGCGACGAAGACGGACTTCAACGAAGCCCTCAAAGACGGCGGACGCACTTCGGGCGGCGGCTTCGGTCGCAACCGCCTGCGCGGCGCGCTCGTTGTCGCCGAGGTGGCGATCTCGCTGACGCTCCTGATCGGCGCGGGTTTGATGATCAAGAGTTTCTACGAAATGCTGCGTGTCGAGCCGGGCTTCAAACCCGAGAGCGTCCTCGTGTTGGATGTGGCGCTCCCGCGCGCGAAATACGAGGATGAAGCCGCGCGCGCGAATTTCTACACGCAGGCTATCGAGCGCGTCGCCGCTTTGCCGGGCGTGCAGCACGCGGGCGCAGTCAACGTCCTTCCGCTCACGCGCAACAACATGGACTCGGCTTTCTCGGTCGTCGGGCGACCCGAGCCGGAGAAGGGGCGCGAACCGCAGGCGAACTTCCGCGTCGTCAGCCCGCAATACCTCGACGCGATGGGCATCCCCCTGCGTCGCGGACGGCACATCGCGCCGACCGACCGGGCAGACTCGCCGAACGTCATCCTGATCAACGAAGAACTCGCCCGAAAACAGTTCCCCGACTCAGACCCTATCGGGCAACGTCTGGATTTCGGCGGCGAGAAAGAGTCCGGCCACTACGAGATCATCGGCATCGTCGGCAACATCAAGCACGAGTCGCTGATGGAAGAGATCGCGTCCGAGGTTTACACGCCGCTCGCGCAGCAGCCCTGGCACACGATGAGCATCGTGGTACGCGCCACGGGCGACCCGGTGCAACTCGGCGGTGGCGTGCAACGCGAGATCGGGGCGATAGACAAGGAGCAGCCGGTCTACAACGTGCGCACGATGGAACGGGTCGTCTCCGAATCGCTTGCGCCGCAGCGCGTGACGATGGGCATGCTCGGCGTCTTCGCGCTCATCGCGCTGGTGCTTGCTTCCGTCGGCATCTACGCCGTCATGTCCTACGCCGTCACGCAACGCACGCACGAGATCGGCGTGCGGATGGCGCTCGGCGCGAGCCAGCGCGACATACGCCTGATGGTCGTCAGGCAGGGGATGCTGCTGGCCTTCATCGGCATCGGCATCGGCCTCGTCAGTTCCTACTGGTTGATGCAGGGCTTGACGATGATGCTCTACGGCGTGAGTGCGACCGACCCGCTGACGTTCGGCCTCATCTCACTGCTGCTCATCCTCGTCGCCTTCGCAGCGAACTACATCCCCGCGCGCCGCGCGACGAGAGTTGATCCGATGGTCGCCCTCAGATACGAATGACGGCAATCGAGTAATGTGCAATTCGGGTTGGAAAAAGCGGCGCGATCTACGTCTTCCGATGCGCCAACTGCAAAATACTATTCGCAATTTTCGGAGGTAACAAATGGGAACGATCTGGCAGGACATGCGCTACGGGCTTCGCACGTTGTGGAAGAGTCCGGGCTTTACTTACGTCGCCGTGCTGGCGCTCGCGCTCGGGATCGGGGCAAACACTGCCATCTTCTCGGTCGTCAACACGGTGCTCCTGCGCCCGCTGCCATACAAAACGCCCGACCGGCTGGTCTGGCTCTGGGAATCCAGCCCGCGCAACGACATCGCGAAAGAGGTTGCCTCCTATCCTAACTTCAACGATTGGCGACAACAGAATCAAAGCTTCGAAGCCGTCGCCGCCTTCTCCAACACGTCGCCGAGCCTGACGAGCAGCGACGGCGAGCCGGAGCGTCTGCCCGGTGCGGCCGTGCTCGGCGATTTCTACACGGTGCTGGGCGTCGAGCCTGCGCTCGGCCGCAAGTTCCTCCCCGAGGAGAACGAGGAGGGCAAGCACCGCGTCGTCATCCTCAGCCACGGCCTCTGGCAGCGTAGCTTCGGCGGGAACGCAGGTGTCGTCGGCCAGCAGATCGGCGTGAACAACAACCAGTACACGGTCGTCGGCGTGATGCCGCCGGACTTTCAGCACCCGAACCCGGAGGCGCGTCGTCCGGTCGAGATGTGGCTGCCCCTGCCCGTGAGTGAAGGGATGCGCAACGGTCGCCGCAGCGATTTCCTGAGCGTGATCGCGCGCCTCAAACCCGGCGTCAGCGTCGAGCAGGCGAGCGCGGAGATGACGACCATCGCCGCGCGACTCGAACAACAATATCCTGACACTAACTCGGCGTGGGGCGTCATCGTCCAGCCCCTGCACCAGCGGTTCACGGGCGACGTGCGCCCGGCGCTGTTGATGCTGCTCGGCGCGGTCGGCTTCCTGCTGCTCATCGCCTGCGCCAACGTCGCCAACCTGCTCCTGGCGCGTTCGAGCACGCGGCTCAAAGAGATCGCGATTCGCACCGCGCTCGGGGCGGGGCGCGGGCGCATCGTGCGACAGTTGTTGACGGAGAGCATCGTGTTGTCGCTGCTCGGCGGCGCGCTCGGGCTGCTGGTGGCGTTCTGGGGCATTGATGCCCTCATTGCGCTCAGTCCCGGTAACATTCCACGGCTCGAATCCGTCGGCATAGACCGGCAAGTTCTTCTGTTCACCATAGGCATTTCGCTCGTCACCGGAATCGTCTTCGGTCTCGCCCCGGCTCTCACGGTCTCGAACCCCAATCTGAACGAGATGTTGAAAGAGAGTGGCCGCAGTTCGATGGATGGAGGGCGCGGACGCCGACTGCGCAACGCGCTCGCCGTCTCGGAGATCGCGCTGTCGCTGGTCTTGCTCGTCGGCGCGGGTCTCCTGATCAAGAGCTTCCTGCGCTTGCAGGATGTGAAACCCGGATTCAACCCGGAGAATCTGCTCGCGGTCGAACTCGTGCTGCCTACCGCGAAGTACGCGGAGAACCAGCAGGTCGTCAACTTCTACGATCAACTACTGCAACAACTGGCGCAACAGTCAGGCGTGCAGGGCGCGGCGGTGACGAGTGCGCTGCCGCTCGGCGGCGGCGGCGACATCCTCGCCTTCTCGGTCGAAGGGCGCACGCGCGCCAGCACGGAGCGCGTGCCCGATGCGGAGGCGCGCACCGTCAGCCCCGACTACTTCCGCACCTTGCAGATACCGCTGCGCAGCGGACGCCTGCTCGACGAGCGCGACGACCAGAACGCGCCGCGCGCCGCGATCATCAGCGAGACTATGGCGCGCAAATACTTTCCCGGCGAAGACCCCCTGGGCAAGCGGATCACTTTCAGCGACCCGCAAGGCCCGGACGTGCAATGGTTGAATGTGGTCGGCGTTGTGGGCGACGTGCGCCAGCAGGGGCTGGACGAAGAACCCTACGCGCAGGTTTATCGCTCTTACCGGCAGTCGCCGCGTCGTGGCCTGACGGTGGTCGCCCGCACCGCAGGCCCGCCCCTCGCCATTCTCGAAGTATTCCGCAGCCAGGTGCGCGCGCTCGACCGGCAACAGCCCCTCTACAACGCGCGCACCGCCGAGCAGGTCCTGGATCAGGCCCTCGCCCGCCCGCGCTTCAACATGCTGCTCATCTCGATTCTGGCCGCCGTCGCCATGATCCTCGCCACCGTGGGAATTTACGGCGTCATCTCCTACATGGTGACTCAGCGCACGCACGAGATCGGCATCCGCATGGCGCTCGGCGCGCGCCCGCTCGACGTGTTCAGGATGGTTTTAAGGCAGGGATTATTGATCGCCGTTCTGGGCGTGGCGAGCGGCCTCGTCGCCGCCTTCGCCCTCACGAGGCTGTTGGCGAGCCTGCTCTACGATGTGCGTTCGACCGATGTGGTCACGTTCGCCGCCGTCTCCGTGCTGCTGACCGCCGTGGTCTTGCTGGCCTGCTACATCCCCGCGCGCCGGGCGACGAAAGTTGATCCGATGGTCGCGCTCAGATACGAGTAAGAGAGTTTCGAGGAGAACGTGATGGGAATACTGTGGCAAGACTTGCGTTATGGCGCGCGGCTGTTGTGGAAGAGTCCGGGCTTCACAGCGGTGGCGGTCGCGGTGCTGGCATTGGGGATCGGCGCGAATACGACCATCTTCAGTATGATTAACGGGCTGTTGCTCAGGCCGCTCTCCGGCGTCGAAGCGCAGGAGAGCCTCGTAGCCGTCTACACGAGCGATTACAGCAGCGGGTTATACGGCAGTTCGTCATACCCCGACTACGTCTCTTTTCGCGACGAAGCCAAAGCCTTCGAGGCGCTCGCGGCCTATGAAAGCGACGTGGCGAGTTTGACCGGCGGCGATGAACCCGAGCGGCTGCGCGGCGAGTCGGTCACGACAAACTATTTCAAAACGCTCGGCGTGAGAACTGCGGCAGGGCGTACATTCCTGCCCGAAGACGAGACTGCGGCGAGCGGTAATCCGGTCGCCGTCATCAGTCATAATCTCTGGCAACGTCGTTTCAACTCCGACCCGTCCCTCGTCAACCGCACCGTCGAACTCGACGGGCGGGCGCACACGATTGTCGGCGTGGTGGCGGAGAATTTTCGGAGCCTGCACATGGGGCCGCCGCCGGAGTTTTGGCGACCCATGATTCCGACCCCGAAGGAAGCGAGCGCGCGCGGCAGTCGCGGCCTGATGATCGTCGGCCGGCTCAGCGCGGGCGCGACCATCGAAGAGGCCAATGCGCAACTCACGGCCATCTCCGCGCGGCTCGCCGTGGACTTTCCCGATACGAACCGGGGCACGCTCGCGCGCCCGAACGAGCCGCGCCCCGTGACCGTGGTGCAGGAATCGCGCCTGCACCCGCGTGCGCGCAAAAACATCGCCGGGGTGACGGGGATGCTGATGTTAATGGTCGGGCTGGTGCTTCTGATCGCCTGCGCCAACGTGGCAAATCTGTTGTTGGCGCGTGCCTCCGTGCGAAGGCGCGAGATCGCCATCAGGCTGGCGCTCGGTTCAGGCCGCCGCCGCCTCGTGCAGCAGTTGTTGACCGAGAGCATGTGCCTCGCCATTCTCGGCGGCCTCCTCGGACTTTTGCTGACACTCTGGACGACCGACTTTCTGCCGAAATTTTTCCCCGCCGAAGCGGTGGGCGGGGTTGATTTGAGCATGGATTGGCGAGTGCTCCTGTTCACGCTGGGCGTCTCGCTCCTGACCGGGATCGTGTTCGGCCTCGTGCCCGCGCTGCAAGCCGCGCGTCAGGATTTACTGTCCGCTTTAAAGGACGACACGAGCGCGCCGGAAGTTCGCGGCTTCGGACGGTTCGGGTTGCGAAACGCGCTCGTCGTCTTGCAGGTCGCGCTGTCGCTCATCCTGCTCATCTGCGCCGGGCTGTTCATGCGTAGCCTGCGCGCCGCATCGACGACCGATCCGGGCTTCAACACGGAGAACGTGCTGCTCATGCCGATGGAGAGGCGCGGCGCGAAGATGGGGCGCGATGAGCAGGAGCTTTTCTACCGCCGGGTGCAGGAGCAGGTGAGCGCTTTGCCCGGCGTGCGCTCCACTGCTCTGTCATACATCGTGCCCATCAGCGGCGGCGGAATGCGCACCAGCGTCTTTATCGAAGGCTACCAGCCGAAGCCGAACGAGGACACGGAACTTAACACCAACGTCGTCACTCCGAACTATTTCTCGACCATCGGCATCCCGCTCGTTCAAGGTCGTGAATTCAGCGCGACCGACACGGCGAATGCGCCCGGCGTCGTCATCATCAACGAAGAGTTTGCGCGACGTTATTTCCCCGGCGAGAACCCTCTGGGCAAGCGTCTGAGGAATGATTCGGAAGGGCCATATTTAGAGGTCATCGGCGTGGCGAAGAATGCCAAGTACAGGGGCTTGCGCGAAGAGCCGTTGCCGTTTTTCTACACGCCGCTGGCACAGGATGCCGAGTCTTCGATGACGCTCTTCGTGCGCACGGAGGGCGACCCCCTGCTGGCGCTCCCTTCGGTGCGCGCCGAGTTGAAGAACCTCGATAAGAATCTGACGGTCTACCAGATCAACACCCTTCACGCACACGTCGCCGAGGCATTGTCCGCCGACCGGATGATCGCCGTGTTGCTCAGCGTGTTCGGGGTCGCGGCGTTGCTGCTGGCCGCCGTCGGACTCTACGGCGTGATGTCCTACACCGTGGCGCGGCGCACGCACGAGATCGGCGTGCGCATGGCGCTTGGCGCGCAGACGGGCGACATCATCAAGCTGGTCCTGTGGCAGGGCGTGATGCTCCTCGTCGTCGGCGGCGTGATCGGACTCGCGTCCGCATTCGTGCTCACCCGGCTGATGTCGAGCCTGCTCTTCGGCGTCAGCGCGACCGACCCGCTGACATTCATCGGAATCACCCTGCTGCTCGGGAGCGTGGCGTTGCTCGCCTGCTATCTGCCCGCGCGCCGCGCGACGAAGGTTGACCCGATGGTAGCCCTCAGATACGAATAGGAGAGGAACATGGGAACGCTCTTGCAAGACGCGCGTTACGGGCTGCGGATGCTCTGGAAGAATCCCGGTTTCACACTCGTCACCGTCATCACGCTCGCCCTCGGCATCGGCGCGAACACGGCGATCTTCAGTCTGGTCAGCGCGGTGCTGTTAAAGCCTTTGAACTACCGCGAACCCGAACGGCTGGTGATGGTTTGGGAAAGCGATGTTGCCAACGGTTTCGCGCGGGACACGCCCGCGGCCGGCAATTACGCCGACTGGAAGACTCAGAACCGCGTCTTCGAGGAGATGGCGGTGCAGGAGTTGCGCAGCTACGATCTGACGGGCGAAGGCGAGCCGGAAAGGCTGATCGCCTTCGCCGTGACGGCGAATTTCTTCCCCCTGCTCGGCGCAAGTCCCGCGGTCGGGCGCGATTTTCTGCCGGACGACGATAAACCCGGCGCGGCTAAAGTTGCGATCATCAGTCACGCCCTCTGGCAGAACAGGTTCGGCGGCGAACAGGGCATCACCGAACGCGACATCCTGCTCAACGGCGAGAAGTATCGTGTCGTCGGCGTGATGCCGCAAAACTTTCAGTTTGAAGTGCCGGACGTGAAGCTGTGGACGCCGATTGGGTTCACCGCCGAACAGCTCTCTAACCGCGATTTACACAATCTCGAAGTGGTCGCGCGCTTAAAGTCGGGCGTCACCGTCGCTCAGGCTAACGCCGACATACAGGCCATCACTCATCGCATCGCCGCCGCCTACCCGGAACAGGCGGAGGGTTTGAGCGCGACCGTAGTTCCATTACACGAACAACTGTTGGGCGATGTGCGCCGCCCTCTGTTGCTGCTGCTCGTGGCGGTCGGCTTCGTGCTGCTGATCGCGTGCGCCAACATCGCGGGCGTGCTGCTCTCTCGCGCGGCATCGCGCCGCAAAGAGATCGCGGTGCGTGCGGCCATAGGTGCGAGCCGCGGGCGCATCGTTCGGCAACTGCTCACGGAGAGCCTCCTGCTCGGCGGACTCGGCGGATGCCTCGGCCTGTTACTCTCGATGTGGACTCTGGCTTTTCTGCAACAGCTAATCCCCCCGGGGTTGCGTGAATCGGCCGTGCTGACGCTGGACTTGCCGGTGCTCGGCTTCACCCTCTTTGTGTCGCTGCTCGCGGGCGTTATCTTCGGGCTGGCTCCGGCGTTGCAGGCGTCCAAGATCGATCTGAACGACGCGCTCAAGAGCACGGCCGGGCGCGCGGGCGGCGGCGCGGGGCAGCGTCGTCTGCGCGGCGCGTTCGTCGTGGCGGAGATCGCTCTGTCGCTCGTGCTGCTGGTGGGCGCGGGGCTGCTGATTCAAACTCTGTCGAAACTGCGCGGCCAATACGCGGGCTTGCGCCCTGACAACGTGCTGACGCTCAGAACCCAACTCTCAAGCGGCAAATACCGCGAACATGCGCGGCGCGTGGCTTTCTACGATCAGGTGCTTGAGAGGGTTAGGAATTTGCCCGGCGTGGTGTCCGCCGGTTACACAACTTCTGTCCCACTCGTCTGGAGGGGAGGCGGGAACGGACTCGCAATCGAAGGACGAGAAGCAGAGCCGGGCGCGGGTTTGAATGCCAATCATCGTCAAGTCAGCCCCGACTATTTTCAGGCGATAGGGCTTGCGCTGCGGCGCGGACGGAGTTTAAACGAACGTGACAACGAGCGCGCCACCCCGGTCGCGGTCGTCAACGAGACGATGGCGCGGCAGTTCTGGCCGGATCAAGACCCCATCGGCAAGCGGTTTAAGGTGGCGACGCCCGACACCAATCCTTGGCTGACGATAGTGGGAGTGGTTGCGGATGTCAGGCAGATGGGGCTGGACGCGCCGGTCAAGGCCGAAATGTATGTGCCTTACTGGCAGGCCGGGTACGGCGTGCCCTATAGCCTCTTCGTCCCGCGCGAACTCGTCGTCCGCACGGCGAACGCGCCCACAGACCTCGCGCCCGCCGTGCGCCAGGCCATCCGCGAAGTTGACCCGAACCAACCCGTCGCCAGCGTCCGCACGATGAATGAGGTGCTCGGCAGGGCGATGGCGCAACGCCGGCAGGGGATGATTCTCCTGACGGCCTTCGCCGCGCTGGGGCTGCTGTTGGCCGCCCTCGGCATCTACGGCGTGTTGTCCTACTTCGTCGTGCAGCACACGCAGGAGATCGGCGTGCGGATGGCGCTCGGCGCGCAACCCGGCGACGTGTTGAGGCTGGTCATCGGCAAGGGATTAAGGCTGGCGGTGGCCGGCGTCGCGGCCGGACTCGCCGGGGCGTTTGCCCTTACACGCCTGATGAAGAGCCTGCTGTTTGAAGTCAGTGCCATTGATCCTCTGACGTTCGCGAGCGTCACGCTGATGCTGATCCTTGTCGCTTTCCTCGCCTGCTACATCCCCGCGCGCCGCGCGACGAGGGTCGATCCGATGGTTGCGCTGAGATACGAATAGGAGATAACGTGCGGACGCTGTTACAGGATTTGCACTACGGTTTTCGGATGCTCTGGAAGAGTCCGGGGTTCACGCTGGTGACGGTGCTCGCGCTCGCGCTCGGGATCGGGGCGAACACGGCCATCTTCTCAGTCGTCAACACGGTGCTCCTGCGCCCGCTGCCTTTCGAGCGGCCGGAGCAACTGGTGTTGCTCTGGGAGACGCACCCGTTCGGGAAGCAACTCGGCTACGAGCATTTGCCCGGCTCGACCGGCAGCTTCGTCGAGTGGCGACGCCAGAGCGCAGACATCTTCGAGGGTATGGCCGCGCTCAATGGGTGGAACGTGGTGCTGACGGGCAACGACGAGCCGCAACGTCTGACGGGCGTTAAGGCATCGGCCAACCTCTTCGCGCTGTTGCGTGTGAAACCGATGTCGGGGCGGGCCTTCGTCGCGGAAGACGAGAGGCCGGGCGCGAACCGCGTCGTCGTCATCAGCCACGGGTTGTGGCAGCGTCGCTTCGGCTCCGACCCCTCGGTGCTGGGCAAATCTCTGACGCTCGACGGCGACAATTACACCGTCGTCGGCATCATGCCGGCGACCGTCACCTTCCCGCAGGACATGGGGATGCCGGCCTTCTTCGACTTCAGCGCGAAGACCGACCTGTGGGCGCCCTATGCGATGACCGACAGGGAGATACAGAATCGCGGCAGCCATCACATCGCGGTCGTCGGGCGTCTCGTGGAGGGAGCAACGGTCGGGCAGGCGCAGGCGAAGTTAGACAACATCGCGCGCCAACTTGAAGAGCAGCATCCGGAGGATAATAAAGACTGGCGCGTGGCCGTGCTGTCCCTGCACGAGCAGGTGGTGGGCAAGAGTCGGCTCGCGATACTGATCCTGCTCGGGGCGGTCGGCTTCGTGCTTTTGATCGCGTGCGCCAACGTCGCCAACCTGCTGCTGGCGCGCGCGACGGCGCGGCAGAAAGAGATCGCCATCCGCATCGCGCTCGGCGCGACCCGCTGGCGCGTCGTGCGGCAACTCCTGACCGAGAGCGTGCTGCTTGCGCTGGTCGGCGGCGTGCTGGGCATCTGGCTGGCGATGTGGGGCGTTGATCTGCTGGTCGCCTTCAGCCCCGGCAACCTGCCGCGCCCGGCCGAGATCGGAATTGACAGACGCGTGCTCGGTTACACGCTCTTCGTCTCGCTCCTGACGGGCGTTCTTTTCGGACTCATCCCCGCGCTGCAAAGCTCGCACCCCGATTTCAACGAGGCGTTGAAGGACGGCGGGCGCAGCGGCAGCACCAGCCCCCGCCGCCAGCGTGCGCGCAGCCTGCTGGTCGTCTCGGAAGTTGCGCTCGCACTCGTGCTGCTCATCAGCGCGGGGTTGCTGCTCAAGAGTTTCGTCGGCCTGCAAAACGTGCAGCCCGGCTTCTCGCCCGACCAAATCCTGACGGTCGAGATCGGCTTGCCCGAACAGAAGTACTCGGACGATAAACAGATCGCTGATTTTTACCGTCAGGTGATCGCGCGCGTGAAGAGTCTGCCGGGCGCGGAGGCGGTCGGCGCGGTGTCGCACCTGCCTCTGAGCGGCGCGGAGGAGACTGACGGCTTTTCTATAGAGGGTCGGGCAGAGCCGGAGAAAGGGCTGACGCAATCGGCCGACTTCCGCATCATCGCGCCGGACTATTTCCGCGCGATGCAGATTCCGCTTTTGCGCGGTCGCCACTTCGACGAACGCGACCGGCTTGATGCGCCCCCCGTCATGGTCATCGACGAGGCTTTCGCGCGCCGCTTCTTCCCCGGCGAAGACCCTCTGGGCAAGCGCATAGACGAGGACGGTTCGCACAGCCCGCGCTCCTACTTCACCGTGGTCGGCGTCGTCGGCAGCGTCAAACATTCCGGCCTGAGCGCCGAGGCGCGCCCGACGATGTACCTCTCTTACGAACAGAGCGGCTGGGAAAACATGACGCTCACCATCCGCGCCACAGGCGACCCGTCGAATCTTTCTGCGGCGGTACGCAGGGAAGTGTTGGCGGTTGATCGTGATCAGCCGGTGACGAAAATCTCGACGATGGCCGAGACGTTCGCGCGGGCGGTTGCGCCGCAGCGTTTCAACATGCTGCTGCTCGGCCTCTTCGCCGCCGTCGCCATGATTCTCGCCACGGTCGGCATCTACGGCGTCATCGCCTATACGGTCTCGCAGCGTTCGCGCGAATTGGGCATCCGCATTGCGCTCGGCGCATCACGCGGTGATATTCTGAAACTCGTGGTCGGGCAGGCGATGTTAATGACGCTCATCGGCGTCGGCGTCGGGCTTGCCGGCGCGCTCGCCCTGACGCGGCTCATGTCCGGACTGCTCTACGGCGTCAGTGCGACCGACCCGTTGATCTTTATCTCGATTTCGCTCCTGCTGGCGTTCGTCGCGCTCTGCGCCAGCTACATCCCGGCGCGCCGCGCAATGAAGGTTGATCCCATCACCGCGCTTCACTATGAATAGAGAAGGAATAGAAAAGAAGGTTTGAGGTTCAAATTATGATTAAGAAAATTTTCATCGTCCTGTCGGTGGCAATGTGCCTGTCGGTCGCGGCGGCGTCGGCTCAAGAGGGGAAGAACGCCAAAACGAAGAAGAAGGCGGATCAGAATCACATCCAGATCAACGAGAGCACCCTGCGCTGGACGCACAGCAGCGACGAGGACGGCACGAACATCACGCTCACATCGAAGAACGTTGAGTTCAACGACGACTACACGGACGTGGAACGCATCAAGGAGGACGGCTACTTCCGCCTCTCGGAGACGCGCGGCGGCATGGTGCGCCGGCTTGAAGTGACGCCGGGGGCGGACGGCCAACTCAAGCGTCAATACTGGGAGCAGGAGCAGTCGCGCCCCTTTGACGACGCCGCGCGCAAGTGGCTGGCGCGCCTCTTGTCTGACTCGGTCGCCGGAAGCGGCTACGATGCCAAGGCGCGCGTGGACAGGATTCTCAGGCGTGGCGGCGCAGATGCCGTGCTCGCAGAGATCACGCGGCTCAAAACCGACCACGCGCGGCGCGTCTATGCGAGCGCGCTCGTCGAGCGTGGAAATTTGAGCGGCGCGCAGTTGGCTAAGCTGCTCTCGCAGAGTTCGAGGTCGATCAGCTCCGACTATGAGAAGGCCACGCTGCTCATCCACGTTTTGAAAAACAACCTGGCGGATGCGGGCGTGCGCGCGGCCTTCTTCGAGACGGCGGGCACGCTCTCTTCGGACTATGAGCGCGGGCGCGTGCTGGCCGTGCTGTTTAAGCGAAGCGATGTTTCGGCCGAGACGCTTCTGCTCGCGCTCAAAGCCGCGCGTGGGATGAGTTCGGATTTCGAGAAGGCTAACGTGTTGATTCGCGCGGCCGGAACAAACGCCGCGAACGAATCTGTGCGCGCCGCCATCATCGAAGCGGCGCACGCCCTCGGCTCGGATCACGAACGCGGGCGCGTGCTCACGGCCGTCACGAAAAAGCAATTGTGAAGGTTGCGCCTCTCGTTGCGGTTGAAAGTCGGAAAACGCGCCGGGGACGTGCAAGCTGCGTTTGAGTGAAATTATGCGATTACAATGGTGCGAACGAAGGCGATCTGAACGGGAAGCGTCTCACTTAAGCGTATGAAGCCACCTGAAGCATCCACTCCCAGCGTGCTCGTCGCCGACGATCAACTCGACGTGCTCGAAGCCCTGCGCCTGTTGTTGAAGGGCGAAGGCTATCACATCGAGGCCGTCACTTCGCCGCCCGCCGTGCTCTCGGCGATCAAGGCGACGGAGTTCGACCTGCTCCTGATAGACCTCAACTACACGCGCGACACCACCTCCGGGCAGGAAGGACTCGACCTGCTCTCACGCATTCAGGCGGTAGACTCGACGCTGCCCGTCGTCGTAATGACGGCGTGGGGTAGTGTCGAGGTGGCGGTCGAGGCGATGCGTCGCGGCGCGCGCGACTTCATCCAGAAGCCCTGGGAGAACGCGCGCCTGCTCTCCGTCCTGCGCACGCAGATCGAACTCAGCCGCGCGCTGCGCAAGGGGCAGCGGCTCGAAGCCGAGAACAAGCTGCTGCGCGACGGCCACGCGCCCGCGCGCATGATCGCCACCGCCCCGAGCATGCGTCCGGTGCTCCAGATGATCGAAAGCGTCGGCGCATCGGACGCGAACGTGCTGGTGACGGGCGATAACGGCACGGGCAAGGAAGTGGTCGCGCAGACGCTTCACGCCGTCTCGCCGCGCGCCACGAAGACGATGGTCACGGTCAACGTCGGCGCGCTCTCCGAAGGCACGTTCGAATCGGAGTTGTTCGGCCACGTGAAGGGCGCGTTCACTGATGCCAAGACGGATCGCGTCGGGCGTTTCGAACTGGCCGACGGCGGCACGCTCTTTCTCGACGAGATCGCCAACGTCCCCATCGCGCAACAGGCGAAACTGCTGCGCGTGGTCGAGACGGGAGAGTTTGAGCGCGTCGGCTCGTCGAAGACGCGGCGCGTGGACGTGCGTATACTTTCGGCCACGAACGCGGACTTGCGCGAGGAAGTCGCGGCGGGTCGTTTCCGACAGGATTTGCTGTTTCGTCTGAACACGGTCGAGATACGCCTGCCCCCTTTGCGCGAACGGCGCGAAGACATCCCGCTCCTCGCGCACCACTTCCTCGACGCATACGCGCGCCGCTATCGCAAATTTCTGACGACGTTCTCCCCGGATGCGACGAACGCGCTGCTGCGTTACGAGTGGCCGGGGAACGTGCGCGAGTTGGATCATGCCGTGGAGCGCGCGGTGTTGATGGCGAAGGGCGAGGCGGTGGAGGCCGCCGACCTCAATTTGCAGGCGGGGGCGGAGGCCGAACGCAGACTCGAAGAGATGAGTCTGGATGAGGTAGAGTGTTTCCTGATTCGCAAAACGCTCGCGCGCTTCGACAACAACGTCGGGCAGGCGGCCGAAGCGCTCGGACTCAGCCGCAGCGCGCTCTACAGACGACTCCAGCGTTATGGCTTATGACCGAAGGCCAGCAGCCACATAACCCCCGCCGCGACAGGCTGAACCACGAGCAGCGCATTCTCTTAATGGCCTTGTCCGGGGGCTTTCCCGGCACGCTCATCTCGCTCCTGCTGATCTGGTATCGTCCCTATTCGCCGAAAGTGCAGTGGACGCTTTCGCTCGTCATCCTCGGCATCTGGCTCAGCCTCGCCTTCTCTCTGCGTGGCCGCGTGGTGCGCCACCTGCAAACGCTCTCGAACCTTCTCGCCGCCATGCGCGAGGGCGACTACTCGATCCGCGCGCGCGGGGCGGGACGCGAAGACGCCCTCGGCGACGTGATGCTCGAAGTCAACGCGCTCGGCGAAACCCTGCGCGCGCAAAGGCTCGGCGCGATGGAAGCCTCCGCGCTTTTGCGCACCGTGATGGGCGAGATCGACGTGGCCGTCTTCGCCTTCGACGCGGAGGAGCGTCTACGTCTGGTGAACCGCGCGGGCGAGCATCTGATCGCGCAACCCGCGGGTCGGTTGCTCGGGCGCACCGCCTCCGAACTCGGCCTCGAAGAGTTTCTGCATACAGCGGGCGCTGACGATTCGCAGATCATCCCGAAAACTTTCCCCGGCCGGGCGGGGCGTTGGGGCGTGCATCGCAGCACCTTCCGCGAGCGCGGTCTGCCGCACCAACTTCTCGTCCTCTCAGACCTCAGCCGCGAACTCCGCGAGGAGGAACGCGAAGCCTGGAAGCGACTCGTGCGCGTGCTCGGTCACGAACTGAACAACTCGCTGACGCCGATCAAATCCATCGCCGGAAGCCTGGAGAGCCTGCTCGTGCGCGAGCCGCGACCGCTCGACTGGCACGACGACATGGCGCGCGGCCTCTCCATCATCGGCTCGCGCTCCGAATCTCTGAGCCGCTTCATGCAGGCCTACGCACATCTCGCGCGCCTGCCCCCGCCGCGCTTCGCGCCCGTCAACGTCCACGCACTCGTGCGCAGGGTGGCGGAACTCGAAACGCGCCTGCCCGTCCGTGTCGTGCCGGGCGCGGAGCTAACCATTCAGGCCGACGCAGACCAACTCGAACAACTGCTCATCAACTTGCAGCGCAACGCCGCCGACGCCGCCCTGCAAACAGGCGGCGGCGTCTCCGTCGGTTGGATCAGGAACACGAACCATTTCACCCTCATCGTTGAAGACGAAGGGCCGGGTCTCTCCAACACGACGAACCTCTTCGTCCCGTTCTTCACGACGAAGCCGGGCGGCTCGGGCATCGGCCTCGTCCTCTGCCGCCAGATCGCCGAAGCGCACGGCGGCACGCTGACCCTCACCAACCGCCGACGCGGCACGGGTTGCGAAGCGCGCCTCCAACTGCCGCTTTAAACACGCCACCGCGCGTCGCCTCGCGCGTCGAAGGTTTTTGCGGCCGCGTCCACAGACGTTATAGTTAGCCGGTACACAAAATCCCAACGTCGAATAGTTGAAGAGCTTGATAGAGAAGGACGTGATCATCATCGGCGGCGGGGCGGCTGGCCTGTTCTGCGCGATTGAGGCCGGGCGGCGCGGGCGCAGGGTGCTGGTCTTAGAGCATGCGGGGCAGGTCGGGAAAAAGATCGCGATCTCCGGCGGCGGGCGTTGCAATTTCACCAACGTCAATACGAGCGCGGCCAACTTCATCTCCGCCAACCCCCACTTCGCCAAGTCCGCGCTCGCGCGCTACACGCCCGCAGACTTCGTCGCGCTCGTCGAGCGACACGGCATCGCCTACCACGAAAAAAAACTGGGACAGTTATTCTGCGACGGCAGCGCGCGCCAGATCATCAACCTGCTGCTCGCCGAATGCGCGGACGCGCGCGTGGAAATTCGTTGCGACTGTCGCGTGCGAAGCGTTGAGCGCGGCGACAAGTTTCGAGTGGAGACGGAGCAGGGAAGCTTCACCTCCGCCTCGCTCGTCGTCGCCACGGGCGGCCTGTCCATCCCGCAACTCGGGGCGACCGATTTCGGCTACCGCCTCGCGCGGCAGTTCAACTTGCGAATAGAACCGACCCGGCCTGCGCTCGTCCCGCTGACACTGGACGCCGACACGCAGGCGCGTCTGTCGGACTTGAGCGGCGTGTCGCTCGATGCGCACGCCAGTTGCAGCGGCGCGTCGTTTCGCGAAAACATACTCATCACGCACAGGGGCTTGAGCGGCCCCGCCATCCTGCAAGTCTCTTCCTACTGGCAGCGCGGCGAGGTCATAAGTCTAGACCTCCTGCCGGACGCGGACGCGCGCTCGCTGCTCCTTGAACGCGCCGATTCCGAGATCGAGTTGGCGACGCTGCTCGGCCACTATCTGCCGCGTCGCTTCGCGCAGGCGTGGTGCAATCTCTATGCGCCGTCCCGGCCGCTCAGGCAATTGTCGGAACGCGAGATCAACGCGCTCGCCGAAAAACTTCAACGCTGGCAGATCACGCCCGCCGGGACAGAGGGATTCAAGAAGGCCGAGGTGACGGCGGGCGGCGTCGCGACTTCGGAGCTATCATCGCGTACGCTCGAAGCGACGCGCGTGCCCGGCCTCTACTTCATCGGCGAAGTGGTTGACGTAACCGGCCACCTCGGCGGTTATAATTTTCAATGGGCGTGGGCTTCGGGTTATGCCGCCGGGCAGTTTGCTTAGGGGGAATAATCCGCGTGGTTGACGCTTTCCCGGCGACCGCGCGTGAGCAGGTAAGCCCACGCGATAAGCACGGCTTGCAGCGGTAGTCTGAGCCACAAAACGGCGGGCGGGATTTCCGGAAAAAGCTGCGGGTTGAGCGCCATCTGGATGTTGGCGGGAAACACCGCGACGAGCAGCGCGATCAGTCCCCACGCGGCGAGGCGCGTGTACTTCGGGACGAACAACAATAAGCCGAGCGACGCTTCAAAGAACCCGCTGAGATAGACGAGGAAGAGATGCCAAGGCAGGTAAGGCGGCATCATACGCAGGTAGAGCGCGGGGTTTGCGAAGTGATACAAGCCCCCAAGTACGAACAAAAGGCCGAACAAATATTTCAACAGGAGTTTGATTGCCCAAGTGTATCTCATTCAAATATTGCTGCCGCTGTACGATAACGAAGGCGAGGCTTTTGCGCAGGAATCCTATGATCGCGTGCGCGACGAGTTGATAAAAAAATTCGGCGGCGTTACGGCCTTCCGCAGTTCGCCGGCGGAGGGAATCTGGAAAGAGGGCGGGCGCATCAGCCGCGACGCGATCATCATCTTCGAAATCATGGCCGAAGAACTCGAACGCGAATGGTGGACGACCTATCGCGCCGAATTGGAAGCGCGTTTCCGGCAGGAGCGGGTGATCGTGCGCGCGACCGCAATCGAACAGTTGTGAAGCGCGGCGCGAGCGGCCGGGCGCGCTGCCTTCTCAGGGGCGCGCGTACATATCCACGACGCGCTCGATGGCGCGACGGCAGACGGCGCAGAAAGCGTCCGTGCGCGTGAACATCAGGCAATCAACCTGCGGGCGATAGAACCCACGCGCCTCGTAGTTTGCGCCCTCGAACGCGCCCACCCTGTTTGCATATTTCTCGCGCGCAAACATCCCTTTCTCGTGCGCCAGTTCTTCAGTAAAGAGCGCGTCCATCTCCTGTTCGGGTCGCCCCTGGCTGCGTATCTCGCGCCTGCGCGCCTGAATCTCGCGCGAGTATTTTTCAAACGCTTCTTTCTCCCAGGGGGTGGGCAAAGGCGTGTCGGGGCTGACGAGGTCGCGCCATTTCAAATTCTTCGGGTCGAGCAGCGCGGTCACGTTCGGCTCCCACGGTTCGACGCGTTCGGTCGCAGGGGCGTAGGCCACGGGCGAGGTGTAATACTCGTCGGCCAGCGCGGCGAAGTGATGCCCGAACTCGTGTACGAAGACGTAAGGCGCCCACTGGCTGTCGGCGGCGACCGTGCCGTAGAGATTGAAGATTCCGCCGCCGCCGTAAGTTCGGTTGTTGGCGAGAATCTCCACGAAGTCGTAGGGGGCGAAAGCGGCCGTGCGCCGGAAGGCGCGGTTGTCGAACGAGAGCACGTAACGCTCCGAGCCGAAGGCATCGTAGGTCGTACCGAGCGGAGAGTCGCGGTGAATGCCGGTCGAAGGACGCGAGATGCCGGACTCTGCGGCCGGCGGGCATAAGCCCCAGACGTTGAAATCCCTGCGCCGCTCTTTGAACGGAGAAGTCTGGAAAAGTACTCCGACGAGACGCCGCGCATCGCGCTCGAACTTGCCCGCCTCGGCCGCCGTGTAGCCGTCGCCGAGAATGAGCAGGTCAACTTTCGCGGACGGGTCGCCGTTCCGCTCGATCTCGATGAGACGCGCGGGCGCGGCCGCTTTGGCGTTCGAGACGAAGATGTCACGCGGGTCAACAGTCGTCGCCCAGATTTCGCGGAAGGCGTTTCGTGCGTCGCGCTTCTTCAACAGAACTTGCACGGGCGCGGCGGGCGCGGGAAAGCGGAGCGACTCGTGGAAGGTGCGGTTCGCCGTTTTGGCCTCGTCCGTTGTCTCCCACTCGCCGTAGATCGAAGCGAAGCCGCGCGAGTAGAGCAGGCGATTCGTCTTCAACTCCCTGATTTCGAACAGGTACTTGCCGAGGTTCGTCTCGTCGATGGCGCGGCGCGGATTGCCCGGCCACGGGAGCGGTTCGATGACCACCCGGTCTACGCTGAATAATTCCTGCGCGGCGTTACCGGTGTGGTAGAAGTCGAGCCGCATAGTTTCGACCGCAAAAGTTTCCAACGAAAAAACTGTAAGAAGGATCGCGAGCCACAGGATTCTTTTCATAAGCCTCACTCGAATTTGCCGTCTGTCAGCGGCGATGCCGACCGTCCGAATCTCGCATGAACGGCGTTAGCTTACACCAGAGACCGACGGATAACGCATCAGTAAATGAAATTAATAACCACGTTATGACCGGATTAGCTTCAGATTATCAAAGCTGTGTCCTCGAACCTGGAACTTGATACCTGAAACCAGAAACCAGTTTTCAGCCGCGGGCTGGCGCAGTATTTTCGCAAGGCTTGCTATACTGTCCGTCACGATTCATGCAAAGTCTAAGTCTTCATCCAAGCGCAGCCCGCGACGAGCCATTCGACCCGGCGGCGGAGATGGCGCGTCTGGAGTCGCTTTTATCCGAGCGGCAGACTGAATTGACGGCGCTGCAAGAAGAGATGCACGCCTTCAAAATCCGCTACACGGAGATCGTCGGCAGCCGACTGGCCGAGTTGGCTGAAATCGAGCAGGCCATCAAGCAGGCCGAAGCACGCCTGAACGACCCGGAAGGCGATGCGCAGGCCGGAGAGCGGGAGGACGAGCCAGACGGTATCGGAACAACGCACGGGGCGGAGAAGTCGCCGGTGGGAAACAGCCTGCGCAAACTTTTCTGGTCGGTCGCCAAGCTATTTCATCCCGACCACGCGGCCGACGACGCGGAAGCCCGACGCCGCCACCAGATCATGGTCGAGGCCAGCCGCGCCTACCGCGAAGGCGACGCCGACAGTCTGCACACCCTGCTCGGCGACGAAGAACTCCACTTCTATTGCACACGCGTGCAGGCCGCCGACACCCCCGAAGGCTTACAAGACAAAATCATGTCGCTCAAAGAAGAACTACGCACCGTCGAGTTCGGCATCCAGCGACTCACACAAAACGGCCTCTACCGCATCAAACTAGCCGCCGACCAAGAAGCCACACACGGACGCGACGCCCTCGCCGAAGAAGCGAGACGCATCGCCAGACAGATCGTCAAAGCCCGCCACCGCCTCACAAACCTTATCTAATTCAACGCACACAGAGAAACCGGCTACGCATCAACGAAGTGTGAAAACACTTGCGTCCGATAACTTTAGACAATCTAAGATGGCGCAGATAAGCGAAGCACTTTGCAAGGTGCTTTGCCACAACATCTGTTGCCTGATTCAGAGCATGTTTGAGCTAGGGTTGAAGCCGAAATTTTGGGCAGAAGCGGCGTGACTTAA